>JACQMB010000075.1 GCA_016203765.1 Deltaproteobacteria bacterium
CGACCTCCACGGTCATCTCGAACATTTTGCCAGCCAGGCCCGCCTCGTCGAAAAAATCCGGCGGGAGAATGGACAAAAGGGGATCGTCACGTTTGTCCTTTTTGCCGGCGACCTCTTTACCGGGACGCCGATCTCCTCCGTCTGGCGCGGGGATGTTGAGGTGGAGGCCGTGAACCGTCTCGGTCTGGATCTCATGGTCGTCGGCAATCACGATTTTGATTTTTCGCTTCCTCGGCTTTTGGCCCTGCACAAAAAAATGAAATTTCCTTTGATCAGCGCCAATATTTTTTATTCCGGCTCCGGCCAGTTGTTGTTTTCACCTCTGCACGAACTGGCGCAGGAACAAACCCGGTTGGCCGTGCTCGGTTTGACCGCCCCGAGGACGCCGGTGCAGACGCATCCCGACAATGTCAAAGGTCTGCTCTTTGCCGATCCGGTTGAAACCACCAAGCAATATTTGGCCGATCTGCGCCGGGCCGATTTTCAAATTGCCCTCACCCATATGGAAGAGAAGGACGACAGAGAATTGCTAAAACAATTTAAAACGGTTGACCTGATCCTGGCCGGGCATACCCATCCCGATCCAAAAGAAAAACCGTATTGCCGAAAGGTCCGGAGCCGGCATTTGTGCCGGACGCCGGCCTACGGAACCCATATGGGCCGGATTGATCTGACCCCGAGCGGGGAAGATTGGAAGGTGGCGGCCACGGAGTTGATTCCGCTGGATGCCGGCCTCCCGGAAGACCCAAAGATCAAGTCTTGGCTGGCCCGGTATGAACGGGAGGTAGATCGCCGATACGGTCAGATTATTGCCTACGCCAAAGACGATCTGCCGCATCATCGCGAAGGACCCACGCCGCTGGGGCGTTTGATTGCCGGGGTGATGAAGGAGTACAGCGGCGCCGACGTGGCCCTGATCAACAGCGGGGGGATTCGGTATTCGCTCAAGAAGGGTCCGATTCGGATGAAGGATGTGATTACCATTCTCCCTTTCAATAATTTTCCCCAGGTTCTGGAGCTGACGGGCAAAGAATTGAAGGCGGTCCTAAAATTTTCCGAAAAAAAGAAAAATTCGGGGGGCTATTTGCAGACTGCCGGACTGGATGGGAAAAAGTTCGGTCCCGAAGCGAAAATCAAGGTCTGCACCGCCGATTTTTTGACGGCCGGCGGCGACGGCTATTCTCATTTTAAAGATAAAAAGATCGCGCAGAGCTACAGCAAAACCATCGGCGAGATCTTTGCCGAATATTTAAAAAATCAGCATACTATCGCCGTAGCTGAATAGGCGGTATTGATGGGCGATGGCCTCTTGATAGGCGTTCAGGATTAATTCGCGGCCGGCAAAGGCGCTGACCATCAACAAAAGGGTGGAGGCGGGTTGATGAAAATTGGTCAGCAGGGCATCGACGATTTTAAATTGGAAGCCGGGGGTGATAAAAAGTTTGGTTTCGCTTTGCGACCAGTCGCTTTCCAAGGCGCGGACAACCGTTGTCCCCACCGCGATCACCCGACGGCCCTCCCCTTTGGCCTGTTTGATTTTTGTTTGGGTTTCTTTGGGAACGAAAAAACGCTCGCCGTGCATCTTGTGTTGTTTGACCTCGTCGGTTCGAATCGGCAAAAACGTATCGCGTGAGACGTGCAAGGTGACAAAGGCGGTTTCCACTCCACTGGCTTTCAATTTTTTCACTAACTCCTCGGTAAAATGAAAGCTCGCCGTGGGGGCCGCGGCCGAGCCGGTGTTTTTGGCAAAGATTGACTGGTAGCGCTCCCGGTCCGCCGGTTCCGGATTTCTCCGAATATAGGGAGGCAGGGGCGGCAGTCCCGCTTTTTCCAGGAGGGCCTCGTTGTTGAATCGGATTTCAAGGCCGTCACCATTTTTTCCAACCACGGTTCCCTTCAAACCGAGGCCGAAATCGATGTGCATCCCCTCGGCTATTTTTTTGAAGGGTTTTCCAAGAGCCTTCCAACCCGCACCGTTTTTTCCCAAAAGCAGGATTTCAATTTTTTGATCCTTCCCCAACAACCTCGCCGGAAACACCCGCGTGTCATTGAAGACTAAAAGATCCCCGGGGCGCAAAATTGCCGGCAGGTCCCGAATTGCGCGGTGATCCCAGGCCCGCCGGCCCCGATCCACCACCATCATCCGGCTTTGATCGCGCTGCGGCAAGGGATGTTGGGTGATGAGCGTTTTGGGATAAGAGTATTGATATAAACTTAGCATGGCTGCGGCTGAGCATCTCTAGGATTGATCTAGGCTGTCAAGTGTGTTGAAATAACATCATCATGCGTTTCGTCGACACCATTGAACATCCAAAGACCCTTCGTTTAAAACAGGCCCTGAGGAGGCAGGGAGTTTTGACCTCTTTTTTTAAACGCCAGCCGGTCGAGCTGGTCTTTTTGCACGGCGCCCTGGCCAAAGACCGGATGAAGGCCCTTAGTGACGTGGATATAGCGGTGTTGTTCAAGGATGAAAAATATTCCTACGAGAATATTTCCAAAATCATTTTAAAATTGGAGGATATCTTAAAAAGGGAAGACATCGATTTGGGGGTGCTCAACCACGCCTCCCCCCTGTTCGGGATGCAGGTGCTCAAAAACGGCATTCTCCTTTATGCCCGCTCGCCAAGGGCGCTAAAAAATTTTCGCCTGCAGGCCATTCAGCGTTATCTGTCCACCGCCCATCTGCGCACCACCTTTAACCGGAGGGCGGCCGAGGCTGTTTTGAGGGGTTCGCCATGAGTCCGCTTGATAAAGAATCGATTCAATTTAAAATCAACCGGATTCGCCGGGGATCTTTCTCCAGTGTCCATCAACTCATCGAGGCGATCGAGCAATACATTGAAGAAAACAACAAAAAGCCAAAACCTTTTATCTGGACGGCTTCAGCAGACACCATCCTGAGAAAGGTACAACATTGTAAAGAAGTGTTGGAGACACTACACTAGGTTTCACGAGGTATCCGCTTCCTTATGATTTAATAAAGCTTTCTCACCACCGCCTTCGGATAATAAAATTTCAGGATTTCTTGGTACGATTTGCCCGCCTCCGCCATCGCCTTGGCCCCCCATTGGCAAAGCCCCACGCCGTGGCCGTAGCCCAGCCCGCGGAAAGAAACCGAGTGGGGCGAGTGTTGGACCTCAAACCAGGTGCTCTTCAGTTTGCCGTAACCGACAATGCGCCGCAGGTCGGTCGCGCCGATGTAAAGGTTCATTTTGTCGGTCTCAATCACCGCCACCGCGTTGCGGGGGGAGCCGTCGTGTCGTTCCAACGAAATGTTTTTGAGGTGCCGTCCCTCCAGGCCGTGGCCGCGGAGTTTTTTCAAAAAATCGCCGGTGGAAAGTTTCAATTCCCATTCGCTAAAGGGAGAGCGCTTGCAAAAAGGATCGGCCACCTGCGCCGAGGTCTCTTTTTTTCCCCAAGCCTTTTCGGCCTTTTCGGTCATCCCGCCACAGCAACTGTGAAAATAGGCGGGGTACAAACCCAAAAACCACAAGACCTCACCGTGCGTCTGTTCAATCGCCTTTTGCACGGAGATGTCGGCCGAGCCTTTGGAGCCGACGTAAACCTGATCGTCCTGGTCTCCTTCCAAATCATACAGGCTGTTTTTATTTTGTTTTCTTTTTTCCTGGCGAAACAGGGCATAGGTCCGCGCCGCCACCACCTGCGCCTTGATCACCTCGGCCGGCCAGGAGGCGTGGATCTCGCCGTGGACCAGACCGGTCAGATAGGTCTCCAGAGAGAGGTCGTTTAAAACCAGAAGGGAATCGTCTCCGGTTTTGTGAAACTCCAGGGTCCCCTCAAATTGCCGCGACCCGATCGCGATCGGTTTTTCCAGGCTTTGAATCCGGACTTGCGGGTAGGCGTATTTTTGGTCGCCGACCTGAATCCCCTCCGCGGCGGCTGAAACCCTCACCGGAGAGTCGAGATAATAACTGACCGGCTTTTCCTCCGGCAGACGGATGCGGAGCTCTTTCCCTTGAAGGGTGACCGCCGGAACGTTTTTCAACAGGGCCACACGGATGGAGGGGATGTTTGGACCACGGACCGAGGACCACGGACCGAGGACTAAAAGCGGGAGAAAGATCAAAAAGGGACGCCAGGCGGTGGGGACCATGTTTCACTTTTAGCATAACTAGTTGAGATTACAAAGGTATTTTATCGTCTCTCGGCGGACCAGCCGCAAGCGAAGCAACATTTTTTCACAATTGCCGATAACTTTGATATAAGGAACAAAAAATGCCTCGTCTCTCCATACCGGTTAAAACACTGCTGGCCGGCGGCATCGGTTATCTGGCCGCCCTGGCGGCTTCCACCTGGGCGGTGGTTCATTACGAACTGGATCCGGAGGCCCTCTTTTTTTTCTGGCCGCTCAAGAATTTGATCCTGGCCGGCCGCATCCTCTTCGCCCTTTTGTTTTTTGTCGCCGCCGCCTATTTCTTTTTGGAACGGCCCCTGGTCCGGCTGAACCGGGCGATGACCAAGGCGGGCGAGGGCGATTTTTTGATCCGGGCCGAAAAGACCGGCCGGAGTGAGGTCGGCCTGCTGGCCGAAAATTTCAACCGGATGCTCTCCCAACTGACCGATCTTTCGGTGCGCAAAGTCCAGGTCGATCACGATCTGATCACCGCCCGGGAGGAACTCAAATACAAACGCCAATTGGAGGAAAAAAACCGCCTGATCGCCAGTACTAATCGCACGCTGGAAAATCTGGTCCGGGACTTGACCGTTCTTTATGAAATCGGCCAGAACATCAATCAGACCGTGGAGCTTCAGCCGTTGTACGATTTGGTCTGCGCGGTTTTGAAGAAGCATCTGCGGCTGGAAAATTTTTCCCTGATGATTTGGGATGAACGCCGGCAGATTTTGGAGGTGAAGGCGGCCTTCGGTTTTGAGCAAGGCCCTCCCGTCGAGCCGACCGGCGTTGCGGGGGGCGAAGGGATCGCCGGGCAGGTCTTGCAAACCGGCCGGCCGGTCTATGTTCCCGATATTCAATCCGATCCCCGCCGGGTGAAACGGGGGCCGGACGTTTACGGTTGCGTTTATGCCGCCCCCCTTCATTTCAAGGGGCGGACCTTCGGGGTGGCCAACTTCGGGCGGGAGTGCCCCGACGGTTTTTTCAAACACGACATGAAAATTTTAACCCTGGTGGCCAACCAGATTGCCCTGGCCATGGCCAATGCCCAACTCTACACGCAGACCCGGGAACTCTCGGTCACCGACGAACTGACCGGCGTCTTTAACCGCCGCCATTTCAACCAGGTCCTGCAGTTGGAATGGAAACGGGCGGTGCGCTTTAAACGCGAGCTCTCCGTTTTGATGATCGACATCGATTTTTTCAAAAAATATAATGATACGTTCGGCCACCCGAAGGGGGACGAGGCCCTGAAAAAAATGGGCCGGCTGTTGGACAAAAATTTGCGCGAGGTCGACACCGTGGCCCGGTTCGGCGGCGAGGAGTTTGTGGCCCTCCTTCCCGATACCGACAAACGCGGGGCCTTGGCCGTGGCTGAAAAATTGCGGCATCTCGTTCAGGAACAGGTGAAGTGCATTACCGTCAGCATCGGGGTGGCGACTTTCCCCGAGGATGTGAAGGAGATGGATGACCTGATCGATCATGCCGACATCGCCCTTTATGACGCCAAGGACCAGGGGCGCAACCGCGTCTATGTTTTCAAGGCCCACCGGAAGGAGCCTCACCTAAAGCCGGCCGGCGAGGAAAAGCCGGAAGCGGACGACGACTCCAAATCCCGTTTGGTCCATTAGGCAAAACATCCTTGCCAAAAAAATATTACTGTTATACGCCGACCGCAGATGAGCGGCGGTCCCCTCATTATTGTTGGTCCGTCTTTTTTTGTCCCTACCGACGCATCTCTTGGCGCAGTGCCCGACACGACTTCGGATCCATCGCCTCTTCCCGATGACGCGTTCTTGGCGGCGCAGGCCGAAAAACTCGCTGTACTACAGGGGGCTTTAAATGTGGGGGGCATGAATACCTACCGTCTGGCCGAACAAGCATCCCCGGACCAATTGGCCGTTTTAAGGGGGGCGTTGGCCAAAAAAGCGGGGCAAGGAAACGAGAGTGCTTCGGCCGCCTGGACCTGGATTCGGGGGGACTGGCCGCAAGAAGTCTTCTTTAAGGAAGTTTTGGAGGATCTCCTGGACCGAAGGCACAGCTTTTATCCGTCCCTCGATCTGGCCTGGGAGGCGCTGGAATCGCAGAAAAACAAATCGCCCGCCGCCCGCATCGTCGCCCTCATGGTGCTAGGCGATGCCATTCCCGATTTGATTGGAACGAAAAGCCTTCGCCGGGCGGCAAACATCCTTCAGCCTATTTTGGACGATCCCAAAGCCCATCCCCGATTGAGGGAGCTGGCCTTGGCCGTGATGGAGGCGCAACACTTCCACCTTTCGGGTGCCAATCCGACGATTTTGGACAAACTCCCACGCTGGCAGGCTGAAATAAGGATGGGAACCAATCTCCTCCCTTTTTGGTGGAATGTTTTCCCTGAAATTTTGGAACTTCGGCAGCACGGATTGGAGCTATTGAAGCAAGTCCGGACCGTTTTTGCGCAGAGTGACGGCGGATATCCGGAATGGAGGAAGGTGCTGGCTATGAAATGTTATTGCAGATTTATCTTTTTTCCCGACGGGATTGTTTTAAGCGGGGAAGAGGCCGATCTCGCCGCCGCTCCTCTCCTGCGAATCCTACATTACCAAGGGAAGGAGGGCCGGCTCGGCAGGGTAGCCGCTCTGCTTTTTGCATATGTTGTCAACAATCAGATTCGGAGAATTGGATTGGAGCACTCCGATCCAGACACCATTCCTGCCGAAGACAAAAAATGGGTCCGGGGAAGGGTGAGACAACTGCGAATATATTTGGGAGAGCAAGACCCGCTGGTCGTGTGGCTCGAGCCCCGAATGTTTGGGATATTGGGCCCCGACGAGGGGAACGGCTCGGAGACACCCCCTGTTTTGGCAATCCCGTCTCCTGCTGTGGCGCCGGGTCCCTCCCCATCTTGGTGGCGCCGCTTCCGAACCGGAAGGCTCGGCCTACGCCGACGTTTGAAATAAATCCCTCACCTTCTTCATATCCTCCCAGACCGATTTTTTGGCTTCAGGATTTCTCAAAAGATAGGCTGGGTGATAAGTGGGCATGATTTTAATGCCTTTGTATTCCTGCCACTGGCCGCGCATGCGGCTGATCGATTGTTCGGTTTTCAAGAGGGCCTGGTAGGCCACCGCTCCCAGGCAGACAATCACTTTGGGTTTGATCGAATCGATCTGCTGGTGGAGAAAAGGGATACACGTTTCAATTTCATCGGGGAGCGGCGCGCGGTTTTCGGGAGGACGGCATTTCACTATATTTCCAATGTAAACATCCGACCGCTTCATCCCCATCGCCTCAATGATTTTGGTTAGAAGCTGCCCGGCCCGGCCGACAAACGGCTCGCCCTGAATATCTTCGTCGCGGCCCGGCCCTTCGCCGATGAACATCAATTCGGCCTTCGGGTTTCCAACCCCAAAGACGATTGTTTTGCGCCCCTCGCAGAGCCGGCAACGCTTGCAGTCGCCGAGTTCTTCACGGATTGCATCCAGCGTTTTGCCGGTTTGTGGTTTTGGGGGCG
>JACQMB010000073.1 GCA_016203765.1 Deltaproteobacteria bacterium
CCACGTCCGAAGCAACGCCGTCACCCTATCTACATGCTTAGTTCGTACATTGTGTTGTCTTAAACTCGCCTTACGAACCGGTTTTGTTTAAGACCACCCTTTGTTTAAATTTCACAACCCTGGCCAAAGAGAAACCAGAATTGCTAGCTCGCTAATGGCGTTGGTTCACGCTAGCGAGTATCACGCGGCCAACGTGACTGCGCTAATTAGGCAGCCATTCTGAGTTCATTGCCATTTAAGCAATTGCCATCAGTTTCACGACTTGATGACGTGGTCGGCATGCCAGGATGATTTTGTTTGCTCCGTCGAAGCTAATTCACCCCCCTTGTAACTGAGTTCGCTGTACTCACTACTCGGAGGGGGGAAACTTTCCCGGAAAGTTTCCCCCCTTCCGACGTCCCGCTTCGCGGGACTGCCTCCCCCTTTCAAAAAGTTCATCTGGACTTTAAGGCGCGGGAGATGGCTCGACGCGATTCTCTTTTCTTGATGCTTTCCCGTTTGTCAAAGAGCTTTTTGCCTTTAGCCAGGGCCAGTTCGACCTTGGCGCGGCCCTCCTGATTAAAGTAAATCTTTGTGGGAACGAGTGTCAAGCCTCGTTCTTGGAGCTTCCCGGTCAGCCGCTCCATCTCCCTTTTTTTAATCAGGAGTTTGCGGGTGCGTAGCGGTTCGTGATTTTGGCCCGCGGCCGGGGGATAGGGGCTGATGTGGCAGTTCAACAGGAAAACCTCTCCTCCCTTCACCACGGCATAGGCATCCCCCAGATTAGCCCTGCCGGCGCGCAGGCTTTTGACTTCACTCCCTTGTAAAACCATCCCCGCCTCAAATTTTTCCAAGAGGTGATAGTTGAAACCGGCCTTGCGATTTTGAACTGCGATTTGCATAAGGAAGCGGATACCTCGTGAACTTCCTTATGATTGTACCGTTCCACCGGAGACAATCAACTTAAAAGCTTGATCGACAGACATCTCCAGCGGCTTAACTTTATCTCGATCGACGAGGAGTAAAAAGCCCGAGGTCGGATTGGGGGTGGTGGGGATGAAGACATGAAGGGTTTCTTTGCGCTCGGAGGTGACAAAGCCGATCATGTGGCTTCCTGCTTTGGGGAACTCGACTAAAACCACCTGACGAAAACCTCGCTCCGTCGCCATCAGGGCATGGAGCAGTTGTTTTACAGAGCTGTAAATTCCCCTGCCAAAAGGAATTTTTTGAATGATCCGGTCGCCCAAGGCCAGCAGTTTCCGGCCGAAATAGAGGCGGGTCAAGACACCGGCGAAAAGGACCAGGAGAAAGGTAAAGATCAGGCCGACACCGGGGACCGGATAGCCAAAAAGGGTGATGGAACGCCAAGCGGCGGGGACCAGGGTTTCAAAAATCCCCTCACACCAGAGGATGATTATTTTTAAAACCCAGACCGTGGCGACGATGGGGATTAAAACCAAAAGTCCCGCGCCAAGGTGTTGTTTAAGCCACTTTCTTGCCATCAATGGTAACCTGTTCAATCGACGAGGCGGTGGTTTGTAAAATCAATTCCCGGACCAGATCCTCCGCCGACAAATTTTCGCCGTGCGGACTTTTCACCAAAAGATAATCGGCCTTTTTCCCTTTTTCCAGCGAGCCGGTTTCTTTTTCAAAACCCAGGGCGTAGGCCCCACCGAGGGTGGCCATCTTTAAAAGTTCCGAGGGGGTTGGCAGAGGGTTGGAGCCCTCTTTCAATGCCAGCCGCATCTCATCCCAAAGATCAAAACCGTGTGTGTTACTTAGAAGTTCGGTTCCCAGGGCTACCGGCACACCCTGTTTCTGCAGTTTTTTCAAAGGGAATCGGCCCAGGTTAAAGCGCCGGTTGGCGGAGGGACAATAGACCACTTTCGAAAGGCCCCGCGCCAATCGGGGAAAATCTTTTTCGGCCATCTGATAGGCCCCCACAATCGACAACGGCGTGGCCATGAATCCGATTTCATCCAGATGCTGGATGGGGGTTTTGCGGTGGGCGGGGGGGAGTTCCTCCCAGCCGATTGCCGGAAATAGTTTTTCGGCAATGGGCCCTTTCGATTCAAAAAAGAATTCCATCTCGGCGAAATGCTCGGCGGCGTGGATCTGCAGGGGCAAGTTTAAATCCTTCGCGTGGCGCGAAATAATATTCAGCAGGTTTTTGCTTAACAGATAGGGGGCATAAGGGCCGAAGCCGATTTGGAGGTGGCCGGGTTTGGCCTCCCTGTATTGATCGACCAGGGCCAGCGCGATCTCAAAGCGTTGCTGGGCACGCTTATCCGGTCCGCTCAGGATTTCATGAAAGATCACGCCGCGCAGGGGGGTAGTTTTCACCAGGGGATAAGTTCCTTCGTAATGGCTCATCACCCCCAGACAGGTGATCCCGGTTTGGAGCATTTCGGTCAGGGCCGTCTCCATCTGTTTGGCCACGATCCCCGAGGAGGTCGTGGAGAGATAATGGAGACTTTCCAAAAGCCAGACAACGGGGGAAAACTGGGTGTCGGTGGCCACGGAAAATTTTTCATAAAACCCGATCCGGTCGAGATGGCAGTGGGCATTGACCAGGCCCGGCATCAGCACGCTTTCGGGGTGGTCTTCATTTTGGGCCTGCGGGAATTGTTTTTGGACTGCCTCGGCCGTCCCCACCGCCAGGATCGTATCGCCGTCGATGACCATCGCGCCGTTGGGAATCGGGCCTTGATGATTTAAAGGAAGAATCCACGCCGCGGTTACACATTTCATGGTTTGCCAAAATAGCATGAAGCGCCGCGGCTGGCAACCGGGATCATGTCAATTTTCACTGCGGCCCGCAGGGGAGGAGTTTTGGACCTTTCCTCACGGGCTTGGCCAGCCGGCGCCGGCCCCATCGGGAGTATATTTTCTTATGATAATATCCGAGTCCGGACCTCGCTGAAAGGAAAATTAGGCAAAAGGGAAATCGTCTTTAAGATTTTTTCCAAACTTCAAAAAGCGAAAGGGGAAGGAGGAGAAAGAGGAAATATCTGCCCGTCAGGGCATCCCCCGATTTTCGAAAAAGGTCCAGACGGGCACTTCCCGTAATGATAAATTGAAATTGACCTTCGTAGGAATCGAAATAGTCTTTTAAAATGTTTTTCCACTTGGGGTATTTGTGAATTTCATTCAGGCAGACCCAGTCCTTCCCCCTCGTTTTTTGACCGAGGGAGTCGGAGTGAAAAAAATAGGGGTCTTTGCGATACCGTTGGCGGATCTCTCTCTGATCCCAGTTGTAATAAAGGGGTGAGCCGCCCCGGCCGGCTAAGAAGTTTTTGGCCGGCGTTGTTTTGCCGACTTGCCTGGGATCCGCGATAAAGCGCATCTGCCGGCCAAAAACCTTGTTGAAACAGATTTTTTCCAGGGCCCTTGGGAGCATAATACTCATTTTGCCATATGGGTGAAATTGCCAAGACAAATTTACCTGTATGGGTAAGACCATTGTTCGAGGTTCAAGCGTTGACCCCGTTGATTATTTCAGGAGACAATTGTCGATCAACCGTGTCTTTCCAACAAAACAGGCGATTGCCAGGAGGGCGGGGCGTTGGAGGACCTTGAGTTCCTCCAGGGTTTCCGGGTCACAGAGCGAGACGTAGTCGATGGCGATTTTTTTGGATTCGGTCAGGGTGGCGACGACCGCATTCAAAATAGTTTTCGGATCGGTTTCGCCGGCGGTGGCGAGGCCCTTGGCTTTTTGCAAGGCGGTGGGAATGGCCAGAGCCGCTTTTCTTTCCTCCGGCGAGAGGTGGGTGTTGCGCGAGCTCATCGCCAGGCCGTCTTTCTCGCGCACAATCGGCATCGGCTTGATTTGGATCGGCAGATTCAAGTCGCGGACCATTTTTTGGATGACTTTTAACTGCTGATAGTCTTTTTCGCCGAACAGGGCGATGTCGGGTTGAACGATGTTAAACAGTTTCAAGACAACGGTCGCCACACCCTGAAAATGTCCCGGACGGCCCGCTCCGCACAGGGGCATGGAGAGTTGTTGCACCGCCACGGCCGTTTGAAAGCCGCCCGGGTAAATGTCTTTGGCGGAGGGGGCGAAGATCACATCCACGCCGCAGGTCTGGGCCTTTTTCAAATCCCCCGGTTCGTCGCGCGGGTATTTTTCGAAATCTTCCGCGGGCCCAAACTGCAAAGGATTGACAAAAATACTCATTGCCAGCTTGTCGCCAAGCCGGCGTCCTTCCCGTAACAACGAAAGATGGCCTTCGTGCAGGGCCCCCATGGTCGGGACGAAGGCGATCCGCTGTCCCCGGCGTTTGGTATTCAATGCCCAATGCTGGACCTCTTCGGGCAACTTTAAAATAATCATAGGCTCACTGGATTGCTTCGTCCCGCTTCGCGGGGCTCGCAATGACCTCCTACTGCATTAAACGGAGACTCTCTTTTTCTTCCTGTTGTTCTGAAGGATACAGGCCCTGGCGAACTTCTTTCACAAAACTTTGCGCGGCTTCAAAAACAAGGCGGTTGCCATCCAGATATTTTTTGGCGAATTTCGGCTGCCAGCCTGGGTTGAGACCTAAAATATCGTACAACACCAAGACCTGGCCGTCGCAGTCGGGACCGGAAGCGATGCCGATTGTTGGTATGGAAACCGTTTGGGTGATTTTTTTGGCCGTCTCCGGGGCAATCCCTTCCAAAACGATCGCGAAACAACCGGCCTCCTCCAGACTCAAGCCGTCTTGAATCAATTTTTGCGAGGCCTCCTCCGTTTTTCCCTGAATTTTATATCCGCCGGTTTGATGGACCGACTGCGGCTCCATCCCGATATGCCCCATCACCGGGATACCGGCGCGCACCAAAGCCCGCACCGTCTCAAATTGTTCGAACCCCCCCTCCAGCTTGACCGCCCGCGCCCCCCCTTCTTTTAAAAGTCGGCCGGCATTCACCAGCGCGGTCTCGACCGAGGGCTGATAACTCATAAACGGCAGATCGGCGATCAGGAGTTTTTGCCGGGCCTGCCGGGCCACGCAACGGGTGTGATAGACAATATCCTCAACGGTAACCGGCAGTGTGGTCGACCGGCCTTGAACAACCATCCCCAGCGAATCGCCCACCAGCAGGCAATCAACATCGGTTAGCTCCAACACGGAAGCAAACGTGGCATCATAACAGGTCAGCATCACTATTTTTTCGCCGGCCTGCTTTTTGGCCTTGAGTTGAGGGGCGGTGATCGGTTTCATCTTAAAATCAGTTGTTTGCTTCCCTGACGGTGGTTTAAAATATCGTTTTTCACCCGTTCATATTGATCGTGGTGTTTCAAAAAATCGGTGTGGGTGGTATCCACGATCAGGAGCGGGGTTTCGTTATAGTTTAGAAAACAGGTATTGTAGGCCTCCATGACCTCTTCCAGATACGGGACGGTGATCGGTTTTTCATATCCAAAACCCCGCTGTTTGATCCGGCCCATCAAGACATCCGATTGGGCGCGGAGATAGACCACAATGTCCGGTTTGGGAAGCTGTTCATTCAACAGGGTATGGACCTTGGCATAGAGTTCCCGCTCCGCCGCCGACAAATTGACCTTGGCGAAAATTTGATCCTTGGCAAACGTATAGTCGCACACCAGCGGAAAGCGGACCTCCTCCTGTTTTTTCAGTTCCAGTTGTTGTTGATAACGGCTCAATAAAAAAAAGAGCTGGGTTTTAAAAGCGTTTCGTTTTCGATCTTTATAAAATTCCTCCAAAAACGGATTTGCCTCCACCAGCTCCAGGATGGTTGTTCCCCTGAGTTCTTCGGCCAGGCGTTTGACCAGCGTGGTGGTCCCCACCCCGATTGGCCCGTCGATGGCGATATACTTCGGCTGCATAAACCGGCCTATAGCAGAGTATTTAAAAGATTGGCAAGTCTTACATACCCTTCAATGGGGATTTGCTCCGGGCGGAGTTTGGGATCGATTTGGGCTGTCTCCCAGGGCTTGATCCTCCCGTTTTTTAACAGTTTTTTCAAGGCGTTCTGGATCGTTTTGCGCCGGGTGCCGAAGGCCTCTTTGACCACTTGGCGAAACAGCTTCAGGTTATGAATGACGTGCGGCGATTGTTTCAAAAAAGTCAGCCGGACCGCCGTGGAGGTCACCTTCGGCGGGGGAATGAAAGAACCGGGCTCGATATCGAAGATTTTTTTGCAGGCGATCCGCGTGGCCAGTAAAATGGCCAGGATGCCGTAATCTTTTGTCCCCGCTTTTGCGGTCAGGCGCGCCGCCACCTCCTTTTGCAGGGTGAGAACGCCCGCCGAAAAGAGAAAATGATTGTCCAGCAGTTGGAACAAAATCTGGGAAGAAATGTTGTAGGGAATGTTGCCGATCATTTTCATCGGGAGGTGACAGTCTTTGACGGTTGCCGGGAGATTGATTTTTAGAAAATCGCCTTGAACAAATTGAATGTTTTTTTGAAGGCCGTATTCCTTTTTTGCGATGTCGAGGAGTTTTTTGTCTTTTTCCACGGCGACGACCCCCAGGGCATGCTGGGCTATCTTGTGCGTCATGAACCCGAAGCCGGAGCCGATCTCCAGGACATCCTCGTCGGGGTAGAGTTCCAGGGCGTCGATCAGTTTGTCCATCAGATGGGGTTCGTTTAGAAAATTCTGCCCCAGGCTCTTGCTGGGCCGAATCGAATAACTTCTCAAAAAAGAGGCGGGCGTTTTGCGGAGCATAGGCTAGAGTTCGGAAGTCGCCCTGGCGTTAAGCGACCAGGGCGATGGTTGTTTTCTTTTTAAATACTCGCCCCCCACATAGGCGATCATCGCCCCATTATCGGTGCAAAGGGAGGGGGATGGAAAGGATATTTTTAGGCCCTCCTGACGGGCCAGTGCTTGCAGTTTTTGTCGGAGTGTTTGGTTGCAGGCCACCCCGCCGGAGATCACCACATTTTGAAGATCATATTGTTTGGCGGCTTGGGCCACCCGCTCGCGCAAAAAGTTTGTCACCATTTCCTGAAAGCCGGCGGCGAGGTCTTTTTGAAATTGTTCCGACAGGCGGCCGTTTTGGTTTTTAACTTGAAGGAGGCAGGCGGTTTTTACGCCGCTGAAACTGAAATCCAAGGTCCCGTTGCCCATTTTGGGTTGGGTAAAACGGAAGGCCCGCGGATTTCCTCCGGCCGCCAGGGCTTCCAGCCGCGCTCCGCCAGGGTAGCCCAGGCCCAGGAGTTTTGCCACCTTGTCGAAGGCCTCGCCGGCGGCGTCGTCCCGCGTGGCGCCAAGGAGTTCATAATGGCCAAAACCTTTCACCCGATACAGGTGGGTATGACCGCCGGAGACGATCAGACCCAAATAGGGGTAGTCGATTTCGTTTTGTTCCAAAAAGAGGGCGTTCAAATGACCCTCCAGGTGATTCACGCCGACAAAGGGTTTGTTTAAGGCGAAGGCCAGCGACTTGGCATACTGCAAACCGACCAGGAGCGCCCCCAACAAACCGGGAGTGTGGGTGGCGGCGATGCCGTCGATATCGGTCAAAGAACAGCCGGCTTGGCGGAGGGCTTCCTTGACGATTGCCGGGAGGTTTTCCACATGATGGCGCGAGGCGATTTCAGGCACGACCCCCCCGAAGGGGGCATGGGCGGCGGTTTGCGAGGCGACCACATTGCTCAAAATTTTGCCCTCCGCCACCACGGCGGCCGCCGTTTCATCACAAGAGGTTTCGATGCCTAGGATTTTCATCGCGCGCCATTTGATCTATAATGACTCTCCATGTTTATCAAGAAGGTTCTTGGTTCTTTGTTTTTGGCTCTTTGTTTTTTGTTGATCCATTGCGCCAAAGAGCCGCAAGTCCGCCTCACGCCCGCTGAAAGGGATCAAAAAGTCGTTGTGGAAATCACCCAGGCATTGACTGGACTGCCCCAGTCCGAAAAGTACCCTGCGTACGATCCGGCCGGTGTGCAAAAAGAGGCCCGCCTCATTGCCGGGGCGTTGGTGCAACAGACGCGCGAGACCAACAAGGTGTTTCAAATGGAACGGGGCCCCGTTTGGCACAACTATCAGATCAAAAGCGGGGTGAAAGAAAAGGGCTACTGCTATCACTGGGTGCCGGAGTTATTGAAGGCCTTGCCGCAACAGCCCATGCAATACTTTGAACGCCACTGGGGGGCCTCGTTTCAAAGCATGGGGCGCGAAAACAACGCCGTCATTATCACCAAGCGGGGCGCGCCGCTCGAAACCGGCATTGTCTATGACGCCTGGCGCGGCGTGGGACGGCCTTTTTGGAAGTACGTGCGAGAGGACAAAAAATACAAATGGGAACAGCGCTTCCATGAGGCCCAAATCCTGATGGGCGAGGCGCGCGTGGAGCCTAAAAAATAAATTCCTTGCTCGGTGGTGATAACGCAATGGATTCCGGGAAGGAAGGGCTGGGTGTTGCGACTGCGCCAGCCCTCCGCCTAATTCGTCCCGAAAATTTGTTGGGTTGCAAAGCCAAAAATTTGGCGATTTTCCTTCGTCAATCGCCAAATTTTGCAACCCATACAAATTTTCGCTCCTCATTACGGCTCCGGGCTAGACGGCGCTTTAGGTCGCAA
>JACQMB010000077.1 GCA_016203765.1 Deltaproteobacteria bacterium
GGACCAATTCCTCCTCCACCTTTTGAAAGGTCAACTCAAAGGGAAATTCGCCGACGCTGATCTGGAGGGCGCAGGCGCCGGTAGGCCATTTGGCCAGCAGGCCATCGATCCCGGTGGTCATCTGCCCGTTTTCTCTGATGAGATCGACCTGGTTTTTGGCTTGGCCCTCGATGTGAAATTTATAGGTGACCATAAAAGAATCCGGCGATTCGGCAAAGACATAATTGAGGTCGATTTGACCCTCAACGACAACGCGGTAAACATCCTCCCCCAAATCCCCTTGCGTTTTTTCCAGCGCTTCGGTAACCGTTTCATCCGTCGGGAGGGGTTCCTCCTCCTGTGCGAAGGCTACCCAGGAGGCTGAAAAAGGGGTTAAAAGGGCCAAAAAGAGCAAAAATACCGGCATGGCCCCCATTCTAGGCAGAACGGTTGAAAATTTCCACTAGCAACTTTTTCGGGGTCTGGCCGATAAGAAGAGTGATATGAGCGGTGTCATAAATTTCCCGGCGGTTTTCAATGTTTGGGCCCAAGGGGCCGATGTTTATCAAAATCCCCTGACCGTGGCCGACGCCATTGATGGGGCGGAGACGATCGCCGTTCATCATTTTGACCTGCTGGTCGACGCCTATACCGACGCTTTTTCTGAAAGAGGGGCCGAGCTGGGCCGGCTCTATCAGGACCATTTAAAAAATGTGGTGGATGGAAACCAGGCGGCGGCGGCTTTTCTAAAACGCCAATTGGCCGGACAGGTGCGCCTGACCGATCAGGAAAAATGGCTGGAAATGGTGAGAGCGGCAGACCGGCGTGTTCAAGAGGGTCCCGTTTTTTTGCGAACCGCTGACCGCCGTTTTTTTCTGGAAGGTTTGCGGGGACGCTCCGTAGAGACCCGGACGCCGGATCCGGCCGGGGTGGCCGCTTCCACAGATATCGACCAGCTCCGTAAACTTGCGGAGACAAAAGGATATCTGTTGGCCTTGGAGGGATTGGATACCCAGATCCGCCGGGGGAAACGCGTCGCGATTGCGGCGGGGCAGGCGATGGATCCCCGGGTAATAGAAGAGAGCGGTCTTACTCCGATGAGCCAATGGTGGTTGGCCAGAATGGCCGAGTGGGGGAATGTCAAAGCGGTTTGGAGTCTGATCCACCTCAAAAAAAAGGGAGACGGCCACGCGGAGGAGATGCTGGGAGACATCGATCCCTTGAACTTGGCACGCCGGGCCGAAGCAGACGAAGAGGCAAGAAGGGCGGTAGCGGACCTGGCCCTTTTCAACCGCAAGGCGATGCGCGTTTTGGGGGATTGGATTTTAGCCGGTCATCTCGGTTATTATGCTTTAATTCTTTACCAAACAGCAAAATCGGATAATGCGACAACCCGCGCGATTGATGAGCTGGCCCGTGTCGCCGCAGGAAAATTCGAGCATTTGGAGTGGATGTTTAGGTTGTTGAATGACTTTGCGAACGAACCGGGCGGAGACCGTTACCGGGCAACCCTGACTCATTTGCAATCTTTTGATCTAAGCCGGTTGTCCGGCGAGGCCGGCCGAAATTTATTGGCCGTTTATTGGCTGGTCCAATTGGGAATGATTGGTCACCCCCATGCCTTGGAAAGGGCCGAGGAGGTCATCGAAGTCATCGAAGAACAGCTGGATACAAATAAAGCATCGGTTCGATGGATGCTCAATCAGTTTCCACCGGGCGCAATCGGATCGTTGAGAAGCCAGACCGATGATCTCCTGGCCCGCCGCCTTCTTAGAGTCCTTATAAAATAAAATAACCATTGATTTTCTATGGGGATTTTGGTTTAAGCCCACCCGTGATTACGCGTTATTCCAGAAAAGAGATGGCTGGCATTTGGACGGACGAGGCCAAGTGGGAGACCTGGGCGCGCATTGAACTTTTGGCCTGTGAGGCCTGGGCCAAAGAGGGGAAAATCCCGCCTGCGGCGGTCCAAAAAATCAAAACAAAGGCCAGAATCAATCCCAAGCGGATCGAGGCGATTGAACAAGAGACCCGCCACGACGTCATCGCCTTCGTCTCCGCGCTGGCTGAAACGGTCGGACCGGAGGGGCGTTTTTTGCACATGGGTCTGACCTCCTCCGATATTTTGGATAGTGGGCTGGCTTGTCAATTCCTTAGAGCAACAAAGCTATTAGAGGCTAATCTTAAAGCGTTACTTAAAACTCTGAAAACCCTCGCCAAACGGTACGAAAATACCCCGATGATGGGGCGGACCCACGGGATCCACGCCGAGCCGATCACTTTTGGTCTCAAGGCGGCTACTTGGTATGCAGAGATGAAGCGGCAGTTGGCCCGTCTGGCCCAGGCGAAGGAGACGATTGCCGTGGGAAAAATCTCCGGCGCGGTCGGCACCTACTCCCAGGTTCCCCCTTCGGTCGAAAAATTTGTTTTGGACAAGCTGGGTTTAAAACCTGAAACCCCCGCCACGCAGGTGGTCTCGCGCGACCGCCACGCCTTTTATTTTAATGTCCTGGCCGGCATTGCAAGTTCGATTGAAAAAATCGCCGTGGAAATCAGGCATCTCTCCCGAACCGAAATCGGCGAGCTGGCGGAACCCTTCGGCAAAGGCCAAAAAGGTTCCTCGGCCATGCCGCACAAACGAAACCCTATCCTGACCGAAAATCTGACCGGCCTGGCCCGCTTGATGCGCGCCTACGCGCAGGCCGCGCTCGAAAACGTCGCGCTTTGGCATGAGCGCGACATCTCCCATTCGAGTGTCGAGCGGGTGATTGCCCCCGACGCCACGATCGTTTTGGATTTTATGTTGAGCCGGTTAATCGAAGTATTGAAAGGTCTGCAGGTTTTTCCCAAACGGATGAAACAGAATATCGAGGCTTCGCGCGGCGTGGTCTTTTCGCAGGAGGTATTGCGGGCTTTGATCGAGAAAGGCCTAAGCCGTGACAAGGCCTACCAAATTGTTCAAAAAGAGGCGCGCAACGCTTTGCAAAACGGCGCCGATTTCCGCCAACGGGTCCAAAAACATTTAACCCCGGTCCAGCAGAAGGCCATTTTTAATTGGCAGGCCAAGCTGAAAAATATCGGAAGGATCATCAATGAAACGATTGGATAAAATCTACGAGGGGAAGGCCAAAATTTTATATCGCACCGACGACGACGGCCTGCTCATTCAATATTTCAAGGACGACGCCACCGCCTTCAACGCCAAGAAGAAGGGGACGATCGCGGACAAAGGGGCGATTAATTGCGCGGTCTCTTCGGTGATTTTCCAATTTCTGGAGGCCCAGGGGGTCAAGTCTCATTTTGTCAAGCAGCTCTCCGAACGGGAAATGCTGGTCAAGCGGGTGGAAATCATTCCGGTGGAGGTGGTGGTGCGCAATTATATTGCCGGTTCCCTGGCCAAGCGGACGGGCCGGCCCGAAGGGGAAAAACTCCCCGAAACACTGGTGGAATGGTATTACAAAAGCGACCCGCTCGGCGATCCGATGGTGACTAAGGATCATCTGCGCATTTTCGGCTGGGCCAGCGACGAAGAGGTGGCGGCCGTGGAGCGGATCGCCAGGCGGGTGAACGAACTGCTGGCCCCCTATTTTGAAAAACGGGGCATTTTGCTGGTCGATTATAAACTGGAATTCGGCCGCCATGCCTCCGGGCTGTTGTTGGCCGATGAAATTACCCCTGACGGCTGTCGCCTCTGGGACTTAAAGACACGCGAGAAGATGGACAAGGACCGGTTTCGTTTCGACCTCGGCAAAGTGGAGGAGAACTACCGGGAAGTGTACCGGCGGGTATGCGCATGAAGGCCAAAATATATGTCACGTTAAAAAAGGGTGTTCACGACCCGCAAGGAGAGGCGGTGTTGGGGACGCTCAAGCACCTGGGATTTAAGGATGTGAAAGGGGTGCGGGTCGGAAAGTATATTGAACTCAACCTCGACGGCGTGCCGGCCGACAAGGCCCGCCATCGAATCGATGCAATGTGTGCCAAACTCCTGGCCAATCCTGTAATTGAATCCTACTCCTATGAATTGGATTAAAGTCCCTGGTCCAATATGAAATTTGGCGTCGTCCAATTCCCCGGCTCCAACTGCGATCAGGATTGTCTCTATGTCTTGCGAAAAGTTTTGAAGCGGGACGCCCGCCTCCTCTGGCATGCCGCGGGCGATTTGGGGGATGTTGACTGCGTGATTCTTCCCGGCGGTTTTTCCTACGGCGACTATTTGAGGACCGGCGCCATGGCGGCCCATTCGCCGGTGATGCGCGCGGTGAGTACCTTTGCCGATCGCGGCGGTCCGGTTTTGGGAATCTGCAACGGTTTTCAAATTTTATGCGAGGCGGGCCTGCTTCCCGGCACGCTGATTCGGAACAAAAATTTGCAGTTTATCTGTGAGCCGTGCGCGTTGAGGGTGGAGCGAAACGACACCCGCTTTACCTCCCAATACCGGCCGGGCGAAACGGTCTCCATCCCCATCGCCCATCAGGACGGCCACTATTATATTGATGAAGCTGGATTAGAGCGTCTGGAAAAAAACAGGCAGATCGTCTTTCGCTATACCAGCAACCCCAACGGTTCCGTCGCCGACATCGCCGGCATAGTCAACGAAAAGGGAAATATCCTGGGAATGATGCCCCACCCGGAACGGGCGAGTGAGAAAATTTTAGGATCGGAGGATGGGTTAAAATTATGGATGAGTCTCAACGGATCGTAGCGGCTTTGGGTCGCGAACCGAATGCGGTGGAGCAGGGCATTTTTGATGTCATGTGGTCGGAGCATTGCTGTTATAAAAGCTCCAAGGTTCATTTGAAGCAGTTTCCGACCAGGGGTCCAAAAGTTTTGCAAGGTCCCGGCGAGAATGCCGGCATTATCGACATCGGAGACGGGGACGCCGTCGCCTTTAAGATTGAATCGCACAACCATCCCTCTTTTATTGAGCCCTATCAAGGGGCGGCCACCGGCGTGGGGGGAATTTTGCGCGATATTTTTACGATGGGGGCTCGGCCGATCGCGCTGATGGACAGCCTCCATTTCGGCGCTCCCGATCACCCGCGCACCGATTATCTCCTGCGCGGCGTGGTGGCGGGGATTGGCGGGTATGGGAACTGCATGGGGATACCCACCGTTGGGGGCGAAACTTGTTTTGATTCCTGTTACAACGGCAATATTTTGGTGAACGCCTTCGCGCTCGGCGTGATGCGTACCGATCGTATTTTTAAGGGGATCGCAACAGGGATCGGCAATCCGGTCATCCTGGTCGGCTCGAAAACCGGCCGCGACGGAATCCACGGCGCCACCATGGCCTCCGACGCCTTTGATGAAAAATCGGAGGAGAAACGTCCGACGGTTCAAGTCGGCGATCCCTTTACCGAAAAAAAATTGATGGAGGCTTGCCTCGAGGCTTTTGAGCTGACCGGCGCCATCGTAGGCATTCAGGACATGGGGGCCGCCGGTTTCACCTGCTCCTCCTTTGAGATGTCCGCCAAGGGGGGATGCGGTATGGAGTTGCGGCTCGACCAAGTCCCGATGCGCGAGGAAGAGATGACCCCGTATGAAATTATGCTTTCCGAATCGCAGGAAAGAATGCTGTTGGTGGCGCAAAAGGGGCGTGAAAAAGAGTTAGAGCGCGTTTTTAAAAAATGGGAGCTCGAATTTGCCGTGGTGGGAAAGGTGATCGCCGAAAAGAGGGTGAGGGGATTTTTTCATAATGAGTGTGTCTTTGACCTGCCCGTGGCGCCGGTGATTGATGAGGCCCCCGTTTACGACAGATCCGCAGTGAAACCCAAACAATTGTTGTCCGGTCCCCGATCCCTAGTCCCCGGTCCCTGGTCCCTGGTCCCTGGTCCCTGGTCCAAATCTTGGATCTGGCGCCAATACGACACCATGGTCGGCACCAACACGATCGTGGGGCCGGGAGGCGGGGCGGCGGTGATGCGGGTCAAGGAGAACGGAAAAAAACTGGCCCTGACGGTCGATTCCGACGCCGATCGTTGCGCGCAGGACCCCTATGAGGGAACAAAAGCGATTGTGGCGCGCAGTGTGGAAAAACTGGCGGTCGCCGGAGCAATGCCAATCGGCGTTACCAATTGCCTGAATTTCGGCAACCCGGAGAATCCGGAGGTGATGTGGCAGTTCAAGGAGGCTTGCCGCGGTCTGGCCGACGCCTGTCGCGAGAGAAACATTCCGGTTGTCAGCGGCAACGTCAGCTTTTATAACGAAACTGAGGGTCGCAATATCAAACCGACCCCGGTGATCGCAATGGTGGGACTATGTGCGGAATAGTTGGCATCTATAATAATCCCGAGGCCGGCAAACTGGCTTATCTCTGCCTCTACGCCCTGCAACACCGCGGCCAGGAGAGCGGCGGGATTACCACCAGCACCGGCACGGAGCTTCACACCCACAAGGCGATGGGGATGGTGAACGATATTTTTCACGAAAAAGAATTGGCCGCCTTAACCGGCCCGCACGCCATCGGCCAGGTCCGCTATTCCACGGCGGGGACGAGCGAACTGAAAAACGCCCAGCCCTTCGTGATCGATTTTATTGGGGGGAACGCTGCCCCAACCTCGCTGGCGCTCGGTTGTGGGCCCCTTCCCCCCAAACCCCTCGTGCTCGGCGGGAGTGAATCCCGCCTCGCACGCTTAGTAGATTTCGCGCAGGGGCCGCTCGCCGTCGTTCACAATGGAAACCTGACCAACGCGCTGGCCTTGCGCAAACAATTGGAAAAAGAGGGGGCCGTTTTTCAATCGACCATGGACACTGAAGTCATCATGCACCTGGCGGCCCGGTCCTCTCGCAGGACGCTGGAGGAAAAAATAACCGACGCCCTCTCGCAGGTGACCGGGGCCTACTGCCTGGTTTTTTTATCGAAAGATAAAATGATCGCCGCGCGCGATCCCAAGGGCTTTCGCCCGCTGGTGCTGGGCAGGAAGGATGAGACGTATGTCGCGGCCTCCGAGACCTGCGCCCTCGATCTGATCGACGCCCAATTCGTGCGGGACGTTGAGCCGGGCGAGATTGTCATTTGGGATAAACAAGGCCAGCGTTCCCTCAAGCCGTTTGCCGGGGAAAAACAGAAGGGACACTGCATTTTTGAATATGTCTATTTCGCCCGTCCCGACAGTCATATCTTTGGAAGGGATGTCTACGAGATTCGCAAAGGATTCGGCCGCCAGCTCGCCAAGGAACACCCGGCCGTGGCCGATATGGTCATTCCGGTCCCTGACTCCGGGATGCCGGCGGCGATCGGCTACGCGGAGGAATCGGGTCTCCCTTTTCAAATGGGTCTGATCCGCAATCACTACGTGGGCCGGACGTTTATCGAACCGGAAGATGCGATCCGCCACTTCGGCGTTAAAATCAAACTCAACCCCGTCCGGGAGTTACTGCAAGGAAAACGGGTGGTGGTGGTCGATGACTCGATCGTGAGGGGTACGACTTGCATGAAAATCGTGAAGATGCTTCGCGAACGGGGCGGCGCCAAAGAGGTGCACGTGCGAATTTCGTCGCCTCCCATTGCCTGGCCCTGTTTTTACGGGATCAACACCCCCACCCGGAAGGAGTTGATTGCCGCGCACCAGAGCGTGGAAGAGATTCGA
>JACQMB010000078.1 GCA_016203765.1 Deltaproteobacteria bacterium
CGCCTCCTCTGCTCGCGCGCCGAGGTCGATTCTTACAAACTCCGGGGCGGTTTTTTGGCCGAAAGCGACTGGCCCAAGCTGACCCGGGCGGCCGGGGTGTTGTCGGAGTCCCCCATTTTTATCGATGACTCGCCGGTGTTGACCGTTCTGGAGATGCGGGCCAAGGCCCGGCGTCTCAAGAAAGAAAAAGGTTTAGGTTTGTTGGTCGTCGATTACTTGCAACTGGTCAGGTCCGGCCATCGGATGGAGAGCCGCGAACGGGAGATCGCGGAGATTTCGCGCGGCCTGAAGGCCCTGGCCAAGGAACTTCATGTGCCGGTGGTCGCTTTGTCACAGCTCAACCGCGGCCTGGAAAACCGCCAGGATAAACGCCCGATGCTCTCTGATTTGCGCGAAAGCGGTTGTTTGACCGGCGACACGCTTATTACCAATGCGAAAACGGGGGAGCAGGTTTCCATCCAACAGCTCGCCGAACGCGATCGACAAACACCTTTTCCGGTTTTCGCCGTGGATGAAAATTACCGAGTCCGGCCCTACCATCTGGTGAAGGCCTTTTCCTCGGGTAAAAAGAAGGTATTTCTTTTGAAGACGCGGAGCGGGAGAAAAATCAGGGCGTCCGCCAACCATCCCTTTTTGCGGATCGATGGCTGGAAACCTCTGGACCAACTCCAACCAAGAGATGCAATTGCGCTTCCTCGCGAAATGGCTCCGCTACAGCCGGAAAAATTTCTTTCCGATAATGAACTTATTTTACTGGCTCACTTATTGGGCGATGGGTGCATCCTTCCCAATCGGCCCTACCATTACACGAGCGGCGACTGGGAGAACGTTGAAACCGTACAGAAAGCCGCAAAAAAACTCTTTGGCATTGAAGGGCGCGTTGTGATGCAAAAAAACTGGTGGCATCTTTATTTGCCAAGCCCTTATCACCTCACCCACAACGTACGCCACCCGATTACGAACTGGTATCGAAAACTCGGCATTGACCCCGTTCATTCCTGGAAAAAACGTATTCCGCGCAATCTCATGCAGGCACCGCAGGAAGACATTGCCCTTTTCCTAAGACATCTGTGGGCGACAGACGGCAATTTTAGCTGGAAACTTTTACGGGGACGAAAGAAAGCGGGGTATATTTATTATGCCTCAAGCAGTGAGATACTGGCATGCCAGGTTCAGCACTTGCTATTGATGCTGGGCATTCATGCTACGCTTAGAGAAGTCCCTTCGGCAAAGGGATACCGGTGCATGTACCATCTCTATGTGGAAGGCGCCGAAGAGCAGTTAAAATTCTGTGAGCGTGTTGGCATCGCCGGGTGTCGAAGAGTCCTCGTGCCTGAAGTTATAGCGGCCCTTCAGGAAATCAAACAAAATAAGAATGTCGATGTCATTCCAGCGCGGGCCTGGAAAACCGTGATCGAGCCGGCAAAGGAAAGAATGGGAATTGGCTGGCGGGAGTTTTCACAACGCCTTGGGATGTCGTATTGTGGAAGCACTTTATTTAAACACGGTATCAGCAGGGCCAGAATGGTGCGTGTTGCGAGGGCCCTCCCTAACGACGAAACACTTCTTCACCTCGCCCATTCAGATATTTTTTGGGATAAAATTCATTCCATCACCGAATTGGGGATGGAGGAGGTTTATGATGCGACGGTAGAGGGTGCGCACAATTTCGCGGCCAACGATATTATTGTCCACAATAGTCTCGAACAAGACAGCGACGTGGTGATGTTTATTTATCGCGATGAGATGTACAATTCCGAAAGCCCCGAACAGGGGAAGGCCGAGATCCTGGTCAGCAAACAGAGAAACGGCCCCACCGGCAAGGTCAACCTCGCCTTTCTGGCCAAATACACCCGCTTTGACAATCTGGCCAAGGGGGCAGACGAATATCTCCCGCCGCCCGGTGCTGATGCGGTCTATGAAGGGGAATCGGACGAAGCGGCTCCTTTCTAAACGCTCACTCGATATTCTTCAATTGTTGGCCTTCGGGATGCGCTTTCGAAAGCTCCGTGCTCGCTCGCCCTACTCGTCGCGAAAATTTGTTTGGTTATACGAAGTAAAATTTTGGAATTTTCCTTCGTCAATTCCCAAATTTTACAACCAATACAAATTTTCGCTCCTCGTACGGGCTTCGCTCCTGCACAAGTCGCTTTCGAAATCGATCCCTCCGGCCAACGAATCGAAGACCCCTCTCGCTCCCTTGTATTGCCGACTTTTCTAAAAGTGAACCCCGACCATGGCGCGGCCCTCGAATTGCCTTTTGAAGCCGCCGTTATAGATGAGGGTGGCGGCGCCGCCGATGAGCTGGTTTTTGGCGGCGTGGTAGATGAAATCTTCCTGAACCTCGAAGCCGAAGTATAGATATTCATTGTAGAGAAAACGCAAGCCCCCCGCCAATCCACCCCCGTAACCGATGTTGGTAAGGCGGTTATCGTTGGCGCTCGGGTCGCCGGGGAGGGAGGCGGCCTGAAAGGTAAAACCCGGTTTCACAAAGGGAAGAATCCGCAACGATTTAAAATTCAAAAAAGGATCGATGAGCAAGGTAAGGGCGGGCCCGAAATGGGCTCCGGCAATATACTCCCGCCGTCCCCCGTTGCTATCGGTGTAAAAATGGAGGTTGAGTTCGGGGGCGAGCCAGTCGGTGACATTCCAGCCGAAACCCAAATGGAGAATCGGCTCCCAGGTACGCCCCTCCTCTACGCCGGTGTTTTGATTCACATCCCAGTCAAACTGCATGATACCGCCGGAAAACGTGAGGTAGGGGCCTTCATAAAAACCTTCCAGGGAACTGACTGGAGTAGGGAGGGTAATGGAAAAAACAATAAGCAGAAGGACCGTGAACCGTAGACCGTAGACCATGGTCCCCTTTTACCACGTCATTAGAAAATGACAAGGAGGCGTGGATATGTTAGGGGACCTGTCATGACAAAAACGAAGCGTTTTGACGAACTGCGTCCCGTGACTTTGGAGCCGAACCATTCGGAGTTTGCCGAAGGCTCCTGCTTGATTACCGTCGGGCGCACTAGGGTCTTGTGCACCGCCAGTGTGGAGGAGGAGGTGCCGGAGTTTAAAAAAAATAGCGGGGAGGGCTGGGTGACGGCTGAATACGGGATGTTGCCCCGCTCCACCCCAACGAGGATGAACCGGGAGGCCGCCAAGGGGAGGCAAAAGGGACGGACGCTGGAGATCCAGCGCCTGATCGGCCGGGCCTTGCGCGGCGTGGTCGATTTTAAAAAATTGGGTGAGCGGACGATTGTGATCGATTGCGACTGCCTCCAGGCCGACGGCGGCACACGCACCGCCGCCATCACCGGCGGTTATATTGCCTTGGCCCTGGCTTGCCGGTTTTTAAAAAAGAAAAAAATGATTTCCCAATGGCCTTTGAAAGATTATGTGGCCGCGATCAGCGTGGGGGTTATTAAGGGAAAGCCCTGTCTCGATTTGGACTATGAGAAAGACTCTAAGGCCGATGTCGACATGAATCTGGTGATGACCGGAAAAGGGACGTTCATTGAAATGCAGGGAACGGCGGAAAACAAACCCTTTACCAACGAGCAATTAACCCGGATGAAAAAACTGGGTGAAAAGGGAATCCGCCAACTGATTCAAAAACAAAAAGAGGTTTTAAAAACCCGCGGTTTATGAAAATTATTTTGGCGACCAACAATCGGCACAAGATTGAGGAGATACGGGAATTTTTGAAGGAGGTGCCGGGTGTCATCCTGAGCGAAGCGAAGGATCCAAACGACCCCCTTGAACTGAAAGAGGAGGGCGCGACCCTGCGCGACAACGCCCTGCAAAAAGCCAGAACCGCCGCTCATCAGACCGGCGAATGGGCCCTGGCCGATGATACGGGTCTTTTTGTGGAGTCCTTGGATGGGCGGCCGGGCATTTTTTCCTCCCGCTACGCCGGCGAACAGGCGACCTATGAAGAAAATAGGTTCAAATTATTGAGTGAACTCAGGGATGTGCCGGAAGAAAAGCGGGGCGCTTATTTTTCGTGTGTGATGGCCCTGGTCCATCCGGATGGACGGGAGGTAACGGTGGAGGGGAGGCTCTTGGGCCGGATTGCCAGAGAGCCGAAGGGAAACCAAGGCTTCGGTTACGACCCCATCTTTTGGCTTCCCGACCGTGACCGCACTTTGGCTGAGCTTTCCCTGGAGGAAAAAAATAAAATTAGCCATCGGGGGAAGGCTTTGTATAAAATGAAGGGGGTGTTGGAGGGACTAACGAAATTGGAAGGTTAACAAGCGGACAAAGTGGATATCTTTGAAGGGGGGAAAAGTGGGTGTAATGGGTATTTTTTTCGGGGTGTAGCGAAGCCTGGTATCGCGCTTGCTTTGGGAGCAAGAGATCCCCGGTTCAAATCCGGGCACCCCGAC
>JACQMB010000009.1 GCA_016203765.1 Deltaproteobacteria bacterium
AAGTTCGACCGAGGCCTGCGACAAGAGGGGTTGATTGGTCCCCTGGTTGATCGTTGTCTTGGCGACCTCATAAACCTCAATGCCGACCGGGGCCATGATATAAACGGTCAAAATCAGGGCCAGGCCGGTCACCACCACGTTAGGGGGGACCTGCTGGGTTCCCAGGGCATTGCGGATCAGGGCCAATACAACGGCCAGCTTCACAAAAGAGGTGGCCATCATGATGACAAAGGGGACGAGGGCCAGGGCGGCCAGGACTAACAGAAGGATCAACGGACGGGAGACTCCCAGGGCCTGGGTCTGAGCATAGGCGGGCGAAGAAACCAGGCAAACCAAAGCAAAAGCAAACAAGGGGTCAAGTCTCAGGTTGACAAGAATTTCCCTTTTCGGGCCTCTTTTCGGGGAAGAACTAGTCAACATGAGACTTGACCCCTTCCTTCAGTTCATCGGGGGAAATTTCGCTCAAAAGGTTTATCCCCTGATCGGCCCCCCCCAGAATAAAATAACGTTTCCCCACTCGCACCAGATACAAGGCCCGCCGCATATCCAAGGCATAGCGGGAAATCAGCTCAAAATGGCCGTTTTTATTCCAACGCTTGTTTCCCATCCAACGGGGCAAAAAGAAACGGAGCAGGACGACCGCCCCCGCGCAAACGACCAGCAGGATCAGGAGCATGTTCAAAAATTGCCAGGTAAAATCCATGGAAATTATTTCAACATTTTGATTATCCGCACCCCCAGCTTGCCGTCGATTTCAACCAACTCCCCCCTGGCCACCGTTTTGCCGTTGGCGACCAGGTCGACGAACTCGTTGGGGGGGCGGTCGAGATCGATCGTATGCCCCACCTTGAATTGCAACAGATCCTTGAGGGCCATCTCTTTTTTGCCCAAAACGGCGGTCAGCTTGACCGGCACATCCTGGGCGATTTGGCCCACCTCTGTTTCTTCCTCACTCGTTTCTGTTTTTTTCTTTGTGGTCACTTCAAATTCCTCCTCAAGAAAAGTTATTTTTCAAACGGACCTTGCCCTTTTCTTGAAATCCATCCCAGGCGGCCCGCCATTTTCCATGTTCCCCCCTCCCCACAAACAGGGCCACCTCCCCCTCCCAATGATCGCCGGTTTTACGGACGCCGGTTTGGTCGAACAAAACCACGTCGCCGCCGGCCAGGGTTTCCAGATCGGCCAGACCCACCTCGGCGGTCCCCAAACTCCCCCAAACCTCACACGCCACATCCCCATATTGAGGCCAATCGCTGAAATCCTCCTTTAATTCCCGGTCTTTTAAAAACCCCTCCAGCACCCAGGGATGGGGGAGATAGAGGTGAACAAACCCGGAGCGCTTGAGAAAAGAGACATGGAATTTGAGGCAGGCCAGCTTTTCCTCTTCCTTGGCAAATTTGCGGATTTGGGAGGCCTCCAGCGCCATGTCCTCCAGGCGGAAATGGAGTTTGGCCTTTTCCCCGGAGGCTTTATGAATCTGAGCCAGCAGTTTTAAAAACAAAAACTCGACCACCCCCTGTTCGGTCTCGGTGAGCGGCCTGAGTTCGTTTACCCCCTCCTCTTCGCCCCCCAACAGTTTTTCAATAAGGAGATGGCTCAAGACCGGATCGATTTCGATAAACCCTTTTTGGTTGAACGGTTTTAATCCCAACACCCCCACGCAACAGGCCTGCGGGAGGGAATGAAAAAGATCCTGAAAAGAGGCCTCTTCGATTCTCTCCAGGTAATAGGCGATATCGGGAAGATATTGATGGAGGGCCTTGCGAATGGCTATCTGGATATCCTCTTTCAGGCCGGCTTGGGGGAGAAAACGAAGGAGCCCTTCGGTCAGCTGAAGCTGTTTGGGAGAGACCTTGGTCAAATGAAATCGAAAGGGTTTGATCATTGCCATGAGTTCGTTAAGCAATCACGATGTTTTCAATGGCGATCCCCTTTTGGGTCAACAACCGGTGGAGCGATGGAATCTCCTTTGCAAAAAGGGCTTGCGCCTCCCGGTCGGCCGTTAAAAACTCAATGCTTACCCTACCATCTCTGGCCTGAAATCGCAATGATAAGCCCTGAAAGAGCGTCTCACGGCACTTGATCTCAAAAACGTGGGTTCCGTCAGCCTTTTGGCCCAGCCTCACATAACGGACCACTTGGTTCAAAATGTCTTGAGGGATGGCTTTGGGGGCCCGCTGGGCGGCCTGAGCCAGCCTGGTCTGGAACTGTTTGGCGAATTCATGCGAGCCGATGGCCGCCTTGGGCGAGAAGTCCTTTTTGAAAAGAAACTGGGTCTTCTCTCCCCTTTTTTGTAATGTCCCCTTTTCGTGGGAGTTGCCCCCTCTCCCTTCTCCCTGGTCTTGTTTGGTCCCCTGTTTGCCCACCACCTTTTTGGCCGTAGCGTGGCCGTCACGGCGCTCGCCTCGGGAATCTTGCCGTTGTTCTTCTTTTTCATCCGAGTCTTTATTGCGCTCCCTTTGGCGCTCCTTTAAACGATGCCCCTCCGGCAAGGCCTCTTTGGTGAGGGTTTTTTGCTGCGATTTAGGCTTGGCCGCCTGCTCGCTTAAACTGCGGGACTGCTCCAAGAGTTCGTCAAAGGTGGAACGCCCCTCTTTGGGTTTCGGCTTAGGTCGTTCGGCCTCCTGCATGGCCTCAGCCCGGTTGAGGGAGCGGCGTTCGATATGTTTTAAAGACTCATCCATAAGTTTTGTCCCTAGTCCCTGGTCCCTGGTCCAACATAAACTCCGATTTCTCCCCCCGCCATTTTCTCAAACTGTAAATGGTCTGGCCCAGTTCATCCATCTCCTTTTCCTCTTTGTGCAGCAATTCCAGGGCCACCTTCTTTTTCCAAAGTCCTTTGTGTTTTTCCATCATCCGCAGTTGTTTGATCGCCTCAAAATATTCCTTGCGGGCCTTGAGCATATTCTCTTTGCACGCCTCCATGGCCCCCTTTTGCTTTTCAATTTCCTCCTCCTTGGCCATTTTATCTTCCTTGAGTTTGCGCAAAAAGTTGACGTGAAAACAGCCTTCATGGATGCGGCCTCCGGCCTGCATCTTCTGGTCCATCTTCCGGCGTGACTCCTTGGTCTTTTGCACGATTTTCGCCTTCTCCTCCTCCAGTTTTTTCAGTTTTTCCTTGGCCTCCTGCAATTCCTTCAGCCGTTTGGCCAGATAAAGTTCGGCCTTCTTCTTTTCCTGCTGCCTTACCCGCAATAGCGCTTGCAACCGGTATTTTGGGGCCATTATTCAAAAATCTCCTTGAGTTGTTGAATCGAATTTTTCCGGTCCGCCTTCTCCGTGGCATCCTGCTTTAAAAATTGGTTGACCTCTTCGATTTTTTCGATGGCATAGTCGACCTTGGGATCGGAGCCCTCTTCATAAGCCCCGATCAGGATCAGGTCGCGTTCCTTTTCATAGTTGGCCACCACCTCCCGCAGTTTAATGGCCGCCTGGCGGTGTTCTTCGTCGATGATCGAGTCCATCACCCGGCTGATGCTCTGCGAGACATCGATGGCGGGGTAGTGCCCCCGGGTGGAGAGATCGCGCGAAAGGATAATATGGCCGTCCAAAATCGACCGGGCCTCATCGGCCACCGGTTCATTCATGTCATCCCCCTCGACCAAAATCGTGTAAAAGGCGGTGATGGAACCCTTCTCGGAGTTGCCGCTTCTCTCCAAAAGTTTGGGCAGGGTTGAAAAAACGGAAGGGGTAAATCCCTGCCGCGCCGGGGGTTCGCCCACGGCCAGGCCCACTTCACGCAGGGCCCGGGCAAAACGGGTGATCGAATCCATCATGAGAATGACCTGCTTGCCCTGATCGCGAAAATATTCCGCAATGGCGGTGGCCACATAGGCGGCCTTGAGGCGGACCAGGGAGGGTTGATCGGAGGTGGATACCACGACGACGGAGCGCTTGAGACCTTCTTTCCCAAGATTCTTCTCCAAAAAGTCGCGGACCTCGCGGCCCCGCTCGCCGACCAGGCAGATCACGTTAATTTCAGCCTCGGTGTTGCGGGCAATCATGCCGATGAGGGTCGATTTGCCCACGCCGGCGGCCGAAAAGATGCCCACCCGCTGGCCGGAGCCGACCGCGAGCATGGCATCGATCGGTTTAATCCCCAGCGAGAGCGGTTGGGTGATCCGCTGTCGTTTGAGGGCCTTGGGCGGCTCCCGATGCACCGGATATTCGATCTCACATTTTAACGGCCCATTGGTCTCTTCATCTAAGGGTTCTCCCAACCCATCCAACACCCTGCCCAAAAGATGAGGGCCGACGCGCACGGTTAGAGAATGACCGGTGGGGATCACATCGTTGCCCAGACCGATCCCCTCCAGATCGCCCAACGGCATGAGCAGAACTTCATTGTCTTTGAAACCGACCACTTCGGCCTTGATCGACCGTTTGGAATGAAGCGGCTCAATAAAACAGAGTTCGCCCATCCGCACGCCCGGAACCACCGCGCGCACCACCAGCCCGGTCAGCTCGGTCACTTTGCCTTTGAGGTTATAGGTGGAAACTTCGGCTAGGGCGTGTTTATATTTTGTAAAGTCAATAACAGGTGCCGACATGTTAAACCCCCAATGCCTTCTTAATCGCCTTCAACTGCGTCTCCAACTGGGCGTCAATGGTCCCCACTTCCGATTCCACAATGCACCCCCCTTTTTGAATCACTTCATCCTCCTTAAAATGGAGATGTTTGGTCCGTTCCAGTTTTTCGCGAAACTTCGGCTCCAAATCTTTCAGACGTATGTAGTCGTCCGGGTGGAGGCGAACCACGATTCGGTCTCCCAGCGCTTTTTCCAAAGCCTGGCTGACAATCGCTTTCATGGCCTCGGTCTGTTTTTGGGCCGTCTCCCCAATCACTTTTTCGGCAATCTCCAAGACCAGCTTCATGATGTGCGGCTCGGCCCCAGCGTAAAATTCTTCCTTCAACTCTCTTATCTTCAGTAACTCCTGAGTGAGTGCCTCCAGCCCCTCTTGTCTTCCTTCCAGAAAACCCCGCTTTTTGGCCGCCTCGAGCTCCTTTTCGACTTTGGCCTTTAACTGCGAGGCCTCCTCCCTGATTTTTTGGGCCGCCTGATACGCCTCCTGAAGAATGGCCTGCGCCTTCCCCTGAGCCTGGAACTCTTCCTTGCGAATCACCCCTTTTTCCCGGCCGAACGAGGTTTCCACCGGTATGTTTTCCCCTTTGATAATTTTAGCACTCATTATTATTCTCCAGTCCGTAGTCCGTAGTCCGTGGTCTGTGGTCCGTAGTCCCTCTTCACGCCGCCTCCTTTTGAAAGGAGGTTTTCCATAAGGGATCGACTTTTTCCTCCCCACTCAAGCGCTCCAAATACTGCAAGACCCATTCGGTCCTTTTGGCCGTCTTTTCGGGACGGCCCCTGGTCAGAGACTCATCCAGATAGCGTTTGAACGTATAGGCCCGTTCCGGGGCCATCTTTTGATACAAGGCCCGAACCGGCCGGTCGAACCTTACAAAGGTCTTGGCCAGGACCACCAGCCCCAGCTCCTCCAGAAAGCGCCGCGCCCCCATCTCCTTTTGACCCAGCTCCAGGACCGAATAACGGGCATCTTTCAGGAACCATCGCGGCTCCCCTTGGTAACGCTTGATTCTTGCCAAAATCTCCTTGGCCTCGCCGATCTTAAAACGATTCAGGATAATTTGCAAAATTTTTCGGGAGGACCCGACCAGGGAAAGGGCCAACTCGCCTAATCCCAAATCATAACAGAGCGCTTCCAGTTCTTCCGCCTTGAGATAATATAAATGTTGAATGCCGAATTGTTCCACGTCATGCGTAATCCGCATTGGGACGAAGCGGCGTTCGATGCGCCTTCGAATGACATTGAGAAGTTCACCGGGAACATAAAAGGCCTCGATCAGCTTGGGCAATTCCATGGTAAGCCGCCGGGGAAGATGTTCCAAAAGGTAGCGGACATGCCGCGAGGGGAGATGGCGAAGGACCACGCCGATAATGCGGGGAGATTCGGACTTAAGGACTTCCAAAAGCCAGGCGGGATGGATCTCGGCAATGCCGGAAAAATCCTCCTGGGCCCGGAGGGCCTTGAGGGCGGCGGCCGCATCCCCCCCCTCCAAAAGACCAAGAGCGGCTTGATAGTCTTGCGCGCGGGCTTCGGAAAGGTAGTCCTGAAGAAGCTTGGCCTCTTTCGGTTCTTCCAAAAGGGCCAAGGCGGCCACCACTTGTAAATGTCTTTGCTCTTGCAACATCGATCCGCCTTATTGAATCTGGGTGTTCATCACTCCCTTGAAGGAGGTGACCGTCAATTCGGCCGCCTTCACCGTCATCTCGGTCATTTGGGCCACATGAAAGACATGGGCCTGAATGGCCAGCAGTTCTTGATTCGAAAACTTCTTTTCACCATACATAATCTCATTGATCAGATTGTCCATATGCATCTGTTGTTCATTAAAGTCGGCCAGCATATGAACGACCTTATCTCCCCCCGTGGGGGCGAATTTTTGATCGGTTTCCTTGGAAAGATCAAAGGGGATCGTCTCGGCCGACATCGCCTGAACCTTGCCATCCGGCAGAAGTTGATATTCCCCAACCCCCAGCAAATCGGCAAAGTCATAGGCCTCCTGTGTGCTTTGCAGTAAGTCGTGAAAGGGCGATTCGCCCGGCTGTTGCAGAGCCTTGTCCGGGCTGATCGAATTTTCCATCGCCTTTTTTAGAACTTCGGTCGACAATTTGGATGTAACGGTCATAATGCCTCCTCCAAAACCGCCTCGCCCCCCTCTTCCTGAACGGCCTTTAATTTGATTTTCTCAAGTAAAAGTTCCAGGGCCTTGGCGTGTAACCTCGAGGTCCACGATTTGGAAAGGCCCAATTCTCGGCCCACCTCCTCCAAGGTCCGGTTTTGGAAATAATACATCTTGATCAATTTTTTTTCGGTCTCCGGCAGGCTGTTGATGGCCTCCCGCATATGGCGGCGGACCTGGCGGAACTCGGTACTTTTCTCCAGGCCGGGGGAACTGGTATCCTCCACATCCAATCCATCGGTCGCATCGAACGAGATGATATAAATCGAGGCGAGCGAGTTGACGGTGCCGGACAACTTTTCCTCCGCTGGGTCCAGGGTGCGGGAATCGGCATGTTCCGACATGAACTGCAAGTAGTCGTTGGCCGCCTCTTCAAACTTCAATTTAGTGTAGAGGGTGCGCGGAATCCAGCCCGCCTTGCGCAGGCCGTCATAGATAGCCCCTTTAATCCGATAATAGGCAAATGTTTTAAAATCGACCCCGGCTTTTTCGTTGTAACGCCTGGCGGCCTCCAACAACCCTAAGCGGGCCGAAGAAATCACCTCGTCATATTCCACCACCCGGGAGAGGGATTGGTAAACACGCGAGGCTATGGAGGCGGCATAGGGCATATGTTCCGCAATCATCTGGTCTCTGCTCTTCAAGGCCTCAAGCTCTTTTTTGCTCGGCTTGTCGGTCTTGGGCGGCGCTTTTTTCGCCTGTTTCACCATACGTCCCCCTTTTGATACAAAGGTCTCTTTGAAATCCTTTGCAGAATTTATGCCAACGCCAAGGGTCTGGCATCAAGTTTCAGGAGACAGGAAAGCAATAAAAGCAACAAGTTACGTATTTTTGTTTTGGTCCACGGTCCACGGTCCACGGTCTAAGGTCCGTATATGGGGTCCGGATACCCCACTTTAGGTCTTCTGTTTTGAATTTGGAGCTTGGAACTTGGAATTTTAAAAATGTGTCCAACCCCCCGCACTTTCATGGAAAGTGCGGGGTGCGTTGAAGGCCCTTCCTCAAATTTAAGTATAGTTGGAGAAAGGGGGGTCCTCCTCATAACGCGCTGGTTAGACACTTAAGGTCCCCCATACTCCCGATCAAATG
>JACQMB010000079.1 GCA_016203765.1 Deltaproteobacteria bacterium
CCATTGCTAATCTTAAACCGTCATGAACAAAAGAGAAATCAACGAACGGCTCAAAGAGCTGGGCCATATTTATGATCAGCTGAACGGTCCGGATTTGGAGATCGGCAGTTGTGGGGGAGCCGCTTTGATCCTGACGGACCTCGTTTCTCGAGTCACGAAAGACGTCGATCTTCTCTATCCCCTGACTTTGCCGCCCCAATTTACCAAAGCGGCTCAAATCGTCGCTCAAAATCAAGGGCTCCCGGCAAACTGGATCAATCAGGGTCCCAAGGATTTATTCACAATGGGGCTTCCCGAGAATTTTCAGCAAAGGGCGACAAAAAAGAGGTTCGGCAAAAAATTGACCGCCCATTTGGCGGGACGAAAAGACCAAATATTTTTTAAACTTTATGCGGCGGCCGACAGGGCCGGTTATCACGTCGATGACCTCAAAAAGTTAAAACCCTCCGATAAGGAATTGACGGAAGCCGTGCGTTGGGTTCGAACCCATGACCCCTCCGAAGGGTTTTTCGAAATTTTAATCAGCATGCTGGAGAAATTAGGTTATGAAACCGTTGCTCAAAAAATACGGCCATAAATGGCTTCAAGTCATTCAGAATGTCAGTTGGGCGCAGTGGAACCGGCTGGGCTTGATGGGTACCGGCGGTTCGAATCAATATTCCATCGATATTGAAGCCTCTTTGCTCCTTGCCGCTCCGGTCATGGCATGGGATGGGCGTCTTTGGGAGGGAATCTATTCTTGGTTGGAAAGATACGAAACAATTGTGAATGGGGAACGGCTGGCGAATTTGATTCGCCGCGGAGATGAGGGAACTTTGGCGCCCGTTTTGGGCGGCCTCATCAAGGCGGGGCCCTTTAAAACCTTAACATCCGTTTTAAAAACGTGTCGAAAATTGTCTGCAAAAAATTGGGGGCCACCTGTCCAAAAACCGGCCAGATCCAAACTCGACGATCACCAAAATATTTTAAAAAACAATGCCGGAATCCGCTATCGCTATCTTTATGGAACATCCCTCAGGGCGGATATTCTCTATTTATTGTCCGTCAGTCACCGATGCAAAAAGAAACGCGATATGGATTATTTAACAACGGTGCGGCTGGCCGATGTTCATTTGGGCTGTGACCGTTCCACCGTCTATCGCCTGCAAAAAGATTTGGAAGAGGGGGACATTCTTGTTCCGCAACGGGAGCTGAAAAATCAGTACATTGTAACCTGGACCGTAAAGGATGATTCCGTTTTTTTTAAACAAAAAACCCCGGAGACGGGTCTCATCCGCTGGACCCGCATGAATGATCTTTTCTTTGACCTGTTCCAATTGATGGAAGATCTCAAGAAAATTTCCGATGAAACCGTGGCAAAATATCGCATAGCCAACTTCCTGGGTGAATATGTCGCTGACCTTGCCGATCACGGTATTCAAGTGCCAAAACCCTACAGCAGAGCTCTGGGCCCTCCTTTGAAGGAGGATTCACTTAAAGATTTGGCGAAGACAACGACTCAAGCATTGCAGTCTTTTTACGATTTGATAGTTAAATCTACTTAACTTTAGGATGAAAATTTTTGCCCATCGCGGCGCTTCGATCGAAGCGCCGGACAACTCGCCGGAGGCGGTTCGGAAGGCCTTGGAAATCGGCGTGGATGGCATTGAAATCGATTGCCATCTCGGCCCGGAGGGGACTCCGGTGGCCAGCCATGATGAACCGACCGCCGACGCCGTCCCCCTGGCCGAAATTTTAAAAATCATTCGGCCGACCCAAACGCCGGTGATTCTGGATTTCAAAACAGATCCCAAAAAAATAATTCCCCTCTGTTTGGAAATTCTTTCTCCGGGGCAAATGCTCGCCTCTTCTTTTAAGCTGCGCCATTTATTTTGGTTGAAACAAAATCACCCCGGTTTGGCGCGAGGCTGGATTGCCGCCCCGCGCTCTTTTAGACTTGTTTGGCCGTCCATTTTTGGTAAATTGCTCCCCATTCGTTCGATCCACCCTTGTCTGGCCGGCCTCACGGTCGAACGGGTGAGACAATGGCAAAAGGCCGGCTGGAAGGTTTATGCCTGGGTGGCGAATACGGAGGAGGATTTCGGGAATTGTTTAACTTTGGGGGTGGATGGCATTTTTACCGATGATCCCCGAAGGGCAAAAGAATGGCTGACGACGAAAAACTAGAAGAAACGGAGATGGCCTTCGACAAGGAGATCGAGGAGGCCCTGGAGGAAAACACGCCCCTCCCCTCTTTTGAGAAAAGCGGCTGGGAGACGGATGCGCCGGCACAAAGAGCGGTGCCGGACGAGGAGGAACCGACCCCCCTTCCCCCAACCGGCCTCAACATCGGTCACCTGAGAGACCGGGCCGCCGCCGCCCTTTTCGATATTTTACTCCTCGGTTATCTCTATGCCGGCGGCGCCCTGGTCTATAACTTCATTGTCTGGCGTGAACTGTTGCGGCCCCTGCCATGGAGCGGGAACCACGGCTTCATTTTTCACTTATTGTTCGGTCTCCTCTTTTTCCTCTATTTTTTTATACAAGAGGGGGTCTTTTTTACCACCATCGGAAAACTGTTCGCCCGCCTCAGCGTGCGCGATACGATGGGGCGGCCCGCGGGGCTTTTGGCCGTGGCCGTTCGCAATCTCTTAAGACCGATCGATCTTCTGCTGGCGGGCCTCCCTCTCTGGTTTTTGCTGGAAAAATTTCCTCATCAACAGCGGTTGGGCGATCTGGCTGCCGGCACCGTGGTGATGAAGCATTTTAAGCGCGCCCCCAAACGCCTGCCGGTGGCCGGTTACACCGCCTCGGCCAGCCTGCGCCTGATCGCCGGCATGATTGATCTTTGCTTTGCCCTCTTTTGGATAGGGGGGGTGGTTTTATTCGTCGATGACGCGGAGCCCCTGTTCAGCCTGATGGTCCTGGCCGCCGTCCCGGTTTTTTATCTTATCTGGCATCTGGTTTGGGAGGGGATGCTGCAAACCTCGCCGGGTCTCTGGATTTTTGGGCTAAAAATCGTCGGCGAAGACGGCTCCCCGATCGGTTTTACGCAGGGTTTCCTGCGCGCCCTGTTTCGCCTGTTCGACTCCAACCCTTTCGGCTGGGCTACTCTCTTCCTCTCCTCCAAAAATCAGCGTCCTTCCGATTTGGCGGCGGCCACCGTGGTGGTCCATGCCAAGCGGGCTTGGAACATATTTATTGCCTTGGGCGTTTCGTTGGGACTGATGGGGGGAATTTGGATAGCGGGCCTGACCAACCCTCACAACTTTCTGACCCCCTTCTTCAAACTCGATTTTCTTAAAAGCGCCTTTACCGTCCGGGTGGGGGGAATGGAGCAAACGCCCGAAGCGCGGGGCCGCGGTCTCTTTATTAAAAATCTGACTTTTCTGGAAGACGACCGGACCACGCCGCGCGAGGAGACGATTTTCAAGCCGGGCCAGCGCATTTTCTTTTCGTTTGACGCGACCGGTTTTACGGTCCGCGACAACGAGGCCTGGGTTCAGGAGGATTTGACGGTGCGCTACCCCAACCACTCGATCGGCTTCAAGCAGGAAACGATCGTCGATTTCCACCAGCGCCTCAAAAAGCCGGACCAGCCTCTGGAGATTGTCAACACCCTGATCCTTCCCGCCGACGCCAAACCCGGCTACTACACCCTGGTGATCAGCCTCCACGACAAACTCTCCGACCAACACCTGACGGAGCAACGCAGTTTCCGCGTGGCCCCTTAGAGCCTATCCTAAAACCGTCGTGAGCGGCCCAAGGGCAAGGCGGGCCGGGGTCCCCAAAACCGCAGCGTACACGGAAGTACGCGAGGATTTTGGGGTGGCCCAACGCAGCCATTGGGCCGCGCAACAGGTTTTAGGATAGGCTCTTAAACATCAACAAGTAGCGGATACTTATTGTGAAAAGCAACTTTGGGGGTTTCCAGGGTCGATAACTATAAAGGGATCGAGGTCGATCCACGTCTCGGTTGTGGCCGGGCCTCAAATCCCCTATAATAAAAGGAGAGCTATGGACAAACGGGTTGGAATCACAAAACTGGGCGCCCTCTTTCCCAAGGCGGTGGAAAAGCATAAAGAGGTCCAAAAAAGAGACCGCTCCTTTAGTGAAACCCTGAAAAGCCAGGGCAAGGGAGATGCAAAAGCCCTCCCCCGTTTCCCAGCCGAAAAGGCCCGCGCCAAAACCATCACCACCGCGCAGGCCCAAAGACTGGCCCGCTACGCGCCGTTGATCAAAGAATCGGCCGCCAAACACCAGGTCCCCGTTGAATTGATCTGCGGGGTGATTTTGCAGGAATCGAACGCGAACCCGCGCACCGTTTCGCACGCCGGGGCCAAAGGCCTGATGCAGTTGATACCGGACACGGCCCGGCGTTTCGGCGTTCGCAATTCTTTTGACCCGGCCCAAAACATTGAGGGGGGAACCCGCTACCTGCGCTTTTTGCTTGACCGTTATGACGGCAACGTTGAACTGACGCTGGCCGCCTACAACGCCGGCGAAAAAAACGTGGAAAAACACGGCCTGCGCATCCCGCCCTTTCGCGAAACCCAAAATTACGTCCCGAATGTTTTGGGTTATGCCCGCACGATGATTGAGATGCTCCGCGTCCAGCCCCCCGCCACCCCTCCATCCACTTTGGCGATGCGGGGCAAGATGGCTTAGCCAGGATACACGCGAATCGCAGGGACCTTCTGAAAATCCTTGTCAAAGGTCACAAAGTTGACCTTGGGAACCTGCTTCAGGAAAAAGATAAAGAGGGCATCGTGAAAATTGAAACATCCCTGGTGATCAATCAGGATGCGCATCACCTGCGGAATATGTTTTGGCATCAGTTCGTATAAACAGATGATCGGCAGACCAGTGATCGTTTTTTTAAACCGGTCTACGAACATTTTTAACTTCTTTCCTTCCCCGCGTTCTTCACACCGCCTCGCCAAAACACTCAAAACCTCATTGATGAGGACATCGCTCAAAAAAACCTGCGCCTCGTCATTGAGAATGGCCGAAAGGACCTGCCCGGCCTTGGAGTGATAGACATCTTTCTCATCCAGCAAGGCGATCGCAAAGTTGGAGTCAAAGACGAACTGCTCCTTATTCGAAGTAGGCATCGGCATCTTTAACGGCATCACCCCCCAGGGAGACAATCCCTACCATGCCCTTAAGGCGTCTCTTTTGGGTTTTCCGGGAAGGGGGTGAGGGAAATTCCTCTTTCTGAAAAAATTTCCTGATCAGGGCCGCAATAAAACCCGTTTTTTTATAACCGCTTTCTTTGCAGTAGCGGTCCAGCTTCTGCGCCAGGCCGGGATCCAGACGCAATGTAAAGACGCTCATCTTGGCACCTCCTGATACCAAATGGTATCAAAAGGCGTCTGAAAAGACAAGCCCTTGTTTGAGGGTTTGATTATTCAACTCTGCCGGTGACCGGATTGAAATCGTCACAAGTGCCTGACAGATCCGATGTGTCCGGCCCTTCCCAGTTACCCATGTCGTTTTGAATAGAGGTATCGGCGGCACACGCCGGATCAAGCTCCAAATCTTCGAGGAATGCCGCCATAAAGGTTTCAAGATCGGTCGTCGACGCGGCACACCCTGCGGCGAGGGCATTCGTGGCTCGCGTCGATAGCGGATTGGTATCCAATCTTTGAATGAGTTCTCTGGCATTTTCCCTTTCCGCACTCGTGCAGACTTCAGTAGTGACCGGATTGAAATCGTCGGGGAGGAGCGTGCCGGGATATTGGTCGTTGCCGCATTGTTCGGGGATGATCTCTTCCACCAACCCCTCCCCAAACGGTTCAAACTCATTAATGCCGCCACATTCGGGAAACTTGCGGAGTCTCAACCAACAATCACAATAAACGGCTTCATCCCACCGGATACGCCCGTCCGCGAGTGCCTCGCGGATAACCGAGAAAGTCGTCTCTCCCGCTCCTTCAGATAAACCCAGTTCATCGGAGGCACTCACATTCTCAATGTCTCTTTGGCAATCGCTGACGGAAATATCAGGACGGCATCGATGAACATTCCGGCAAATCACCCCAATCAACTTGTCCAAATTGGGCTCCGGACAACGGATGATGGGGCGTTCGCAACGATACTCACAAAAACTTTCCGCCGATTCACTGTCCCAGCTAGAGGGGCAGGGTCTCGGTGCCCAATAGTTTCGCGACGTGCCGTCATAGCACCGCACCATGACCTGGCTGGACGAGGATCCCTCACAACGCTGAGGAAACAAAGACTCCACCCCGCATCTGGCATAAACCAACAGCGAAGGAAGAAAAACGACGGACAACAAAACGACCAAGCCAATCGAAAATCTTTTCATGTAAAAGCAATTCTACCCCCCCCCCCCCCGATTTTGGCAAGGACTTTTTTCACGAAGAAGCGAAGCCCTCGTGAATACCCCTGTTGACACCCGCCCCAAGTACTGAGTACTGAGTACCGAGTACTCTCTTATGATCTACCTCGACAACAACGCCACGACGCGGGTCCTGCCGGAAGTGATGGAGGCGATGCTCCCGTTTTACACCGAGCTTTGGGGCAACCCCTCCAGCCTTCACCCGTTTGGCGCGCAGGTGGCCAAACATATCGATAAGGCGCGGGAACAGGCGGCCGCTCTGCTCGGCGCCCAGCGGGAAAGTGAAATTGTCTTCACCAGCGGCGGGACGGAAAGCAACAATCTGGCGATTCGCGGCACGCTTCTTGCCAACCCGGGCAAAAAACATATCGTCACCACACCGGTGGAGCATCCATCGGTTTTGTTGCTTTGTCAGCAGATGGAGAAAGAAGGTTATGAAGTGACTTACGCGCTCGATCATCCGGAAAAATCCATTGGCGAAAACACCGCGCTGGTCTCCGTCATGTGGGCCAACAACGAAACCGGCGTGATCTTTCCGATCGAAAAAATCGCCGCCGTCTGTCGGGAAAAAAACGTCCCATTGCATGTGGATGCCACACAGGCGGCGGGAAAAATTCCGATCGACCTGCGCCAGGTCCCGGTCAGCCTGTTATCTATCTCCGGCCACAAACTCCACGCCCCCAAGGGAATCGGGGCTCTCTACGTTCGGCGCGGCACCCGGCTCAACCCTCTCTTCCACGGCGGGCATCAGGAGCGGAGCCGGCGGGCCGGGACCGAAAACGTGGCCGGCATCGTCGGGTTTGGCAAGGCGTGTGAACTGGCGCAGGAACGTTTGAAAAACGGTGTCATGGAAAAGATTACGGAACTTCGGGATCGTTTTGAAAAAACCCTCGCCCAAAAATTCCCCTGGATTCGAATCAACGGAAAAGAAAACCGGCGCCTGCCGAATACTTCGAGTATTTCTTTTGAGCGGCTGGAAGGCGAAGCGATCTGTCTGCTTTTAGGCGAAGAAAATATCTGCGTCTCCACCGGTTCGGCCTGCTCGGCCGGTTCGCTGGAGCCTTCGCACGTTTTGAAGGCAATGGGTTTGAACGCCAAACAGGCACGCGGGACGGTCCGGTTTTCGCTGGGCTTCGAGACAACTCAGGAAGAAATCAACCAAACCATCAACACCCTGGAAAAAATCATTTGGCGCCTGAAGAGGACTTCATAGGGGTTGCCGTTGCGGCCGCCTTCGGCTTTTCCTCCTTTTTGACTGCCGTCTCGGCCGGTTTTTTCTCCTCTTTTTTGGGCGGCGGCGTGGAATAGCCGTCCTTGTACCAGCCGCCCCCCTTCAATTGGAAGGCCGACAAGGAAAGTTTCTTTTCCAGCTTTCCTCCGCAGGCGGGGCAAACGGTTAAGGGGGGATCGGAGAATTTTTGGATGATCTCGTGATCCTTTTGGCAGGCGGCGCAATGGTATTCGTAAAGCGGCATGGGCCAAATATAGGAGCCAACATTTTGAAAGTCAACGGGCTTGACGAACGCCCTCTTTTCGTTTAAGCCTTCCGCCCAATGTTAAAGACGCAAAAAACAACCCTCGTCAAACCGGCCGAACACAAGCCGGCCTGGTGGCTGGTCGACCTAAAGGATAAAACCTTGGGGCGGGCGGCCACCCAGATCGCCGACCTCCTGCGGGGGAAACACCGGCCGACCTATACCCCCCAGTGGGACCTGGGCGATTTTGTGGTGGCGATCAACGCGGCCGGAATCAAACTGACCGGCCAAAAATGGTCCAAAAAGATGTACTACCGGCACAGCGGTTTTCGCGGCGGTTTTAGACAGCAGACCGCGGGGGAGCTGATCAAAAAACACCCCGAAGATTTGATCGTCAAGGCGGTGAAGGGGATGCTCCCCAAAAACTTTTTGGCTCAAAAGATATTGACGAAATTAAAGGTCTATCCGGGAACCGAACACCCGCATGAAGCTCAACAACCCAAGGTGAGGGAACTCCATTAAGATGACCGCCAAGACCAAAAAGGAATTCTGGGCCACCGGCCGCCGTAAAACGGCCATCGCGCGCGTGCGGATGGCGCCGGGAAAAGGCGACATGGTCATCAACGGCAAACCGCTCCCCGCCTACTTTGGAAGAGAGGCCCTGCAGTTGGCGGTCCATCAACCTTTTGAGAAAACGGGGATGCAGGCCAAGTTCAACATCCTGGCCAACATCCAGGGGGGCGGAACGGCCGCCCAGGCCGTTGCCCTACAGCATGGGATTGCCCGTGCCTTGATCCGCATGAATCCCGATTTGCGCAAGCCGCTCAAAACCTCCGGCCTCCTGACCCGCGACCCGCGCGAAAAAGAGCGCCGTAAAGTCGGCCGCCGCAAGGCTCGTAAAAGCCCGCAGTATTCCAAACGATAGTCTATTATAAGGTGATCCTTACCCCGGCCGCCCTTAGCGCGTCGATCGCTGTGCGGTTGGACTCGGCGGCGGCGTCGATCGGATTGCCCATAAGATACACGACCCCTTCGTAGCGGCCCGGGTCATTTCAAACGGAGAGATTTTTTTGCGCCAGGCGGAGAAAGTCGCCGGCCAAGCGGACGTATTCCTGTTTGGAAATCCCAAAATAGTTATGGACGCTGTCGTTCCGAGCGTCGATACAGTCCAACCAGATCTCGGGCTCCGAAATCAGCTTTAATCGGGCCGCCTCTTTGACAGCCATCTTGGGGGAAGGGGCCTCCAGGCCTTGATCTTCCACTTTTTCCTTTAAAAGGCGCCAGGCGTATTCCACCAAAATTTCGAAGGCTTTGGAGATGGTCAAAAAATTAAGCTCGGCGGGATTGGCCTTATAATTCTCAAGGGCCTCCTCCAGATTTCGCGCCGCCTTAGGCAGTCTCGTTTTTCCTTTGGATTCCATCCAGTATTCCCTTCAGATAGGCAAAACTCTCCGCATGGCCGTCCAAAAAGATAACAAAATTTTCCAAATCTTCCAAGAACCAAAGCGGGGCCTGGTTGAGATTCACCAAATCCACTTTTCGCACCAAATCCTCGCTCCATTCCTCCACTTGGCGTTTCAGGCGCAGGTATTGAATGCCGTCGATCGGCCTGGGAAAGCTGAAAATTCCCAAATCCCAGTCGGAATATTTTTTGGCTTTTTTTTTGGCTTGCGAGCCCAGCAGCACCACCGCCATTTTTTTGTTTTTTTTCGCCAGCCGGGCCACGATCGGTTTGATCTCATCAATATGGGGCAAGTCCACTTTTAAATCCGATTCCGGAATCAAAAGGTCCAAAGGGTCGATTTGAAGCCCCTCCGCCATTTTTTTAAACGAACGCAAAAAAACCGACCGGCCCCGCAAAAAATCGTTCAGGGTGTTGCGGTGGATGCCGTTTTTGGCGGCAAAGGCAAAGCGGGTTTCATAGCCCGATTGAATGAGGGATCTTTTGAATTTTTTGACATCTAATTTATATTCCATTTCATAAGAGATATTAGCCACTTATAGTTTGTTTGTCAATAAATTATACAAAATGTATAATATATTGATTTCTCTTCCTTTCCCTTGCCTTTTAAATTTCCCTATGTTAGTTACCGACCATGCCGGCCGGGCACAAAACGAAGTTTATTTTTGTGACGGGCGGCGTGGTCTCCTCCCTCGGCAAGGGAATCGCCGCCGCCTCGATCGGCGCCCTCCTCGAAAACCGGGGCCTCAAAATCACCCTTCAAAAACTCGACCCCTATATCAACGTCGACCCCGGCACGATGAATCCCTTTCAGCACGGCGAAGTCTATGTTACCGAAGACGGGGCGGAGACCGATCTCGATCTGGGCCATTACGAGCGCTTCACCTCCGCCCGGATGAGCCAGCTTAACAATTTTACCACCGGAAAAATTTACAACACCGTCATTCAAAAAGAGCGCCGCGGCGATTATCTGGGAAGGACCGTCCAGGTCATCCCGCATATCACCGACGAGATCAAGGCCTCCATCCTGAAAGTCACGAACGGCGTCGATCTGGTGATTGTGGAGGTGGGGGGAACCGTGGGGGATATCGAGAGTCTTCCCTTCTTGGAAGCGATCCGCCAGCTCAAGGCCGACGTCGGCAAGGAAAATGTTCTCTATGTTCACGTCACGCTAGTCCCTTTTATCGGGGCGGCGGGCGAGCTCAAAACCAAACCGACCCAGCACAGTGTGCAACGTCTGCGCGAGATCGGTATTCAGCCCGATATTTTACTCTGCCGCACCACCCATCCCCTCTCCCAGGAATTGCGCGCCAAGATCGGCCTCTTTTGCAATCTTTCCACCGATTCCGTTTTTCAAGCCCTCGATACCGACAACATCTATGACGTTCCCCTGCGCCTGCAGGAAGAGGGGGTCGATGAAAAGGTGGTCGAACTTTTGAACATCTGGACCCGCAAGCCCGACCTGAAAGAGTGGAGAAACTTTTTGAAAAAAATTGGGGCGGCACAGCCAGAGGTGACCATCGCGGTGGTCGGAAAATATGTCCACCTGGTCGATTCGTACAAAAGTTTAAACGAGGCCTTGAAACACGGCGGCTTTGCCAACGGCGTGCGGGTCGGCTTGAGGCATATCGACTCGGAGAGCCTGGAAGAGGCCAAATCTTTGGAGGTTTTAAAGAATGCCCATGGGATCCTCGTCCCCGGCGGCTTTGGCGACCGGGGCATTGAGGGAAAGATCAAGGCGATCCAATACGCCAGGGAAAATAAAATTCCCTTCTTTGGGATATGCCTGGGGATGCAGTTGGCCGTCATCGAAATCGCCCGGCATGCGGCCGGCCTCAAAGAAGCCAACTCAACCGAGTTCGACGCGAAAACCGCTCAGCCGGTCATCGATCTGATGGAAGAGCAAAAGGCGATTTTAAACAAGGGGGCGACGATGCGCCTGGGGGCCTACCCCTGCAAGCTTGAAAAAGGGACCAAAGTGTTTGAGGCCTATCAGGAAAAGGAAATTTCGGAACGCCACCGCCATCGTTATGAATTCAACAATCAATACGCCGAGACGCTGGCGAAGGCGGGGCTGATCGTTTCGGGAACCTGTCCTGCCAACAATCTGGTGGAGCTGATGGAACTCAAAGACCACCCCTGGTTTGTCGGCTGTCAGTTTCATCCCGAATACCGCTCCCGCCCCCTGCAGGCCCACCCCCTCTTCGCCCACTTCATCCAGGCGGCGGTGGAATACGCCAAACGGAAAGACTGGGTGAGTCAGAAGGCCCCTCAAACTCAGCCTAACGAGGCGATCCGGCGGCAAAAAACTCAAAGCTAAAATATTTAACTTGACTACACTTTACTCGCGAGTAAAATAAGGTCCGGTTAACTATTTTATGGCCCGCTATCTCACCCCCTTTGTCGCTCAGGACCTGAAGGAAAAGATGGTCTTCGTCGGCGGTCCGCGGCAGGTGGGAAAGACCACCCTCGCCTTTCATCTCTTGAAAAACGGAAACGAAAGGCATCCCGACTATTTTAACTGGGATTTTCGCGAGGATCGTCTGCGGATCCGAAACGGGGAACTTCCCTTCGGCGATCCCCTCCTGATTCTGGATGAGGTCCATAAATTTAAAGACTGGCGCAACCTGATCAAGGGATTTTATGACAAGTTCAAATCGAAAAGCGCCTTTTTGGTCACCGGTTCGGCCCGGCTCGATTATTACAAAAGGGGGGGTGATTCCCTGGCCGGCCGTTATCATTACTACCGGCTTCATCCCTTTTCATTGAAAGAAATGGCGGCCCTGGGGAAACCGGCGGACACCGATTCCTTGTTGAAATTCGGCGGTTTCCCGGAACCCCTGCACAAGGGAAGCGAGCGTTTCTGGCGCCGCTGGCAAAAAGAGCGGCTGGACCATGTGATCAAAGAGGATTTGCGCGACCTGGAAAACGTCAAAGATGTCGACTTGGTTACATTGCTGGCCGACACCCTTCCCCTGCGGGTTGGCGCTCCCCTCTCGATCAAAAGCCTGCGGGAAGATTTGGAAGTGGCCCACCAAACGGTCGATCGGTGGGTCCGCATCCTGGAACACCTCTACTTTTGTTTTCGCATCCCACCCTTTTTGGGCCCCAAAATTCGGGCCGTCAAAAAGGAAAAAAAACTCTATCTTTGGGACTGGTCTCTTTGTGCGGATGCCGGTTGCCGCTTTGAAAACCTGGTCGCCTGCCAGCTGTTAAAATATTGTCATTTTTTGGAAGACACGCAGGGATACCGGATGGAGCTTCGTTTCTTGCGGGACATCGACAAACGGGAAATAGATTTTGTGGTGCTCCGGGACCGTCGGCCGCAATTTGCGGTGGAATGCAAAACGGGGGATTCCCAATTAAGCCCCGCCATCCGCTATTATGCCGAAAGAACCGCGATCCCCAAATTTTATCAGGTGCATTTGGGAAAGCGACATTTTCAAAAAACAGACCAGCGAGCCTTGGTCATCCCCTTCCCCCTCTTTTGCCAGGAACTGTCGTTGCCATAGTCAAAACCGAATCACCCCCCGCCCCGTCCGGCCGGAGCGCAAAGCTTCAAAGCCGGCGTTGATTTCTTCAAGCGTGTAGGTTTTGGAAATGAGCCTGTCCAAAGGCAGTTTGCCTTCGAGATAAAAATCGACCAGCCTCGAAAAAAACTGAAACGGATCGGCGCTACCGTAAAGGGAACCGATAATCTTTTTTTCACCCACCACCAGTTTCCAGGCGGGAAGCGAATACTCGGCCGACATCGCCGGAAGCCCCACGCAGACTACCGTTCCTCCGGGGCGGACCGCATCAAGGCATTTCCGAACAACTTCCGGGGAGCCGACCGCATCAAAAGCGTAATCAACATTGCGAACCTTAGCGCCCTCTTGAAAAAAATCGGTGGCGCCTAACTCCAAAGCCATTTTCTTTTTAGCCATCGCAGTATCAACGGCAATAATCGACTCGGCCCCCGCCAGCTTCCCCCCCATCACGATACTCAAACCGACCCCGCCCATCCCAAAAATCGCCACGCTCTCGCCGGCCTTTACACGCGCCGTATTCAACACCGCCCCCACACCGGTCGTCACCGCGCAACCGATCAGACAGGATACTTCGGGTGGAATTTTTTTATCGACCACCACACAACATTCCTGCCGCACCGTCACCCGCTGTGCAAAACAGCCCAAATGCGAATAGGAAAAAACAGGGCTTCCATCTTTCAAAAAAAACCGGGCCTCCGGCTTCGTCACCCGCTCCGGAAAAGTCGTGCAAAGGTTGGGCTGGCCCCTCCCGCAAACAGCGCAGGTCCCGCACGCCGGCTGCCAGTTTAAAATGACAAAATCGCCCCGGTTAAGCCGCGCCACCCCCTCCCCCAGGGCCTCCACGAAACCGGCCCCCTCATGCCCGCAAACGACCGGCATGGCGTGGGGCCTTTTGCCCGTCCGGACCGCCTCATCACTCCCACAGATCCCCGCCGCGGCCATGCGAACCAATACCTCTCCCTCGCCCGGCGGGACTACATTTATATCTGTAATTTCAAAGGGTTTGCCCGCGGCGTATAAAACCGCCGCCTTTGTTTGCAGTTCCATAGTCCGTGGTCCGCGGTCCGTAGCCTGCCCTGAGCCCTGTCGAAAGGTCCGTAGTCTCTTTTCTCCGTTTGTCAAGATTGACTTTGTTTGACCCCCGGTACTATCATCAGTATTGAGGCACCCATGGCCCTTGAGATCAAAGACAGTCTCCGCATGGCCCAACAGGTGGTGGTCACCCCCCAATTGCTACAGGCCATCCGCCTTCTGCA
>JACQMB010000003.1 GCA_016203765.1 Deltaproteobacteria bacterium
TGGCCAAGACAACGATCAACCAGGGGACCAATCAACCCCTCTTGTCGCAGGCCTCGGTCGAACTTTTGGCCAAGGCGTCAAAGGAAGGAAAAGAACCGGTCCGCGACTTTCTGCTTCGCCACACCCATGCCGCCGAACAAGAACTGTTTTACAACCTGGCCGTGGAGATGCGCCGGTCGGAGGAGGCCAAGGCGGCCGTCGGCGAAAAGGATTTTTTGAATGTGATTCCGGCCTTTGTGATTTCCGAATTGACCGAGGCCTTTCAGATCGGCTTTGTGATTTTTTTGCCTTTTTTGATTATCGACCTGGTGATCGCGAACATCCTCCTCTCCCTCGGCATGTTTCAAATCTCGCCGGTGACCTTGTCCCTGCCGTTTAAACTCTTGTTGTTCGTGATGGTCGACGGCTGGCATCTGATTGTGAAGGGGCTCATTCAGGGGTACGTCTAAGATGGACTACTTTGTCGGCGTTGCCAAACAGACTTTGTTTTTGGCGTTGATCATCACGTCGCCTCCGGTTTTATTGGCGATGCTGGTCGGTCTGGTGATCTCCATCCTGCAGGCGACCACGCAGATTCAGGAGCAGACCCTGACCTTCGTCCCCAAACTGGTGGTTGTGGTTTTGACATTAATCGTCACCGCCGAACTGATGTCGGGCCAATTGCTCTCTTTTACCCATTGGTTGTTCGATAACTTTGCGCAGTACGTTCACTGATGGAAGCCTATCTCCAACGCCTCGGCCTCAACCTCGAATTCCCCTTTGTCCTCATCGTCGCCGGCCTCATTTGGGTGAGGGCCCTGGCGATGATCTCGGTGATTCCCTTTTTGTTCGGAAAGGCCACGCCACGCACCACGCGGCTGGGGACCTCGGTCATTCTGACCATCTTTTTATATCCGATTTTGGTCACGCCGGAGTTGTCGGTGGCGGGGATCGATACCCTGGAACTTTTCGTCCTTTTTTTCAAAGAGGTGCTCATTGGCCTGACACTCGGTTTTGCCGTCTCGCTCCCTTTTTATGGCTTTCAGGCGGCCGGCCAGATGATCGACAACCAGCGGGGCGTTTCGCTGGCTCGCATCCTGATTCCCGAATTGGGAGAGCAGGTCTCCATTTCAGCCAACTTTTTGTTTCACTTCGCGGTGGTGGTCTTTTTGGTGATCGGAGGGCACCGGCTTTTTCTCAAGGCCTTTGCGGAGAGTTATCTGATTCTGCCTCTTTTGGAGTTTCCGCCCAGTGTGGCGGGCCTCTTGCCGGTGATGGATTTGTTCGGAACCATGACCGCCAAGGTTTTGTTTCTCTCGGTGCAGCTTGCGGCGCCGGTGATCATCGCCATCCTGCTGGTCGATATTATCCTCGGGGTCGCCAACCGCTTCGCCCCCCAGATCAATGTCTGGGAGCTGGGGTTTAACGTGCGCGGCTATGTCGGCGTCTTGCTCCTCTTTTTGTCGATCGGGCTCATCGGGAACCAGATTGTTCACTATACCGGGGAGTCTGACCAAGAGGTCCGGACGATGATTCGGCTCTTTAAGGAAAAGCCCAAAGAGGTCCCGCCGGAACAACCCGAAACACCGCTCGAAAAACCCCACCCGATTGTCCCCAGCCCGTAAGTGGGGTTTGGGGACCCCTGAATTGGACCAGGGACCAGGGACCAGGGACCAGGGACCGAACAATAATAAATATAACTAATTGATTTTATTGGTTTTTTATTTATTGATGGGCGGCCGCCGCCGTGCCGTTTTGGCATACATGTTGCAAAGTAAAGAAGCGTCCGGGGCCATAGGCGCCCCAGGGAGGCAGATATGAAGAGTGGTGGCATCGATCCATTGTACAGATTAGATCCGTCCGCAGTTGCCAATACCGATAGAACGCGTGGTATTGAGGAGGACGAATTAAAATCGGGTGTCAGAGATCAAAATGGCAACCCAGTGGGGGTTGCTCGAATCACCGATAACACTTTGGTTTACTACAATGGGCAGTATCGGAGATGGTCTGATCTTAAAACGGAACTCATTCAGCTGGGCACACAAGCGTCCCAGAACCAAACGCTAGCATCCGCAGCCAATATGTCGCCCCAGCTGGTTACCGAGATGGCAAAAAATGATGCAAAAAAACAAGCCATAGATGTTTTCAATCTCATCCAAGCCTTAGAAGCCGCCCAAGCCAAGAAGCAAACCCAAATCACTGAAGGTGGCAAAACATATCAAGTCAGTGAGCTTGCCGAATGGAAACGAACGTTGGCTCAACTCATCAGTAATATTCGTCAAGCTAATCAACAGTTAGGAATAGATAATAGAGACGATGGGGTTAATCCGGAATGGACTAGAGCGACAGGGCAAACAACTTATGACAATGGCTCTGGTGCTGGCACCGGCTCCTTTAGTGCCAGCTCCAGAGGAATGACTTTGCCGGGAGCGCAGGGACAACCGGGGCCGGCGGGGGCGAATGGACAGGGGGGAGCGCGCGGCGCGGGTTTGCCGGGTGGAGGCGGTTACGGCGGCTACGGCGATCCGATGTTTGCCGGTTTTCAGCCCCCCACTTCGTCAGCCTACGGGGCGGCCCTTTACATGGATGGCGTGATCAGCGAGGGCCTGGGGCAGTTAGGTCAGTCCCGCAGAGAAGGCCAAAAAATGATGATGCTCTTCTTCTACTTCGCGCGGATGGCCGAATCGGGCGATCCTTTCGCGATGTACAATTTCATCAAGTTCATCACTTTTATCATCGCCAAGGACAAGGCGAGGCAGAATATTCATATCGGATCCAAATTGATTCAACTTCAGGATATGTCGCGGAAGGCGACCGAAACGCTGATGGCGACGCCGACCGACGATCCGAACAAGACCGAAGAGTTTACCAAGGCCCTGCACCAGGCCAAGTCGCAGGAGGCGACGATCTCGACCTCGCAAAAACTCCTGGCCGACATGCTTCAGGAATACGCCGGCGTGACCGAAGGGTTGATCAACTCAACCAAAAACCTGCAGGAATTCTGGTTTAGAGCCACGCGAACCGCGTCACGGCAGGCGTAAGCGGATGAATGGTAAAAGGTTTCAAGTGCCAGGGGCCGCAGGGGTTCCTGGCACTTTTGTTAATAGGCTTGTTGAGAGGCGGAAAACATGATAAATTTCAATTATATGGCCGAAAAGCCGAAATTCGTCTCCGAAATCCCGCCCCAAGAGGCCAAGGAGATGGAGGCCTGGTTTGAAAAACTGGAGGCCAAGCTCAAAAATGTCCCTCCAGAGGAGATCGAAAAGGGGGCGCAGAAAATCAAGGATTTTTTGGACGGCAAGATCGGCTGGGCCGATGTCTTTCACTTCACTCCGGAGCAGGCTTTCCAGATCGCCGAGATGGGTTACAACCATTTCAAACTCGGCAGATATCAGGACGCCGAACGCTTCTTCAAGGTTTTGACCATCCTCGACTGGGACAATTTTTATTATCACTCCATGCTCGGCTCCATCCTGCAGCGCCAAAAAAGGGACGGCGAGGCGATCGTCGAATATTCCCAGGCGATCGAATCGAACCCGCAGGACATCGTCAGTCTGACCAACCGGGGGGAGATTTTCATGAAGCACGGCTGGACGAAAGACGCCCAGAGGGATTTTGAAAAGGCAATCGATTTGGATCCAAAAGGGGAAAATCAGTGGGCCAACCGGTCCAAGACCTTGTTGGCAGAAGTCAAGAAGCCCAAGAAGGAGAAGAAAAAATAATGGCGGTTGAAGGAATCTATACGCAAGTTCCCCGCGAAACGCCGGTTCGCCCCACACTGGAGCATCCGGAACTCGTTGAACAACTCCGCCACGGCAATATCTACGATGTTCTAAGAACCCCCGGCATCAACCGGCGTGATATCGAGGATTATCTGGCCGGTCAACACCGCCTTTTCCAAAATCAGATCCGCCAGGACTACGAAGTCTATGCCTCCCAGGCCAGCCTTCCGCCCCCCGATTTTAAAGTCGATTTTGCGGATCACAATCTGTCGATGGGAATGAGTGCCGGCGACCGCGATTTTTTCAGACAGGAAACGGCCCGCTTGCAAAATCTGGAGGCGGTGGTGAATGTTGTGGATGTCGATCACCGTGACCGGTCTTCCAGGGTCCAATTGCGGGGGCCGAGGGGAATGGGGTTGGGACAAGGGAGGGGGACCCAAACCCCCGGCGAAGATGTGATGAACATCGCCGACGAGGCCCTCAATGACTGGGAGGAATTTTTTACCGACTTGCAGTGGAAGGCGATTGACGGACAGGTAATGCAGCAGATGCAGGCCAAGGGGGAGGAACTGAACCGTGAGATTGAGCGCATTATTTCACTGGTGATGTCCGGGCAGGCCGATCCCGAATATGTCCTGATCGCCGCCGCCAAATCGAACATGGCCCAGAACGGGGTTCTCTTTTCGTGGAAGGGAAAAAGGATCATGCATTTGAATGAGCAGATGAACAAATTTTCCAAGGAACTTTTTCAGATGGATCCCAACGACCAGGGCTATGTTCGGGAGTTGGAGATGAGCCAGTCCCGGACCCGCGAGGCCTCCACCCAGATGCAGATGGAATTGATGGATATTCAAAAATACGCCCAGAACATCACCACCACGATTGAGTTTGCCAGCAACGCCGTGCGGACCTTCGCCCAGATGCGCCAGACGCCGACTCAAGCCATCGCGGCCCGAGGGGGTTAAGGATGGAGGAAGCCGCAAAACCACACGTCGGCCCCCACGTCCTCGACCCCAACCCCGAACGCCGCAAAAAACTCCTCGAAAAATTCTACGCCTTTCTGGAAGACAAGGTCTCGCTGGCCGAACTGAAAGGTTTTAAAAAAGAACAGCTCTATCTCTTGGCCGAGGCCGGTCACGTCAAACTCAAGCACGGCCGCTTCGACGAGGCGGAAAAGATTTTTCAGGCCCTCTGCCTCCTCGATCATCGCAACGCCTATTTTCATGCCGCCATGGGGGCGGTCCATCAGAAAAAAAGACGTCCGGTGGAGGCCATCTACGAATATTCCACCGCCCTTTCCGTCAACGCCAAGGACATTGTCTCTTTTGTCAACCGCGGTGAGATTTATCTCCGCCACAAAAATTATCGAAGGGCGGCCGAGGATTTTCGCTCGGCCATTTTGCTCGACTTGAAGGGAAGAAGCCTTTGGGCCAACCGCGCCCGCTCTTTGGTGATCGCCATCAAGCGGCAGATGGAGGCGAAGGGGCGGGTCAAAAAGAGACCGGTTAAAAAGTAAACCTTGCGCCCGCCACGCCGCTGACACTCAGTTGAAGCCCGTCATTTAAATAGTCTTGAGAAGCCCCCACGCCGAATTCCACGCGAAAATCATCGCCTAAAGAAAGTAGCACTTGTTCTTCGGCCCCCACGCCGGGAACCGGTTCGGGTCCGTCCCCATAGGCCAGCAGAGTTCGCACCCCCGCGCTCAAAAAGAGGGGCCCCGTGTGAAACTCTCCCCCCAGCGAGGCGGACGCCGCGGCCTTGGCCCCCTCCACCAGGGGGTCGCGCCCCGTGAGATCGTCGAATCCTTCCCGCACCCCCCCGGGTGCCGGAACCGTCTGTCCCATCAGGCGCATCCGGGTATATAAATATTTATCGGGAAGATGAACGGTTTGTTGATAACCGAAGTAGCGCCCGCCGTCCCGAACGGCTTCGTAGACGAAATGGTGGGAAATTTTATCGTCGGCCAGACCGGCTCCGGCCGGATCGGGAAGGCTCATGGCCGCCAGAGAGGCCTGTTGGGAACCCTGCAAGAGACCGGGACCGGCCCTTTCCTCCCGCAGGGCCCAGCCGGCGGCAAACCCGGCCGCGTTCAACAGGGAGCGAAACAATAAAAAATTCCCCGCGGCGTTCTGTTTATCTTTAGTTGTTTTCCCATGAAGGCTGGGACGGTCCAAACCCATGCCGGTTGCCATTAGCCCGCCCACCAATCCCAAACTGCCGGCAAAGCCATGAGTCAATGTTGAGGGACTCTCATCCTGCGTGCTCAAGGCAAAGGCAAGACCGGTATAAATCGCTTTCGAACCGACTAAAATTCCCTGCTGGACGGCATTCCCTTGGAGTTGAAGTTTTAGATCAAGATTTTCATCACCGGCGCCTCCCACCGCATTGATGGTATTGATCAGGCCGACATCTTCCAAGCGGGCGGAGGAGGCGGACCCATCGGTGAATCCATAGGCTTCACTGGTTTCGTTGGCCCGCGCCGCAGGCTCCGAAAGGGTCTGGGCCATTCCATAAACCCGCCCCAGGCGGTGGGCACCGGCCGCCGCCCCAATAGCAACGTCAAAGTCAATCAAACCAAGCGTTGGCGGGCGCGTGGTCGTATTGAGCATCGAGAGATTCAACTCAAAACCGGCTTGTAGATTTAAAGCGGAGACCGCTTCGGCCCCTTCGGAATCAAGGGGAATGCTGGAATAAGTACGTAAGTAGGGATTGAAACCGATTCCAAACCGGCCGGAGGTTCGCAGGGTCAATGTATAGGAGGCGATATCGGTCCCCAGCATGAACTGGTTGACTCCCTCGACTTTATCCAAACCGAGGTAGTAACTTTTGGAAGAAGTTCCGGTTAAAATCTCTTGACCCCCGTCGCCGGTGGCCAAAACGGAACGCTGACCTCGCCCGAAAAGGGCAACATAAATGTCGTGGTCTTGATCATTATATAAATCGCCCCCCTCGTGGCTTTCCTTGTCGATGTGGAACCCCAGATGGTAGACATTCCGCGTATCGGGCGAATAATTCAGCCGGCCGCAAAACTGATATCCGCTCCCCGCCTCCGTCAGCGAGGTCGGGATCAAAAAGTGTCCCCCGCCACAGGCATCAAAACCAAAACTTTTGTCCTCCGGCGATCCCTGCGCCTCAATCTCCACCGGCCCGGTGATGGGATTTAATAGTTCTGTCATGAATCTCCTCTCAGCATATTTGATTTCGGCCTCCGGAATTTGATTGCGAAAGCTCCGTGCCCGCTCGCCCTATTCGCCGAAAAAAATGGTTTGGTTTCAAAATCCCCGGTTGGTGTTCTGCCTCTGTCGAACCCCAGCCGGGGAAACCAATACCATTTTTTTCGACTCATACGGGCTTCGCTCCTGCACAAGTCGCTTTCGCAATCAATTCCTCCGGCCGAAATCAAACACCCTTCGCTCCGTTTGGAAGAGCCTTTTTTGTGAGTGAAAGGGGCTAACTTCGAAGGCGTGAGGGGAGGGAGGGGTGGGTGTTTGGACCAAAAACGCCGTCAAGCCCGCACCCCAAA
>JACQMB010000082.1 GCA_016203765.1 Deltaproteobacteria bacterium
CCTCTCGCTCATGCTCTCGGTCACCTGTAAGCGAGAGGGGGTTGCCGATGAAAGATCTGGAACAGGAGGGGCGAGAAGTACCCGCGCTCAAGGGTGTTGCTGGATTTATCGGGAGATTGAGAGAGCAGATCCCTGATCGTCTGGGTGTGTCGCGATGGAGAAGTTGCCCCCTAGCGGGATCCCGCAACACCCGAGCGCGGGGGAATCTTCGAGCCCCTCCTGTCCCAGAGCTTACCAACGACAATCTATCGAGTGAAAGGCCAGCGAGCGAGTAGTGGGAATTTTTTTAAAACCGCAATTCCTTCTCCACAAATTCGTTGTCGCCCACCTTGAGGGTGATCCATTTTTTGAGGACCTGGTCGGTGTCGTCATCGAGATAGCTGGCCTCGATGTAGTAGGAGCCGGGAATCAGATCGAACGATTGCCAGTCCTGGCCGGTCGCCCCGCTGATCAAGGGCCGGTCGTGGCCGTATTCGTAAAGTTTAAACTCCACCGGAACGATCTCGTTATTGGTCCCCCGCCCGATGAGGCGCAGTTTGGCGCTGGTGAAGACCGCCTCACGCACGTAAATCGAGCCCGCCGCGACGGTGATGTCGCGCAGCCAGACATGCGGCTTGGGATCGGCCTTGGCGTCGGCATGTTCGGCCCGCACGTCATAGTTGCCGGCACCCAGGGCAAACTCAAACCAGCCTTCGTTGGGGCCGGCTTGGGCGACCACCGCTTCGGTTCCTCCCTGATAAATGGCAAATCGGGTGTTGAGCCTTTGCTCCTTGGCGTTGCGGCCCAGCAGTCTCAAGGTTCCCAGTTGAAAGACCAACGCGGCCTCCGCGGTTTTTCCCTCCTCCACGGTGACTTCTTGAGCGGCGGTGGCCGGCGGCGAGGCGTAGACCGGATCCATCATGAAGGCCTGCGCCTGATATTTTCCGGGGCTTAGTCCCACCGAGGCCTTTCCTTCCTTCGCTTTTAACACGGCGACCTCCCGCCCGCCTTGTGCCTCCGTAATTTTAAATTCGGCCTCGGTCTCTTTTCCCTCCGCCTTTTTGGCGGTGAGATTCAACAGGCCCACCGCCAGGGTGACGGTTTTTTCCAAAAGGCTTCCCCCCTCCATGGCCAGGCCTTTTAACGCCCCTTTGGGTTGAACCAAAAGGAGGGGATCCATCGCCTCAACATAAATGTCGTATTCGCCCGGCGGCAGTTCGATCTTCCCGCCGGCGGCGTCGATCTGCCCCTCGGCAATCACCGCGTCGGGCCGGTCTTTTGGGGCGACCCGATAGGTGAGAGGCAATGGCTCCTGTTTGGAGCCGACCCCTTTTAAAATCAATGTTCCGGTCTGAAACGCGAAGTGTTTGACAAAACCCTGGGCCGGATCGATTTGAATTTTTGGTTCCAGCAGGGTCATCTCCCGGCCCGCTACCGGCGAGGCCCGGGCCACCAAGTCATAGAGCCCCGGCTCCAGGAAAAAAGTCTTTTCCTCGCCGGAGGCATCCGTTTCGGCCATAACCCGGTCGGTGCCGCCGGCCAAAAAGCTGTATTGAACGGCCGTGGGCTTCCCCTCCGGATTCCTGGCCGCCAAGGTCACGCCGGCCAGATCAAAACGGATTTCCTGTTCGATTTTTCCTTTTTCGGTCAGCTCCACCCCTTTCAAAATCTTGGAGGGTTTTTTAGCGGCGATGGAGTCGGCATACTCAACCAGAATGTCATAGGCGCCGGGCGGCAGGCGAAGCAGGGCAATGCCGAAACTTGCTTCCTCGCGGACCGTTTGCTGGGTGCCGGTCTTGTAAACCGTCAGTTTGGCGGGGAGGGGGGTGCCGCCCACCAAAGTTTTGATTCTTAAGTTATAAGGAATGGTGGAGCGGAGGGCTTCATCGAGACTGCTTAACAACTCGTCGCCGGTCCGGGCCAGCAGGAAAACACCGTTGGAATTCGCGGCGATGCACTTTAACGACGCCTCGTCTTCCTGCGCGATGTCAAAGCCGATCACGTGCGTGATAATTTTTTCCGTCCGGTAGAGTTGCTGAGCGGTTTGGCAGGGATCCTGCCCGCAGTTGTCCTTGCCGTCGGCCAGAAGAAGGATCACCCGGTCCTCATTTCTCTTTTTCAAATCCTCGGCCGCTTTCTGCAAGGCAAAGGCGAGAGGGCTTTTCCCCTGGGGACGATTCCCGGCCAATTTTTTCTTTAATTCTTGAATACCGATCGGTCCCGGCTCGGCCAAAAGCCGGGAATCGTCACAATTGTTGTCATCCAGCGGGGAGATGGAGCCAAACAGGCGCACCCCTAACGAAAGGGGCGGGTTCTGCAGAGACTGCCATTGCGGCAGGAGATCTTCCAGCAAGGCAACCGCCAGGTTCCATTTGGTCTCAGTCCCCAAAATACCGTTCATGCTTCCGGAGGCATCGAGAAGCAATTCCACCGCAAGGCCCGCCTCGACCATTTTCGGTTGAAAGGGGACCGGTTGCGCGCCCGGTTTCTTTGCCTCGTCTTTCAGGGGAAGGGGCTGGACCTTGATGACGGGGACCGCCTGTTCGCTTTTCATCTCGATGGTGGGGGCGGCCACCTGAATTTTATCGCCCGCCGCCTCTTTTTTCTTATCCGACGCACAGCCGAGGCTTAAGCCTAAAACCAAAAAGGCAAAAAATGTCTGGCGCATAGCTTTCCCTTCTAACATAACCCTTGAATCTTGAAAAGTGAAAGGGTATGGGGCCCCGCATGCCCTTTTCTTTTTGGGATCACTTGGATGAGTTGAGAAACCGCCTGCTGAAGGCCGTACTGGCCGTGGCGGGAACCACTTTTTTCAGCTTTTTCTTTGCCAATCACCTCCTGGGCTGGCTGGTGAAGCCCTCTCCGCTGGGCCCGGACGGATTGACGGCCCTCAAGCCGGCCGCCGTCTTTGTCGAAAGTCTCCGGCTCTCCCTGGTGGCAGGCCTCCTGTTGGCCCTGCCGGTTGTTTTGTATCAGGCCTGGGCCTTTATTCGGCCGGGACTATCCGCCAAAGAGGGACGAGCCTTTGTCTTGAGCTTCTATGCCGGCGCCCTTCTTTTCATCGCCGGCTCCCTGTTTGCCTATTATCTTGTGATTCCGGCCACCTTAAATTTTTTCTGGATGTATGGCGAGCATCTGGGGGTACAACAGGCCTGGACCATCGATCATTATATCAGCTTCGTGTTGATGTTTCTGTTGAGCTTCGGCCTGGCCTTTGAACTGCCGGTGATCTTGGTTTTGCTGGTCTGGCTGAACATTGTCCGGACAGAACAACTGCGGGCCAAAAGGCCCTATATTATTGTGGGCCTGGCTATTTTGGCCGCCCTCTTAACCCCCCCGGACGCCGTCAGCCAGGTTCTTTTGATTCTGCCCCTGTGGCTTTTGTTCGAAATTTCCCTCTTTGTTTCCAAGCGATTATAGGAAATTTTTAAATTTCTTTATAGAAATCCTTGCCAACCTGGCTAATTTTAATGTATAATTCTTTCGGTCGTGTTTCCATTTCAAAAAAAATCATATGATTACAAGAAGTTAGCGGGAAAGTGGTCTGGGCTTTGCGCCCAGACCGGATTTCATGAGGGTTGTTACGCCAAGTGGCTTCAACTGATTGCGGATGCGCTAGGGGCCCAGGGAGGTTGTCTTGTTTTGCGGGAGGGGAGCGGCGCGTCCTTGGGGGTCAAGGCCTGTTTGGACGGCCGCCATTTTTCCTTTCATCCGCAGGATTGTTCCAAGCTGATTCAATGGCTGGAAAAAAATAAACGGGGGATCACGCGCCGCCAGATTTTGGAAGAGCCCCAATATTTTCCGGTCAAAATCCACGGACTGAATTTTTTTCTCCAATTTCAAGCCGAGGCCTGTGTCCCCCTGTTCGGCGGACAGGAGCGGCTGGCCGGCATTCTGGTTTTCGGTCCGAAAAAGAATAACAGGGAATACGGCGCGGCGTGTTTGGAAGTGATGGAGTGGTTTGCCGCCCAGTTGGCCCCCTGGCTGCAAAATGGTTTGTTGACCGAGGAACTGCGGCGCCGGCAGACCGAAGTCGATGCCCTGCGCGATTTAAAATCGCAGATGACTGCCAATCTCTCCCATGAACTGCGCACGCCGCTGACCTCGGTCTTGGGTTTTGCCGAAATTTTGGCCGAGGAGATCGACGGGCCGTTGTTGCCGGAACAAAAAAGGCATGTGGCAGAAATTTTAAACGGCGGAGAAAGATTGCTGAGAACCTTGTCGGCCCTGGTCGACATGGCCAAGATCGAGGCGGGGCAGTATCCGTTGAACGTCAGCCAGTTTCACCTCGGTCCGGTGCTGGAGGGGGCCTTGGATGAAATTGCGTTGAACGGCGAGATCGATCTGGAAGTCTCCCTGAACGGTCATACCCCCATGGTCTACGGCGACTTGCAAATGGTGCGCCAGGTGTTCAGACAGCTTTTGGACAACGCCGCCAAATACACGCCTCGCGGCAAGGTGACCGTCTCGGCCGGCCGCAAGGGGGAGATGCTTGAGATCTGCGTGGCCGACACCGGCATCGGCATTGCGAAAGAAAAACTCCCCGAAATTTTCCGCGGATTTTATCAAATTAGTTCGGGACTGACCCGCACCTATCAGGGTCCCGGCATCGGGCTCGCCTTGTCCAAAAAAATGGTCGAGGCCCACGGCGGCCGGCTCTGGGCGGAAAGCCGCCCTGGCCAGGGCTCGCAGTTTTTCTTTACCCTTCCTTTGAAGCCGATCACCATCCGCCATAAGGAGCTGGCGGCCTAAATAACCTTGCCTAAAAGGGAGCAGTTTGTTACGCATACGGGGTTTATGCGTCGAAAGGGTCTGTTTTTCATCGGGATTTTTGGCCTGGCGGTCTCTCTTTCCGTTTCGGCCCAGGAGGCGCCGCCGCTTCGGCTTTCCCTGGAGGACTGCCTTGCACTGGCCGAGGCGAACAACGCCAAGCTGGAGGCCGGCGACTATGCCATTGAGGGGTCCGAGTGGCAGGTGAACGAGGCGAAGGCCCGGTTCAAACCGGTATTAGAGGTGACCGACCGGATGGCGCCCGTTCCCACCGATGCCCAAAACGCGGCCGAATCTTTTTTTCGTGGCGACATTACCTTTTTCAATCAGACCAAGGTCGGCGTGGGCCTTCCTGTCTACGCCTTCGGCAAGCTTTCCACCGCCAAAAATCTGGCCGCCCAGGGGGTGGAGGCGGCCAAAAATCAAAAAGAGAGGGCCAGGGAAGAGATTCATCATGATGTCAAACGCCTCTACTTCGGCATTCTGTTCGGCAAAGAGATCGTAGACCTGACGGACGATGCGATCGGAAAAATAGACAATCAGCTGGCCAAGGAGGAGGAAGATCCGGAGCACTCGCCGTATGACATCGCTAAATTAAAAGTTTTCAAATTGGAACTGGAAAAAAGACAGGAGGAGGCCCGGATAAAAAGCGACCTGGCCCGCGAGGCCCTCAAGGTGCAGATGGGCCTGCCGGCGGAACAAACGGTTGCCTTGAAGGAAAAATATCTGGAACCGGTCCCCCAAAAAATCCATGGCAAGGATTTTTATTTGGGCAAGGCCGAGACGGACCGGGCCGAAATGGAATTGGTGGAGATCGGCGTTGCGGCCAAGGCCCTGGAATGGCAGTTGGAGAAGAGAAAACTCCTTCCCAATGTCGGGCTGGGGGGATTTTTTGAAATCGGCCGGACGACCGATACGATCCGGAATCTAAGCGTCTCCGATGATTTCAGCAATCCCTTCAACTACACCCGGGCCGGCGTCGGCCTGGAAATCCGCGGGGAGTTTGACATCCACCGCTCGCGGGCCAAGATCAAACGGCTGCAGAGTGAACACTACAAGGCCCTGACCGAGGCGGCCCTGGCCAAACGGGGGATGGCCCTGGAAATCGAGGAGGCCTATGGGGAGGCCTTGCAGGGCGCCAAAAATTTGGACAGGGCCGAGGAGCGGAAAAAATTGGCCCGGCAGATGCTCTTTTTATCCAAGAGCAATATCGAGGTCGGCGTGGGAGATGAGGAGGAGTATACCGACGCCCTCCAGCTGGTCTTGCTGACCAAAAGCGAATACTTCAAAGCGGTATTTGACTATAACGTCGCTTTGGCTAAACTGGAATGGAAGGCGGGGGGAAGATGATGAAAAGAAGACCGTGGACTGTGGACCGTAGACCGTGGACCAAAAGGGGGCGATACCTTTGTTTATCTTTGCTGTTGGTCCTTGGTCCACAGTCCCTGGTCCACGGTCCTCTGTTCGCCAATCCCTCCAAATCCCCCGTCCAATCCCCCATGGCCGCGGTCAAAGAGCTCGACCGGATGGCCGATTCCTACAAGGTCGGAAAAAATTTGGCCGGGAAAGATGAGGCCTTCAACCGCCGGATCAAGGCCCGCATTTTGCGCGGCACTTTCAATCTCGGAGAACTGGCCCGCCTCGCGCTGGCCAAACATTGGAACGAGCGTTCGGAAAAAGAGCAGGATGATTTTGTGGAATTATTGACCCAGCTTTTGGAGGAGCGGAGCGTCTTCGCCAAGGAGAAGGCGGCGGAACGGGGAGAGGAAAAATCGTATCAGATAAGCTACAAAAAGGAGAAATATCTGAACAGGGAAAAATCGCAGGCCTACGTCCAGACGGCCGTCCTCCTCAAAAAACAGCGGACCCAGTTTGACCTCGACTACAAATTGAGAAAGACCCCCGCCGGGGAGTGGCGTATTTATGACGTGATCGTGGATGAGGCCTCTCTGGTCGACAACTACCGCTCTTCTTTCGGAAAGATTATCAGGAAAAACGGCTACCCGGAGCTGGTCCGCCGGATGGAAAACAAGCTCAAGGAATTTCGCGCCGAAAAATCCAAGACGACTTAGAGGAAAAATATGTTTCAGCGAGCCATCATGATTTTGGCCGATGGGGCGCGCGAAGACCTCTTCCGCGAACTGTTGGCCAAAGGGGAACTCCCGCACATCGAAAAAGAGATCGTCCGCGCCGGCTGTCTGGCCTCCGGCGTCACCGCCTTCCCCTCCACCACCGGCCCGGCCTACTTTCCTTTTATCACGGGATGTTTTCCGGGGACCCTGAACGTGCCGGGGATTCGCTGGCTGGAAAAGAAAAAATTCAAGCCGCGCAGTTACGTCGGGATTGAAACGTTTTTGATCAATCACGACGTCAATCCGGTGCCGACGATTTTTGATCTGATTCCAAAATCCTACAACATTTTTAATTCGGTCTGCCGCGGGGCGGGGCGGCGCAATTTAACGCGCATCATGCGGATCTGGTATTGGTATTACGCCCATCTGACCGACCGCTGGGAATTTTTGGACCAGCAGGCCTTGAAAAAAACTTTAAAGGCCCTGGAGCGCGATTTCGAATTTCTGTTTGTGGTCTTTCCCGGCATTGACGAGTATTCGCACCTGGCCCATCCCCGTCACGAAAAAACCATCGAACAGTATCGATTTTTGGACGCGGCGGTGGGGCAGATCGTCGCCAAACTTAAACATTTGCGCAAGTGGGACGGCACCCTCTTTTGGATCGTCTCCGATCACGGGTTGAGCCGGACCGACACCCATTTCTGCGTGAACACCTTTTTGGAGAGGCGGGACCTTAAACCCTTTTATTATCCGAAGGTCTATCACCGCCGGGGCCGAAACGTCGCCAATATGATGTCGGGGAACGCCATGACCCACTTGTATTTTAAAAACGGGGGGTGGGAGGAGCCGGCTTGTCGCGAAGACATTCAAAAGTTAAGCCCGGGGTTGACGGCCGATTTGCTGAAAGAGCCGGCCGTCGATATTTTGGCCGTGAAAAATCGTGAGGGGGGCGTGGATATTTTGTCGAAACGGGGGGAGGCCTCTTTGCGGTGGGAGCCGGAACGGCTGAATTATCAGGTTAAGACTAAAGATCCCTTCGGATTTCAAAAACTGCCTGCCACACTCGATCGGCAAAGCGCCCTGGATCAAACGATCAGTTCTGATTACCCCGACGCCCTCTGGCAGTTGGCCTATTTGTTTCAATCCAGCCGGACGGGCGATATGGTTTTGTCGGCCGCCCCCGGCTATGATTTTCGTAAAGAACACGAAATCCCCGAACACAAAGGCTCCCACGGCTCGCTCCACCGCGAACACATGGCGGTCCCGATCGCGGTCAACACCCCCTTGCCACAAAAGTATTTCCGCACGGCGGATGTCTTCCCGACCACCCTCCGACTGCTCGGGCGCGAAATCCCCAGGGCCATTGATGGCCAGCCCATTGAGTAGAATAGAAGCAACATTTTTTGACTTTTGCCGATAAGGCTATGGAGGAGGGATAATGACCCTGTTTGCCAATACCGCTCCTTTTTTAACCGGGCTTCAGGCCACCGGGACCGTGGTGTTTGACGCCACCGCCTCTGCCGGCTCTGACGCGGCTTTGGTCGGGGCGATGCTTGAAGCCCCGCAGGCTCTCAACGATGAGGAAAGGGTGCGGGCGGCGTTTCTCATGGGTAAGATGGGACTGGGCTGGGACCCGGTTGCCGACGCGAAAAGATTTGCCGATCGCGGAGAAGCGGCGGTGGTGTTGACCGCGTCCGGCAGGCGGCCGGATGCCGTTTATGCCGGTTTGGGTCCGGCGGTTGTTTCTTCCGGAAGGGGAGGCGCAAGCCAAGACCGCCGGCTTACGGCGGCCGATGCGACCGGTGGGACTGCGGGCGGCCAAAACGATGCCGAAGATTTGAGGCAATTACGTGAAGCAACGGCTACCTTGCTTCAAAAAGGACTCGATTCCTCTGTCTACCAAGCCGCCGCCCGGGCTATCATAGCCATTGCCCGAAACAGAAGCGATTTGATTGACCCATCGGTTCTAGCCGCCCTCAAAGAGATATTTCTTCGGGAAGGTCTGGATTCCCCTGCCTACACAGCCGCCGCCCGGGCCATCGAAGTCATTGCCGAGAACAGAAGCGACCTGGCTGACCCGTCTCTTGCCGTCCTCAAAGAGATACTTCTTCGGGAAGGCCTGGATTCCTCTGTCTACCAAGCCGCCGCCCGGGCTATCGGAACCATTGCCCGAAACAGAATCGATTTGGTTGACCCATCGGTTCTTGCCGCCCTCAAAGAGATATTGCTTCGGAAAGGTCTGGATTCCTCTGCCTACAAAGCCGCCGCCTGGGCCATCGTAGCCATTGCCCAAAACAGAAGCGATTTGATTGACCGATCGGTTCTTGCCGCCCTCAAAGAGATATTGCTTCGGGAAGGTCTGGATTCCTTTGCCTACACAGTCGCCGCCCGGGCTATCGGAGACATTGCCCAAAACAGAAGCGATTTGATTGACCCATCGGTTCTTGATGCCCTCAAGGAGACATTGCGTCGGGAAGGTCTGGATTCCTATGTCTACGAAACCGCCTCCGAGGCCATCGGAGTCATTTTTGGCAAGTCGGGAGAGGCCCTCCCCCCCTCTTCGCTCTCGGCGCTTCAGTTGCGGCAGATTCGATTTTCGGATGGGGGGAATGCTTCGCACGATGTCTCTTCCTTTGTTGAGAGCTTGCTCCGGTCTGCCCCCTCTCCGTCTTTGCAACCTCTCCCGCCGGAGGCCGCTGACACATTTCCGCGCAAGGAGGCGGTTACTCTGCGGGAGATCGAGGCAGATTCAGAGGACGATAAGGCTTTGCAAGCCCTGCTTCAGGATTACACATTTGAGCGCACGATGGGGCGGACACTTGTTTTTCGTCACAAGACGAGTGGAGAATACCTTGCCCTGAAGTTATTGAAAGAGGAGGAAGACCCCGGAGAACTCTTCCACGAGCACCGGATGCTGGAGTGGATTGGGAAGTGGAAAAAAGAACTCGGTCTGCAATCGGACTATCCGACCCCTGTTGCCATCAACGCAAAAGGGGTGGTGCGGGTTGCCCAGACCCTTTTGCCCGGCGTTTCAGAGACCTTTACGGATAAATCGGGAAGAGAGGTATCGGTCTATAACAGGAGCGGGAGTTATATTCTGACGGCCTACGAGACCGGTTCGGCCGGTTATTTCACCTATTTGAATGACGCCTCATTATCCCCGGAGGCCTTTCGGGAGGGGATGGGAAAGAGTCTGCATGATCTTTTCACTCTGGCGCGCCACGGGATTATACACACGGCGTTGAGCGATCTTTTTCACAACGTGGCGCAGAGGGGGAGAGGGGACCGGGGGAAATATCTCTGGATGGTTGATGTGATTCGCGCCATCGGCCGGTCGGGATCGGGGAGAGTTCATGCCTGGCTGGAATCGGTGGCCTACCCGAATTTGCGTCTGTCCGGTCTGGCCGATTTGGCGGAGGCGGCGGCTTTGGAGGAGATGGTCGGGGATGAGCAACATCCGGCCAGCATTCACCTGGGGGAGGCGAGGAAGAAATTTGCCGACGCGGGCGTATTGCGGAAGGTTTTTCTGGCGAATTTTCTTGGGGACTATTTTTTCACGTTTGGTTTGATTGCCGGATCACGGCTGTTTCATAGAGGGGAATGGTCCGAGGAAGACCGGACAGAACTTGGGGAGATGATGCGGGATACGTTTGAGTCGTCGTGGCGCGTTTTTGTCTCCGGTGGGGAGGCGGGAGAAAACGGCTCCCCTGCCGGGGCGGTGGATTGGAAACGGATGGCAAGACAGATGGCCTATTACATGAGCGGAGCTTACGTGGAGGATTTCAGGCCGGGTTTGGGAGAGGATAGGAAAGCCCCCGATGGAATGTATGATCCCTCCGCACAGGTTGCCTTTGGCGATTTTCGTGAGGGGTCCTGGTCGAAAAAGATCGGCTGGACAGGTCTTTTGAATCACGGCGGCACCGACGGCCAAAGGGCCCTTGGCCCCGTCAACGGCGCCTATCCGATCACCGAGGAGATCAAGGCGATCTATCTTTACACCGCCCTGATGGCGGCGGGAAGAAGAGTCGGAGGGGGATAATTTTGTGGGAACATTTTTTGACTTTGATCGGAATCTCGCGCGGTATTTAATCTTTTCGACTCAAGACAACTTTAGAAAAACTTTCAACAGCGGCTTCAACGGAAAACCGAGTCAGTCGAGGATATTTTGAAAAATCGGAATCGGGCAGTTTTTTTATCATTTCTTGTCGGATGGGTGTTTATAGACGGCATGACTGGAACCCGTTTGCCGGACAAACGCGAATCCGACCCCTTCCAAAATCCGTATGATCTGTTTGGCCGTTACAACCGGAAAACGTTTGGACATGTTCAGGCGGCGATCCGAAGCGAAGTAACGGTTACCGCATCCCTTGGGATTTCCTCTCCGCTCTTTTTCATATCTTCAATCATTCCATTGATGGCGTGGCGCAGTTCGTTGAGTGTTTTTTCGTAGGTCTCTCCCTGGACATGGCAGCCCGGAAGGGAGGGGCATTCGGCGTAGTAGCCCCCCTCCTCACAAGGCTCAACGATAACAGTAAAATTATAATCGGACATGATTTAATCCTAAGATAAATAAGGACCGACGGCAAGCCATTTCTACTAAATAACTCTCAACTCTCGATGGCCGTCCGGATGGCAAAGGTTCGCTCGGTTGTTCGTGACGGAGGGCTTCCGCGCGCCCCGTTCCACGGGGCTCGCTCGCGCTTTCCCATCCCGCGCCCCCTTCGCTCACCACTAAAACCCCAAAATCCGCAAAAATCGCAAAGAAATTAAAAATTTTTAAGTGCTGTAACCAGTTGAAATTATTATACTTCTCTCTCTCTCTCTCTCTCTCTCTCTCTCTCTCAACTTTTTTTAAAAAAACCACGCAACTTTTTTTGACTTCTGCCGATAACTATAGTGTAGACAGTCTAGTGCAGAATTTAGGAAAAACCAAAGGAGTTCATTATGACGGAAGTTATGGAAGCATCCAGACAAGTGAACCACACGGCCGCTATCGATACCCATCCTGATGCAGTCGTCATGGCCGAAGCGGAAGGGACACCAACCGGCTACGCAATGCCCGAAGACTCATTCTGGCCCAATTTTGGCGCTCGGTTCGCAGTGGCCGTTCCCCAATTAGGAGTCTCGGCTCTTTTTCGCAAGAGTATTCGATGGGATGGTGGTGATTTTGGAGGAGTCTTTTTTGAGTTGGGTCCCGATCTGAGCATTATGGATAGGTCCGACGATGATGATTTTTGGGTACCTGAAGAAGTTACCGTTAGGGGATTGCAAAGGAGGGTGGGCGGCCAATTCTTTGTGGGACTCATGAACCATGCTGACACCATGGGATTCAAAGTGGGGGCGCTCGTAGCCTACAATTTTGACGACCCCCATCCCACTTTTGACAATCATATCGAGACGGCTTTCGTTGCGGCTGTGAATCTATTTATGATTGGCGATGTCCGTATTGGGGCGCGTATGGAAATGGTCATACTCGATGAGGCGACCCTGCCGTCATTGATCCCTGCGCTTCCCTTCGGCAATTTTGAATGGCAGCCAAGATAGTCTAGAACCCATCTCATAAATTTGACGCACAAATCCGGGGACAAATCCGGGGACACAATACTTAATCCGGACGCCCAACGTCAGGAAGCGGATACCTGGTGAACCATTGCCGGTAATGTCCTGCCCAAAAATAAAAAATTGACATTTTGGCTTCCACGCAACTAATTTCACGCCGGGCCGATAACGGGATAGAGAAAGATCATGTCGAACCTCGTTGCGCTATCGAGCTTTTTTACCGCCCCGGCGGCGATGCCCGACTCCCTTGGAGTGGCGCCTTTCCCCTCGTCCGACATCGCCCTGGGGAGTGTCACGGCCTCGGATCTCGTCGTGTTGGACGCCGCCGCCCAGGCGGAGGGCTTAGAAAAAATTATCCTGGATGAGTCGGCATGGATGAGGGTGAAGGCCCGGCTGGGGAACGCAAATCTTTTCGCTTCCCGATCTCCCCTGACCCCGCCGGTCCCGGATATCCTTTTGTTTCCTCCTCCGCTCGCCACTTCCGCCCAAGTCTATGCCGGCCAGCCGATGGGCATTCCATCGGGTCAAAAAAAACCGTTCGTTATTCATTGCAAAACGGCTGATCAAAAAGAATCCGATACTTCCCCCTATGCCCCCATGGCCCAAGAGATTCGAGGGCTGTTGGAGGAAAGGGGATGGTCACGAAGGGAATTGTGGAGGAGGGCCCGAATGCCGGAGGGAAGTTGCGGCATGATTTTATCCGGCCGCTGGCTGGCTAGAAAGTGGTGGGGAAACTTGGCGGAGGCCCTTGGGTTGACCCCCGATTATTTTGCAGTCTTCGCCAAGCGTCATGAATTGTTAAGCGGAAGAAGTCCTTCATCCTATCCCAGGCCCTTTCGGGAGGTGGGGGCCGCGATCGCCCGGCGCAGAAAAGAGAGGGGCCTGACCCAAATGGAATTGGGCCGGCAATCCGGGATCGGCAACACCTACATCTCCCACCTGGAGGCGGGGAGGGTTTCCGGCCTAAGGTGTTTGCGCATGATCGAGGAAATATTGGGGGTGGAAAGGGGGCGTTATTCCAAACAGGTTGACCGGATTCTTTCGGCCGGTCCCTCCTTCCAGCGCCGGTTGGAAATCCTTCGCCGCCGGCAAGGGAGGCGATACGGCCGTTTGGGCGCTTTGGTGGAGGAGATGAGAATATCAAGGGATTGGAGCCGGACCGATTTGGGTAGAAGAGTCGGATGTCCTCGATCCGTCATAGGGGATTTGGAAATGGGGGTGAGCCCCCATTTTGATATTTGGCCCTCTTTGGAGCGGGCCTTCAATAAAAAGCCAGGTTTTTTTCGCAGGAGGGTTCGACGATGGGGTCTTCCTTCCACACGGGTCGAGTCGGAAGGTCAAAGGCGTCAGCCGGCCCGGTGGGGAAGGTGGCGCAGGCTGGCCCAAGAGGTCCGCCGCTTAAGATGGGCCGAGGGCTGGACGGAAAGGGAACTGGCCCGGCGGCTTGGCGTCACAGAGTCGTGGGTTGGAGCATTGGAGCGGGGGTTGTGGAAGGTTGAATCCTACCATGAGCGCCTGGCAAAAGTGTTTGGGAAAAACCCCGGTCATTTTAAGCGTTTCCTGAAAAATTAGGGTTTGCAATCTTTTCCTCGTTTTGTATACAGCCCCCATCATGAAAATCGGCGTGTTGTTGAAGCAAACCCCCGATACTGAAACCAAAATCAAGATCAAGCCCGACGCGAGCGGCATTGATGAGGCCGACATCAAGTGGGTGATCAATCCCTACGATGAGTATGCCGTGGAAGAGGCCCTGCGCCTGAAAGAGGCGGCGGGCGGGGGCGAGGTAGTGATCGTCACGGCCGGCGTCCCGCGCGCGGTGGAATCGATGCGCCAGGCCTTGGCGATGGGGGCCGATCGCGCCATTCGGATCGATACCGAAGGGGTAACGCTCGATAACTATCTTGCGGCGGTTTGCCTGGCCAGGGCGGCGGCAAAAGAGAATTTCGACCTGATCTTTGCCGGCAAACAGGCGGTGGATGATGATTGCGTTCAGGTCGCTCACGGCGTGGCCGCGTTGTTGGACTGGCCCTGCGTCTGGCCCGCCGAACATTATGAACTGAGCGGCGACAAAAAAGTTTTGACGGTGACCCGGCCGGTGGCGGGCGGCATCAAGGAGATTATCGAAATGACCCTGCCGGGGATGGTCTGTTGCGACAAAGGGGAACACGACCCCCGCTACGCCTCACTGCCGGGCATCATGAAGGCCAAATCGAAACCGATTGCCGAGTTGAAGGCCAAGGATTTGCTGGGTGGCGAGACCGCGCGCGTTCAATTTTCCAATTTCAGCCCTCCCCCCGATCGGAAGGCAGGCAATATTTTGAAAGGCGAGCTGGAAGAGGTGTGCGCCGAGCTGGTGAAGTTGTTGAGGGAGGAGGCCAAGGTTATTTAATGGGAAATATTCTTTTTATCGCCGAACACGAAAACGGCAAACTCAAAGGATACTCCCGGGAACTTGCCGGCAAGGCGCATGAACTTGCCGGTCAAGCGGGGGGCAAGGCGATCGGCTGTCTGCTGGGAAAAGAGGTCGCCGGCCTGGCGGAACAACTGGGCGCTTTCGGGATTGAACAGGCCTATGCCTTGGAAGGCGCTACTTTGGAACCTTTCCTGGGCGATATCCATGCGCGCGCCCTGCTCGCGTTGATCGAAAAAATAAAACCGCAAATCATTTTGGCCTCGGCCTCGACGACGGGCAAAGATATTTTGCCCCGTTTGGCGATGAAATTAAAGGCGGGCCTCACCACCGATTGTGTCGATCTCAAAATCGAGGCCGGCAAATTAAAAGCCCGCCGCCCCATTTTCGCCGGCAAGGCCCTGATGGATGTTTCGTTCAACAGCGATGTCCAGTTGGCCACCGCCCGGCCCAATTCGTTTCCGATCCGGGAGGCGGGCGCGGGCAAAAAAGCCTCCGTGGAAAAAATTCCTGCGAATGTCGGGGGATTGCGCGTGAAGGTCAAAGAGGTGAAGCAGGCCGAAGCAGGGATGAAAGATTTAACCGAGGCCGAGATTATTATTTCGGGGGGCCGGGCCCTCGGCAGTTCCGAAAATTTCAAGGTCGTTCGGGAGCTGGCGGAAGTTTTGGGGGCAACGGTCGGGGCCTCGCGCGCGGCGGTGGATGCCGGCTACATTTCCCATGATCATCAGGTGGGACAGACCGGCAAAACCGTTAATCCCAAACTCTATATTGCCTGCGGAATTTCCGGCGCCATTCAACACCTGGCCGGGATGCGCACCTCGAAGGTGATTGTGGCGATCAACAAAGACCCCGAGGCACCTATCTTTAGCAAGGCCGATTACGGCATCGTCGGGGACCTCTTCCAAATCCTTCCTATCCTTACAGTTAAGTTTAAGGAATTACTAGGCAAATAGCCTATTTTGTGAGATAATGCATTGCGTCAGGAGTGATTGCCATGGAACGAAAAGGCCCGTTTAGCGCCTCATTTTTATGGGAGCCGTTTGGCAAGTGGGATCAGTTTGTCCCCGAAGAGCTCAACCCGGAGCAGGGGGAGTTGGCCAAGCTGGCCAGGGATTTTATCAAAAACGAGGTGGAACCCCGACGGGAGCTGATTGAAATCAAAAAAGACCTCGCCATCATTCCCACGCTTCTCAAAAAAGCGGGGGAGTTGGGCTTGTTGATGGCGGAAATCCCCGAGGCCTACGGCGGTTTGGGGCTCAACAAAAAAACCGCCACCGTCATTGCCGAATACGCCACCGGCTGGTCTTCGTTCATTGTCCCCTTGATGTGTCACACCGGCATCGGCACCCTGCCGATTCTTTATTACGGCAGTGAGGCGCAAAAGAAAAAATATCTTCCCAAACTGGCCACCGGCGAGATGCTGGGGGCTTACGCCCTGACCGAGGCGGGATCGGGGAGCGACGCTCTGGCCGCCAAGACCCGGGCGGTCCTTTCGCCCGACAAAAAGTTCTATATTTTAAACGGCGAAAAACAGTTTATCACCAACGGCGGTTTTGCCGATCTGTTCACCGTCTTTGCCAAGGTGGACGGCGAACAGTTCACCGCCTTCCTCGTCGAAAAGAATTTTCCCGGCCTTTCCCACGGCAAAGAGGAGAAAAAAACCGGATTGGACGGCTCCTCCACCGTCTCGCTCATTTTCCAGGATTGCAAGGTCCCGGTGGAAAATGTGCTGGGGGAGATCGGCAAGGGGCACCGGATCGCCTTCAACGTGTTAAACGTGGGGCGCTGGAAGCTGGGGGCGGCCTGCATGGGGAGTTCCAAGCGGCTCATCGAGTTTTGCGCGCGCTACGCCAAAGAGAGAAAGCAATTTAAAACACCCATTGCCTCGTTTCA
>JACQMB010000080.1 GCA_016203765.1 Deltaproteobacteria bacterium
CCAGGTCCGGGAGATGACCTCCCAGTCCCAATTCATCGTCATCACCCACAATAAGCGGACCATGGAGCGGGCCGATTCCCTCTATGGGGTGACCATGGAAGAGGCCGGGGTTTCCAAGGTGGTTTCGGTGAGGCTCGCCCAGGAGGAGCCTCTCTCCAAAGTCGCCTAAAACACACGTAATATCAACTAGTTATAAACTTTTTTCTGGCCAGAGTCCGGACTTCGGCGTAAAATTATTAACGGGGGGGTATAGTGTGAATCTGACCAAAAAAAACATCCTGATTGTCGATGACGATCCCCACGTGTTGAAAAGCATCGCCCGCTTTCTGAAGAAGCAGGGTTATACGGTGAGTACGGCGCCCGGCGGGCAAGAAGCCCTGGCCCTGATGGCAAAAGAAACGCAGGACCTGGTCTTGCTGGATGCCTTGATGCCGGAGATGGACGGGATCGAAACGTTGGAAATTATCCGCCAACGCTATCCCGATGTTGATGTGGTCATGATCTCGGCCCTCAAGGAGGAAGTGGTGGCGCGGGCCGCCCTCGACATGGGGGCCTACGAATGGCTGATCAAACCCTTCTCCATGGAGCAGTTGGACCGGACGATCTTTACGACCTTCCTGCATCACGGAAGGTTTGAAGAAAGCAGTTACCCCTAGGCCGGCAGGATCACGGTAAAAACGGAGCCCTTTCCCACCTCGCTTCGCACGGTGATTTGGCCATGGCAGGTCTGGATGATCCGTTGGCTGATGGCCAAGCCGAGGCCGGTCCCCTTCAGCTCTCCTTTTCCCTCCCGATAGGAGGTGGTGAAGAAGGGTTCAAAAATCCGGGCCAGGTTTTTTCTTGGAATCCCGTGCCCGGTATCCTCAAAACCGATCTTAATTTTGCCGGGGATTTCTTGCACGATGATTTTGAGGGTTTTTTGCCGGGCATCCGTCATCGCACGGACGGCGTTCGTCATCACGTTGACAAAGACCTGCATCAACTCACTGCGGTTGACATGGCGGAGGAGAGGCATGGCGGCGGGCCAGATTTTTTCCAGGTGGACGGCGTATTTATCCAAAAGGGGGCGGGTCAAACGCAGAGCCTCCTGAAGGGGGATTTCCAGGGAGACGTCCTCTTTGTCTCTTTCGGTGGAGGGTCGGGCAAAGGCAAGCAATCCCCGGATAATATCCTGAGCGCGGGCGGCGGCCTCTTTGGTCTCTGCGACGATCTCCGTCAGCTCCTTTTGGGGCCCGCCTTCCATTTCCTTCAAGATCAACTCGGAGGACTCGAGGTTCCCCTGAACGGCCTGCAGGGGATTGTTGATTTCGTGGGCCACCCCGCTGACCAGTTGGCCGACCGTCGCCAGCTTGGCCGACTGAATCAGTTGGGCCTGGGTCCTATTCAAGTTAGCAATCGTTGCTTGTAATTCTTGGTTGGCAAGGGCCAATTGCCGAGTCCGATCGGCAACATGCCTTTCCAAGTCGCTCGTTATCTGCTTGAGCTTACCCAATGCCTTTTTTCGGGAGTTCAACAAGAGGGTTAATAGGCAAGTCACCGTGAAACCTCCAAGCCCCACCACCCAGGGGAGAGGCGTCGGCGAGACGATTTGCTGTCCCGCATTCCAGACAATAAAGAAGACAATGAGGGTTAATCCAAACCCAAACCCGGTGATCGGAAAACCAAGCAATTCCGTCCGTCGCCGGCGAAAGGACGGCAAGGCCAACAAAAAAAGCAAAGGAGTGATCATCAGGATTCCGGCCAAATCTCCCATCCACCATGTCCACCAAACAAAGGGATAACTGCTTGGGGAAATAAAGCCGGCCAGAAATAAACTGGTTGACCCAAAGCTGGCCGCCAACAGAGTGCTTGCCGCCCCGATCCCGATAAACTTAAACGTGTTTGCGATGGAATCCGCCAACCGGTTAAGCCCGATGAAATATTCAATGAAATAGGCCCCCAGAAAGGCCTGTAGAGTGGAACCGGTGGCGATGGCGGCGGAGGCGGCGATCGGGATCAAGGAAACCGGGGCTAACTGTTGGAGAAACAGACTATTGACGGCAAATGAACCCAGCCAAATACCGACACCGGCGCGAAAACCCCAAACGAGCACGGCCGCCAGGGCAATGCCGGAAGGAAGCCAGAGGATGGTGACATTGCCCGGCGGAATCGCCAGAAAAAATCCGATTTTCGCTGTGACCAGATAGGCGAAAGCGATCAGGATCGTTTGGCCAAAGAAGGGGAGGACTTTCATCAGATACTATTCTACACCATCCGCCCGTCCAAATTCAACAAGCCACCGGATTTCCACAGTGAGGATTTAAACCTCGTTTCCACATCCATCCTTGCCCTCCCGCAAGATAAAGGTTATATTTCGACTATGACAGAAAAAGAGTTGCTGGATAGAATTACCTTCAACCCCAAAATCTTCAGCGGCAAACCGATTATTCGCGGCCATCGTTTGGCAGTCGAACATGTCTTAGGCATGTTGGCGGCGGGAGAGACTCCGGAAAATATTCTGAAGGCCTATCCGTGGCTGGAGCCGGAGGACATCCGGGCCTGTCTCGTTTATGCCCGCCGTTTGGTCGGCCACGAACGGATCGAACCCCTTCAACAAACCGGCACATGAAAATATTGGTTGATGCCTGTGTTGCCCTTCGTGTTGTCGAACAGCTAAAATTGGGGGGCCATGAAGTTGAGTGGGTTGGAGACTGGGGAATGGATCCCGGGGATGAAGAGATACTGGAGCGGGCCTTCAAAAACAAAAAAATCTTGATCACATTGGATAAAGACTTTGGTGAATTGGCTGTAGTCCTGGGCAAATCGCATTTTGGGATATTGCGTCTCGTCGATTTAAGCATTCAACAGCAAGCCGAAAGTTGTCTGGACATCTTGCCAAGGTGCGAAAGCCAGCTAAGCGAAGGGGCCATCTTGACCGTTGAACCCGGCCGTTTGAGAATTCGCCCGGCCTAGAGTTCATTTCAAAACACATCCATCCTTGCCCTCCCTCAAAATTAGTGGCAATTTTAGGCGATGACTGAATTTAGCTGGTTGGTTTTGCTGGGTGGTTTGACCTTCTTTTTCTTCGGCCTCACCTACGCCCGCCGGGGCCTGCAATCGCTGGCCGGGGACCGGATGCGGCTGGCGATCGCGCACCTGACCGGCAACCGGTTTGCGGCGCTGGGGACCGGGGCCCTCATCACCGTTGTTCTGCAAAGCTCCACCGCCACGATTTTAATGCTAATGAGTTTGGCCTCCACGGGGCTTCTTTCCCTCACGCAGGCCTTCGGCGTGATTTTGGGGGCCGATATCGGCACCACCCTCGTGGTCATCCTCATCTCGATAAAAAAAATCAGCGACTACGCCCTCCTGCTGGTGATCCTCGGCTTTTTTCTCGAATGGGTTTTTAAAAATTCAAAAGGGATCTACTACACGGGGCGGGTCCTGTTCGGCTTCGGCCTGATTTTTTACGGGATGAAGCTGATGACCGCGACGGCGGCGCCGCTGGCGGGCGACCCCAATTATCAAATTCTCTTCGGTGTTTTTGAGAAAAATCCTGTGGGATTGCTGGTCGTTTCGACATTCCTGACCGTTATCATTCAAACCTCCGCCGCCACTATCGGCATGGCCATTGCGCTGGCCCTGGCGGGGGCCCTGACTTTGGAACAGGCGATCCCGATTGTGCTTGGGGCCAACGTGGGAACCTGTTTTACTTCGATCTTGGCGGGACTCACCGGCGACGTGAACGGAAAACGGGTGGCCCTGGCCCATCTTCTGGTCAAGGTGACCGGCGTGGCGCTGACCATCCCTTTTGTCGCTCCCATCGCCGAGATCCTGGCCCGCTTGGCGGGCCTTTTGACCGGGTGGATTCCCTTGATTCAACCTTCGGTTGCGGGTCAGATCGCCGTCGTTCATCTCTTTTTTAACGCGGCCCTGGCCGTTTTGTTTCTCCCTTTTTTGCCTGCCGGTGTCCTCCTCGTTTCCAAACTGGTTCCGGAGCGAAAGAAAAAAGAGGCCTTCGGCCCCAAATATCTCGATGCCAAAGCCCTCGAGACCCCGGCCCTGGCCTTTGCCCAGGCCAAACAGGAACTGCTCCGCATTGCCAATATGGTCAGGGATCTTTATCGCGACAGTTTGAAAATTTTTACCCCGGGGGAGATGGCGGAACAATCCCTGGCCGAGATCGAGGCGCGCGATGACAAAATCGATCTTCTGGAAAAAGAGGTTCGTTTTTATCTGGCCAAAATTTCAAGGGAATCGGTGACCGAACAACAGCTCGCCCAGGAGATGGCCCTGTTGGGCGTGGGCGACGATCTGGAGGGGATCGGCGATATCC
>JACQMB010000006.1 GCA_016203765.1 Deltaproteobacteria bacterium
AAACTGGATCAAGGGTGTCTACGACAGCGAGCACAAGGAACGGCGTTTTTTGGTAACCGGCAGTGCCCGCCTCGATGTCTATCGGCGCGGCGGGGATTCCCTGCTGGGCCGCTACCACTACTGGCGCCTTCATCCTTTCGACCTTTCCGAAATTCCGGCCGGTATTTCGCCCCCGGAGGCATTCAAACGTCTGATGACGGTCGGCGGTTTTCCTGAACCTTTCCTTGATAACAATGAACAGGAGGCAAGGCGGTGGCGCAAAGAACGCTTCGATCGCATCTTAAAAGATGATATCCGTGATCTGGAACCTCTTCGCGATCTCTCTACTCTCAATCTCTTTGTCGATGCCTTGCGCCGGCGGGTGGGGCAGCTCATTGTCCTGGATAACATTGTGGACGAACTGCAGGTCTCCCATAAAACCCTAAAGCATTGGCTGGAAGTTTTGGAACGGATGTATGTGGTTTTTGTGGTGCGCCCCTGGACGAAAAAAATTCCCCGAGCCATTCAAAAACCGCCCAAGGTCTATTTTTTTGATAACGCCGATGTGCTGGGCGATGAGGGGTCCCGCTTTGAAAATCTGGTGGCAACGTCTTTATTGAAGCACTGTCATTTTATCGAGGATAGTCAGGGCCATGCCTGTGAATTGCGATATATCCGCGACAAGGAGAAGCGGGAGGTCGATTTTTGTTTAATTAAAGATGGAAAAATCGAAACACTGATCGAGGCAAAATATGCCGAAGAGAGTTTTGCGAACGGCCTGGCCTACTATGCCGAGCGCTTCCAACCGCAACAGGCCCTCCAAATCGTCGCCACCCTCAAAAAGCCAAAGACAAAAGGGCGGCTCCGGATGGAAAGTCCGCTGGAGGCGCTTTGTCAATCCCCGTTCAAGTAAACAATTTTTTGATTTTCTCCAACGCCCAATCGATCTCTTCCTTCTTGATCACGAGGGGTGGAGCGAAGCGGATGACTTGGTCGTGGGTCTCTTTGGCGAGGATACCGAGTCCCATCAATTTTTCACAATAGGGTCTTGCCGATCCATATTCTTTCTTAACCTCAACCCCAATGAGCAGGCCCCTTCCCCTGACCTCTTTGATTGCAGGATGTTTTATTTTATTGAGCCCGTCGACAAAATATTCCCCCAGCTCTTTGGCGCGCTGTGGAAGTTTCTCCTCAACCATCACGCCCAAGGCCGCCATTCCCGCCGCACAGCCCAGCGGATTTCCCCCAAAAGTAGAGCCGTGAATCCCCGGCACAAAAACATCCATCACCGTCTCGTCCGCCAAAATGCCGGAGACCGGATACATGCCGCCCGCCAGGGCCTTGCCGACGATTAAAATATCGGGCTTGATCTTTTCGTCCTTGCAAACAAACAGGGCGCCGCACCGGCCCAGGCCGGTTTGAATTTCGTCACAAATCAGCAAACAATTATTTTTTTTAGTGATCTCCCGCGCCGCTTGCAAATAGCCTTGCTTTGGAACAATCACCCCCCCCTCCCCTTGAATGGGCTCGACCAAAAAACCAACGGTGTTGGGTGTGATGGCTTTCTTCAACGCCTCCACATCATTGTAGGGAATAATTTTAAATCCGGGCGTAAAGGGCCCAAACCCCTCCTGATAGGAAGGTTCGGTTGAAAATCCGACAATCGTCGTGGTTCTGCCGTGAAAATTGCCGGAGCAACAAATAATTTCCGCTTTGTCCTTAGCCGCCTTCTTTTTGAGATAACCCCAGCGCCTGGCGGCCTTGATGGCGGTCTCCACCGCCTCGGCCCCGGAATTCATCAGCAGACATTTTTCAAAACCGGAAAGTTCGCAAAGTTTTTTCATGAAGGGGCCCATCCGGTCGTTGTGAAAGGCCCGCGAGGTCAGGGTCAGTTTTTCGGCCTGGGTCTGGAGGGCGGCCACAATCTTGGGATGACAGTGCCCCTGGTTAAGAGCCGAATAGGAAGAGAGCATGTCGAGATATTTTTTCCCCTCCACGTCCCAGACCCAGACCCCCTGGCCTTTGGTCAGGACCACCGGGAGGGGATGATAGTTGTGTGCGGAATATTTTTCGGCCTGGTTCAAAAAATCTTTTGTTTGCATGGCGCGGCGATTTCTATATGATGCCGCCTCCCATGTCAAACGCCCGGTTGATTTTTGACTCCCCCGAAAGAAATGCCGACCTTTATTATGCCACGCGGTTTACGGCCCCGGATGACATCCTTTTTCTGGAGCGCCAAGGCAAAAGGTATCTGATCCTTTCCGATTTGGAATATGAACGGGGACGCAAAGAGGCCAAGGGGGTAAGGATTTTCTCTCTGGCTGAATGGCAGGAAAAGGCCAAAAGGGCGCGGCAGGAGCCGAATTCGATCGGGGTGATTGCCACCCTCTTAACAGCCTTTAAAATCAAAAAAATAACGGTCCCCCGCTCCACGGCCTTTTACCTGGTCGACGGACTTCGCAAAAAAAGTTTTAAAGTCGAATCGGGGACTCATCCTTTTTGCCCGGAGCGGATTTTTAAAACACCCCAGGAAAAAAAATGGATGGTTGAAGCCCAGCGAATGACTTTTCGATCATTTCGCGTGGCCGAGGATATTTTGCGGCAATCCAAAATTCGCCGCGGGCTTCTTTATTGGAAGGGAAAAGTTTTGACCTCGGAGCGGGTTCGCTTTGAGATGGAAAAATTTTTGCTCGCTCAAAATTTTCAACCGGTCTTTTCGGCGATCGTCGCCGGGGGAAGGCAGGCCTGCGATCCGCATTGCATCGGCTCCGGCCCCCTGCGGCCGCATCAGGCAATCATCATCGACTGCTTTCCCCGTTCAGCCCGGACGAGGTTTTACGGCGACGCCACCCGGACTTTCTGTAAGGGAAAGGCCCCGCCCGAATTGAAAAAACAATACGCGGCGGTCCAATTTGCCCAGGAGATGGCCATTGCCAAAATCAAAGCGGGGATCAACGGCAAAACGATCCATCGCGCCATTCAAAAACACTTTGAGCGGTCCGGTTTTCCGACCAAAAAAATCGGCGGCAAAAAGCAGGGGTTCATCCACGGCACCGGCCACGGGATCGGTCTGGAAATCCACGAGGAACCCACACGGATCAGCGGAGTTAATTTTAAGTTAAAGAAAGGCCACGTGGTGACCGTGGAGCCGGGGCTTTACTATTATAAAACGGGCGGCGTGCGCCTCGAAGATATTGTCTACGTAACCGGCCGCGGCTGTGAAGTTTTGGCGAATTATCCGAAGCGTCTAGAGATCCCTTAAAATTTCCTTTTTCTTCGCCTCGTATTCCTTTTTTGAGATCAGGCCCTTCTCTTTGAGGCTATCCAGTTCGCGCAGCCGGGTCTCGATTTCACCGGGCGGTTCCTGTTTGACCGCAACTTCCGTCTCCTTCTTGCTTTCCCCTCTTTTGCTCCCCTCTTCTTCAAGTCCACGGTCCACGGTCTCCGGTCCACGGTCCTTCTTCAACACTCCCGCCACCGGTAACAAAATTTCATCCGTCGACTCGCCAAACTGCTGGCCCTCTTTCAATTCCAGCGAAACCCGCAAACCGCGCGCCCGGTTGATGGCGCGGGAGACATCGGCGAATTTGTCGTCTTTGGTTAAATCGATCTTGGCCATCAGTTTGCGAAAATAGACATGCAAAAACCCGTCCTTCACCCATGCCTCGGCCAGGGTCAGGCGGGTGTCCTGAAAAACGGCTCTGGACTTGCGCAGAATAAACGAAAAGACAACCTGCTCGGCGGGAGCGGCCTGGCTAAGGGCCGCCACCAGGTGGGGGACCAAAAAATCGAGACTCGGTTGGTCAAAGACCTCCCGATCCTCCACCTTCTTGCTTAAAATCAGTTGTTTGCTGATCTCGATGCCGGACAAAAGATCGCGCAGGGCCAGGGGATTGAAGGTGTGCGGATGATCGGCCGCCCCCCGTTCTTTCAATTCTTTCTTTTTCAGCTCCACCCGTTTGATAAAATGATATTTACGGTCGGTATAAATATAGGTGGTTTTGGCGGCGAAAGCCGGACCAAGGACCGTGGACCATGGACCGGCGACCAAAAACAAGAAAACCAAGAAAAATAGATTTGAAATCCTAAAAAACATAGAACTTCCCTTATCCTCTTTCTTCCATTAAATCAAGTCCCCATGCGTGTGATTGCCGGCAGCGCCAAGGGGCGGCGATTGGCCGGACCCAAGTCGAAACAAATTCGCCCGGTCCTCGATCAGGTCAAGGAGGCGGTCTTCAATATCCTTTTTGACGTGGCCGGGCTCAAGGTCCTCGATCTCTTCGCCGGCACCGGGGCGATGGGGATCGAGGCCCTCAGCCGCGGGGCCGCCTACTGCTGTTTTGTCGACGTCTCCCGTGAGGCGGTGAGGCTGATCGGCAAAAATATCGATGCCTGCGGTTTTGCCCAACAATCGTATGTCCTGCCGACGACGATCGGCAAAGCGGCCGACCTCTTGGCGGAACAACATAAAACGTTTGACCTGGTTTTTATCGATCCCCCGTATGAAAAATTTCTGGTTAAAAAAACGCTGTGCCGCCTGGTAAAAAGCCCCATCGTCCACGGCCAAACGCTTTTTGTCGTGGAGCACCACCCCAAGGAGCATTGCGAACCGGTGAAAGGCATGAACTTGACGGACCAACGAAAGTATGGACAAACGCGGGTTAGTTTCTTACAAAAGGTACCGGATACTTGTTGACAATCAACAAGTATCCGGTACCTTTTGAGCCATGAAGAACACCGCGATTTGCGCCGGCAGTTTTGATCCCCCCACCCTGGGCCATTTCAACATTATTGAGCGGGGGCTCAAAATTTTTGACACAATCATCGTGGGGCTCGGCATCAACCTCGCCAAACAACCGATCTTGACCGTTGCCGAACGCCTCGATCTCCTCAAACAGATTCTCAAAAATCATAAAAATGTGGAGGTGGTCTCCTTTGACGGACTGCTGACCGCCTTCGCCAGGGCGAAAAACTGCCGCATTTTGCTCCGCGGCATTCGCAATATGAGTGACTATGAATATGAATCGCAGATGGCCCTGGCCAACAAGGCCCTCTATCCCGAGTTGGAAACGGTCTTTATGATGACGGAGGGGCAGTACTCGCATTTGAGCTCCACATTTATCCGCGAGATCATCGCCTCCGGCGGATCGTGCGCGGGGATGATTCATCCGCTGGTGGAAAAGATGCTGGTTAGAAAACTAAGAAAGTAACTGGATTGCTTCGGCCCTTCGGGCCTCGCAATGACATGCCACTATGGAATTTTCCAGGCGCATTGTTGACGTAAAGACCTCGGCCACGCTCAAGGCCAAACTGAAGGCCCTGGAACTGCAGGCCCAGGGGGTGCGGGTGATCAATCTATCGGCCGGCGAGCCCAGCTTCGACACGCCGGAAAAAATCAAACAGGCCTGCCAAAAGGCGCTGGACGAAAACTTCACCCGCTATGGGCCGGTCAACGGGATTTTGAAATTGCGGGAGGCGATTCAGCAAAAACTCAAACGGATCTCCGGCGTGGAGGTCTCCCCCGAGGCCATTGTGGTGGCCTGCGGGGCCAAACAAGCAATCTTTTCCGCCCTGTTCATTCTCCTCAATGAGGGCGACGAGGTCCTCCTCCCGGTCCCCTATTGGGTGACCTATCCGGCCCAGATCAAACTGGCTGGGGGCCGGCCGGTCTTCATGCCCACCGACGAGTCGACCGGTTTTAAAATCACGCCGAAACATCTTAAAAAAGCCGTCACCGATAAAACGCGGATGCTCATTTTGAACTCCCCCGCCAACCCCACCGGTAGCTGCTACACCGGAGAAGAACTAACGGCGCTCGGAAAAATCTGCTCGGATAAAAATATCTGGGTCCTTTCGGATGAAATTTATGATGAGATTACTTTTGACGGTTTCCAACATGTCTCCTTTTTGAAGGCCTGTCCCTTTCACCAGGAAAGAACCATCTTGATCAACGGCGCCTCCAAGGCCTATGCCATGACTGGCTGGCGGATGGGTTACGCGGCGGGACCCCTGGAGTTTGTCGAAAAACTCAAGATTCTGCAGGGCCAGGAAATTACCTCGATCCCCACCTTTATCCAACACGCCTGTGTCACCGCCTTCAACGATTGTGACGAGGAGGTAAAAAAAATGCGCGCCGA
>JACQMB010000081.1 GCA_016203765.1 Deltaproteobacteria bacterium
ACCTGCCAGCCTTTGGGCAGGAGGTGAATCCGCTCCTTGGGGATAAAATAAAAAGAACGCCTCGGTCCCGAAAAAGTAACCGCCACCTCCTTCGGATCCAACACGGCGATCGTCAGCTGTTCAGGCAATTCCGGCGTTTCAACCGGGATGGTAAAGGTCCGGTAAACAATTTTGGAACCGTAGACATGCATAAACCAAAGAAACCCGGCAATGCCAAAGGCTATAACCTTTTCCTTCAAGTTTTTCTCGAAGAAATCTTTCCACCCTTTCGGCTCCGGCGGAGGGTGAATCTCCCGATAGAACCGCTCCAGCAGGCGATCCAGCTCTTCGGGATTTCCCAGGGTGTGCAAGGCGCCGTGACGGGCCGCCGAGACGCTCCCCTTCTCCTCGGAAACCACCAGACAGAGGGCATCGGAGAGTTCGGAGAGGCCCAGGGCGGCGGCATGGCGCGTGCCGTGCTTGCCGATCATCCTGAAATTTTTGGACAGAGGGAGATGGGCGCTGAACTGGTTGACCGTTCCGTTCTCGATGATCACCGCCCCGTCATGGCCAGGGGAGCTGGGGTCAAAAAGGCTTTTCAATAAAGATTCGCTAAACTTGCCTCCCAGGGACTCGCCGCCGTCCAGATGGCGCAGGATCATATCCTTGCCGCGCAACACGACCAGGGCCCCGATCTTTTCCTTGGCCAGGTCAAAAAGGGTGCGGACCAAAATGCTCGACTCGCTCGCTTCCAGGGCCGACTTCTTTTTCCGGTCAAAACGGCTTTTAAAGCCCACCACAGCCACCCGTTCGAAAAAATAGCGCAGTTCTTCCTGAAAGATCACCACGACCGCCACCAGGATCACCGCGAAGAAGGCCTGGAAGACGCTCGCCGTCAAAAAAAGATTGAACTGGCGGGCCACCAGATAAAATCCGGCAATGATGAGAATGCCGATCAGGACCGCGGCCGCGCGGGTCTTTTTAAACCAGACCAGAACGGTGTAGACGAGAAAGGTCATCACCGTCACGTCCACCAGGTCATACCAGTTGATTTCGTTAAAAAGCGCGAAAATGTTCATGGCGAATTTTCAGTTTTTTGATCAATTTGCGAAGAATTTCTTCCTCGGCCTTGCGCCAGGCCTTCTCTTTTTCACCGCCGGCGACCTTAAAACTCCCCCCGGCGATCGTATCATGCCCGCCGGCCTCCCCTTTTTCAAGGATGGAACGCAAAATATCGTTGGCCTCCAGGGATCCTTCCTTCACTCTCAAGGAAAGATGGAGCCTCCCCTGGTATCGGCCGGTGCAAAAGGCAACGCGCATCCCCTGGTAGCTCAACAACAGATCGGCGATTTGCGCCGCCGTGTCGGGATTATGCACGCCCCCCAGGTGCGAAAAAATCAGGAAGCGGTTGACCTTGGCCCGGCCGATGCCGGACGCAAGGGTTTGAAAAAAATGCCTGGAGAGGGGGGGATTTTGCATTCGCGCCAGCAGACGCATGTCGGTCTTGGTCAAAACGGACAAATAGGTTTGAATGACGTCGCGGCGCCGGAGCCGGTAGAGGTTTTGGGTGTCGGTCAAAATGCCGTAGGCCAGGGCGGTGGCCACGGGTGCGGGGAATTCGAGTTCCAACAGGAGGCAGGCCTCCGCCAGGATCACGCAGGTGGCCCCGCAATCGGTGTCGACAATGGCGCAATCGGCGTTGGGCTTCTTGATGGAAGGATGCTGGTCCAGGACCAAAAAGGCCTTTCGGTTCTTGGGAAACGAGTTGTTTTTAAAATCGGGCTGGGTGTCGACCAGGCAGACCTCCTTGTATTTTTTCAAGTCGGACGGTTTGAGCCGGTGAATGGGAATCTTGAGGAGACGGACCATCGTCCTGTTTTCCATCCGCCCGATGATCCCGCCGAAGACCATGCGCGAGGCAATATGATAGGCCTTCTTTAATAAATAGTGGAGGCAAAAGGCGCTGGCGAGGGCATCGGGGTCGGGATAGTCGTGGGTCAGGATCAGCACCGACTTCGGCCTTTTCGTCAACTTGTTCAAAAAACGGGTCAGCTGATAGCCCGCCTTGAGGAGGCTTTGCTTTTTCATTAAGAGATTATTTTACACCACTTTTCGAGGGGGGCAAGAGGAGAGGATGAATTTGAACCCGGACGTTTAAAAATCGGTGCAAACGTATTTTCTGATCCATATGTCTGTGTCTCCATCGGGAGAATTCAGAAATCCGGTTACATACACATTTTCGGAAAAATCCACAGCGATTCCTGTTCCTGAGCGCAGGGGATTAGGAGTTTCGACACTCGCACTGGAAGTAACTGGGGCAGGCCAGAGCGGGTTGCCGTCCGGATCATATTTATTGATCCATAAAAGCTCCGCCCCCCATGCTCCTGTCACATAGATATTTTCCTCCGGTCCCAGGGCGATGCCATATCCCCGTAAGTTTGGCCTATACCATGGCTCGCCGAATACGTGTGTGACTGGTTCATCCCAAAGGGGGTTTCCGTCCGTGTCATATTTGTTGACCCAGACGGTCATAACTGCGCCTCCCGGTATTTCCGTGGAACCCGCCACATAGACATTGCCCGCGAAATCCACGGCAATCCCGCGACCCTCGTCGTTGCGATCCAGTCCGTTATAAGTAACGGGCGCGGGCCAGAAGGGGTTTCCGTCCGGATCATACTTCATTGTCCAGATGTTCCTCCCTTGATCCAGAACCTCTTCGTATCCGGTGACATAGATATTCCCCTCGGAGTCCACGGCAATATCTCTTCCTTCACTGTAATAAAGTGTCCCAGAGGTAATTGGAGCGGGCCAGAGGGGATTTCCCGCTGAATCATATTTGGAAGCCCATATTTGAGTAAAGACGCCGTCGACTTCGCTCCTTCCCGTCACATAAATATTGCCCTCCAGATCCGAGGTGATGGCCTGACCCCGACCCACCCCCTCGCCCCCCACGACCGGAGAAGGCCAAGGCATGAGATTTCCCTCTGAATCGTATTTTATAACAGGTATTCCTATACCAGTTACAGGAGGAGAAGTTCCAGTAATGTACACATTACCCGAAGGATCTGCGGTGATAGCCTCTCCGCGCCAAGATCGTTCGACTTCCAGAACCGGCGCAGGCCAGAGGGGATTCCCGTCCTGATCATATTTCATTGTCCAGACAGGATTCTGCTCTTCCATCCATTTTCCGACCAGTATTCTTTCACTGCCTGTCACATAGACATTGCCTGACAAATCCAGGGTTATAGCCACACCAACATCATCAAGGTTAGCCGCGCCGTTGTAGGTGATCGTCCAGTCGGCAATGGGGCCGTCTATATTCCCATTGCAATCGTTGTCCAGGCCATTGCAGGTTTCCGGCTGGGGCAGGGCCTCCTCTTGCGTCGTCACAAGAGTTCCGCTGGTGCACTCCCGGATTTGGGATTGGCAGATACCAACACCTTCCGTTCCTTCAGGACCGGAATAGGCTTCCACGGTTTCCCCGATACGACACCCGGCGTCCATGGCATCCCCGATTCCGTCCGCCGCTCCGGCGTCAGCCGTTGTGCCGTCGGTCGCAGCGGCGTCCCTGACCCCGTCCACCGCTCTGGCGTCAGCCGTTGTGCCGTCGATCGCAGCGGCGTCCCTGATCCCGTCCACCGCTCTGGCGTCAGCCGTTGTGCCGTCGATCTCAGCGGCGTCCCTGATCCCGTCCACCGCTCTGGCGTCAGCCGTTGTGCCGTCGATCTCAGCGGCGTCCGGGGTGCCGCTGTCACCTGCGGAACCATCCGCCACGGCCACATCCCTGCCGGCATCTCTTTCCGTTTTTTTTCCGGCATCGGTAAGAGCCGTGCCTCCGGCCGTTTCTCCCCCACAACCCACAATCCCGAAGCCTGAAACTAAGGCTTGGGCGGCGGTAGAGGCTGCCTTGTACCAGAAGGTCGGACGAGGGGGTTGTTTGGCGGCCTTCGAGGCCTCGGCCATGAGTCGAGACGGCTCGACCTGTTCAAATTGGGAGACCTCTTTCCGCGGGAGAGTTGTCTCCTCATTTGTGAATGTACAGCAGGCATTGGCCGGGTCGCACGGCAATGAAGGGTCTCTATAGCCCCCTAGTTGGTTGACAGGAAATGATTGTAATTCCATGACAGACCCTCTTTTCAATTCGCCCGCCAGTCCTATACCCGTGAGGACCTGGGCGTCAATGCTTTTTTCGGCCATTTTTCTTTGCGCCCCCGACAGGAATCGAACCTGTATCTAAGGCTTAGGAGTCCCTTGTTCTGTCCATTGAACTACGGGGGCTGGGAGACCTTCACGAAGAAGCGGATACCTCGTGAAAAGGGGGAACACGATATCTTCCTTCATCACGAGGTATCCGCTTCTTCGTGGCATTCCCTTTCCAAAATCCTTTAATACTTCCGTTTAATACTGCACCAGACTGAAAATTTCGCGGTTTTTGAGTTTGTCGCGGCCCTTGAGAAAGGCCAACTCCACCACAAAGGCGCACTCGACCACTTTGCCGCCCACTTTTTCCACCAATGCACAGGTTGCCTCCGCGGTGCCGCCGGTGGCCAGAAGATCGTCGATCACCACAACCCGGTTTCCCTTTTTCACCCCGTCGGTGTGGATTTCGATCTCGGCGGTCCCGTATTCCAGCTCGTAGGAGGCGTCGACCGTTTGATGGGGCAGTTTCCCCTTTTTGCGCACTGGGACAAAGGCCGCCCCCAGCTTGTAGGCCAGGGCCGAACCGAAGATGAAACCGCGCGATTCGATCGCCACGATATCGTCGATCTTTTCAGGCCGATACCGCTCGGCGAGGCAATCGATGACCCGGCGGAAGGCCTCCCGGTCCTGAAGGAGCGGGGTAATATCTTTGAAGAGTATTCCCGATTTGGGGAAATCGGGGATGTCGCGGATCTTGGCCTTGATCAAAGATGTTAAGTCCATAGGCCCTGCCTCTTTACCTCACGACCGGCAGAAAAAACAAGGGATTTCTTGCCTTCTCCCCTTCACGCACCTCAAAGTGCAGATGGGGCCCGCTGGCCCGCCCGGTCTTTCCCACCTTGCCGATGATGTCGCCCCGTTTTATCTTTTGTTTTTCCCGAACGGCGTTCAAGCTGTTGTGGGCGTAGGCGGTAAAAAAATTATCGGCATGGCGAAGCAAAATCAGATTCCCGTAACCCCGCATCGAGCCGGCATAGACCACCCGGCCGTCGCCGGCCGCCTGAATGGGCGTTCCCGATTTGGCCTTGATGTCGATTCCGTCATGCCGCCTGCCGCCCCGAATCCCGAAGGGAGACATCACCGCCCCCCGCACCGGCCAGAGGAAGCGGTTATAGTCGGTGTAAATTTTATCGCGCTCCGCCTTTCTGGTGCGGGGAGGCCGGCGAACGTGTTTGGAAAGTTCTTCCTCAAAGGGGAGTTTTTTGTGGCGAAAGTAGCGCCGGGGCGGGATGTAGAGCTTTTGGCCGGGTTCAATTTTTCGATTTGGGTCCTGGATATTATTCAATTCAGCCAAGTCTTGCAGATCAACCCCGTAGGACTTGGCGATCCAAGTCAAGTTTTCACCGGTGCGGACCCGATGATAGACACCTTTGGAATCAAAGGAAGTAGAGCAACTGAGCAGAAAAAAAATCAGGACTACGGACCACGGACTACGGACTACGGACTTGAAAAGCCCCTTAGCAGTGCCCGGTTTATTCTCCACTCCACCCCTCCTCCCCCACCAGCTTCACGAACCGGCATTCGGACAACGGTCGCATCTTCCATTGCGAGCCCTCTCTCTTGATAAAGATCAATTCCTGGCTCTCCATGGAGCCGACCGGTAGGATCATCCGCCCACCCTCGGCCATCTGTTCTTTCAAAGTCTCGGGGATCTTGGGGCCGGCGGCGGTTACCAGAATCGCGTCGAAGGGGGCCTTTTCCTGCCAACCCAACGTCCCGTCTCCGATCTTGAATTCGATGTTGTGATAACCCAGACGATAAAGGACGCGCCGGGCGGCAATGGAAAGGGTGGAAAGGCGCTCCACCGTATAGACCTCCCTGGCCAGCTCGGCCAGGATGGCCGCCTGATACCCGGAGCCGGTGCCGATTTCCAAAACTTTTTCATTGCCGGTCAGGGCGAGGGCCTGGGTCATCATCCCCACAATCAACGGCTGGGAAATGGTTTGGCCCTGGCCGATGGTCAGGGGGCGGTCGAGATAGGCCTGATCTTCCAGGCCTTTTTGTACAAAGCGGTGCCGGGGAATCCTCCCCATCGCCTCCAGGACGCGCGGGTCTTTTACGCCGCCCGGCATGAGCTGTTCGGTTATCATCCGTTTGCGGGCTACGCGATAATCTAGAGTTTCCACTTTTTTAAGGTTTTTAAAAAAGCATGTTCGGTGAGGTTGACGTTGATCGGCGTGATCGAAACGTAGTTGGCCAGCGTGGCGTTGCAGTCGGAGCCGGGAATGTTTTCAAAACCGGCCATGTTCCCCCCAATCCAGTAATAGCGTTTGCCCCGCGGATCGATCCGCTCGGCGATGATGTCGCCGTAATCGCGTTTTCCCTGTTTGGTGAACTGGTAGCCCTTGATCTTGTCCGGGGGGACATTGGGGATATTCACGTTTAAAATCACCCCGGCGGGAAGCCCTTCCTTCAGCACTTTCCTGGCCAGGCGGACGGCAAAATCGGCCGCCGTTTTAAAAAAATAATTTTCGCCCGGCATCATCGAGACGGCAATGGAGGGAATCCCCATAATCCCCCCCTCGATGGCGGCCGAGACGGTGCCGGAGTAGTGGACATCGTCGCCCAGGTTGGCCCCCTTGTTGATCCCGGAGACCAGGAGGGCCGGTTTTTGTTCCAGAATCTCGTTGACGGCCAAACTGATGCAGTCGGTCGGCGTGCCGTCCACCGCATGGATATCGGGTTTGATCTTTTCGACCCGCAGGGGACGATGGAGTGTGAGCGAATGACTCGCCGCCGAACGCTCCTGATCGGGGGCCACGATCACCACCCTGCCCAGCTTTTGGAGGGCCTTCCCCAGGATTCGGATACCATCGGAATAGACACCGTCATCGTTGGAAACTAAAATCAAAGGCATTGGTTGTTTATTAACAGAGACGCGGCTGGGTGGAAACACAAAAATTATCCCCCGCGCGCCACAAAGGGTTCGAACAGATTACGGACCTCTTGGGGGTAACTGGTTTGCGTATATTCTTTGATTGCCTTTTCCTGATCCTCGGGATTGGCCAGGGCAAAGTTGAAACGAAACAGGGCCCGCTCGTGTCTTTTTTGCTCAGGAGTCGTGGCCTGCCGGTAACGTTCCAAATGAACAAGGGCCATTTGGTTCGGCACCCCGCGATATTCGTTGCAACTGTTGGCCGGATAGACGTTCAACGCCATGCCGGGGGCATAGTAGAGAAACCGGCTCGGATCAAAACCGGCCAGACGAAAAGGCATAAAGAGTACGGCATTGGCCACAGCGCTCAAGGCTGTCCGGTTGCTAACACCGTGCAAGGTGGCACTGCTCCGGTAGGAACATTCGTTTTCCTCCCGGGAAGCGTCATACTCGTCCTCCTCAATCTTTCTTCCTATTTGAGAAATGCGGGAAAGAGGGATGGAGACAACCCCCGTGGTCGAAGCCATGTGGAGTAAGGCATAGCCGAAACGTCTCAAGCCGGCCGTTCTAAAGACGCGTCCAACATATTTAGTGCCTAACCATAACCGGCGAAGCATCCTGCCGGCACGCAAACCGGCGATATCTTGTTTGAGGGTCGATTGGGCCAGATACGTTCTCTCTCCGGCGGCCAACAAAGCCTTCTTTTCATCCGTAGAAAATTTGTAACCGGTGGTAAAAAAATCGGGCATCCCCAGCTTCTCGTAGGCTTTATCCGCCACCCTTCTTCCAACCTGCGGAGCGGCACCCCAGAACACCGCGCCCCCGATAAAGTTGGCCGCCCAATCAGAACTGTAACGGTTGGGGTTGTAACCATCCCGAGTCCACTTTAAGGGATTGTCGCCCCATCTCGGATCCTCCCCCCTGAGGCGGTAATATTCCCGCTGATCGGTCCGTCCATACATGTAGGCGCTGTAGAGGGCCCAAACCCCCGTCCAAATCCATTTCGCCGATCTTGACATGATCCGCCCATCAAAAGTTTTTGAATATTCGTCCCCGAACATCCAGAGGGCCGCGGCCACTTCGGTGCCGAATGTTCCCCAATAGGCCGTTGTTCTCCAAGGTCCGGTCAGTTCTTTTCCCCCCAGATCGTCCACCACCACACCGGGGGCGCTGAAAAAGCCGGAGAACATCAGTTGGGCCATCAACGCGATCTTGAAGGGCTGAAACCATCCCTCTAGACCGATACCATAGCGATAGGCGTCAACGGTCATGGCTTTGGCTATGGCACGCGGTGTGAAGCGCCCTCCGCTACTCCCCAGTTTTGCCAAATTGGCGAAGCTGGTTGCTCCATAGGTTGCCGCGGTGGCCAACTGAAAGGTGTCCTCAAATCCCACACCATGGGCAAGATGCCGCACAGTATGCTGATCCACTTTTTCGACTGCGTTAAAGACGGCGTCATAGGCGTAGGCCATTTCGGTCAAAAAGGGATTCTCATTAAAATTTTTCATGAATTCGCAATAGGAACCCAGCCGGTAATCATCCAGTTGGACGGTTTTTGAAGACGCCGGGCCGCTTTGTGTTGAAGCGCTCGCCGCGGTTGCCAACGGCCGGCCGTTTTTTTCAACACAGACACCGGTGAGCGGATTCAGGATTCCCTTGCACTCTGACGACATGTTATCGCTCCGTTAAACTGCTCCTGGGCAGCGGCCCCTCCTCCACGCCTGCCGAAACGACGGCGGAGATATTGGGATAAGCAAGAAGGCCGGCGGCAATCCACGGGACATAGCCAACCGCTTTCTGCCACAAACTTCCGGCGCGGAGCAGTCCTTGCGCCGCGGGGGAACGCCCCACCCGCAAACCGAAGGACCCCGCCAATCCGCCCCAAAACGCCCCTTCTGCCGACAACTCGGACCGCCAGACATCGCTAATACTGCGCGAGCGGACCATATATCCGTCGGCGATAATTTGTCCATCTTTTTTTGTGCCGAGGAGCGTCCAAAAATCCGCTTCCGCCGTTTTTAAATAGTTTCGGTCGAAAAAGAGATGGTACCGGATCCGTTCATAATCGCCGTAGACTTCCTCCATTTCCCCTTTCATCTTCCGAACGATTTTTTGAAACCTCTTGTGGAAATCCTTGGACCAATGCTTCAATCCCCACGCCTCAAAGGCCGACAAGGCCTCGATCAGGGACTCCTTTTCCCCACGCAGTTCCTCCAAAAAGGCTTGTACTACGGCCGGATTTTGCACGGCGCTCTTGAGATAAAACTCCCCCGTCCGCGTGTCGATTTGGGGCTCGGTTGCGGTGGAGGCAACGGCGGGGCGCAGGCTTGCTATTTTTTCCTTCATCGCCTGTTGATACTCTTCCAGAGAGGCGCGGAGCAGGCCCGCATAGAACAGTTTGGCGTCCGCGCTGATCGCCTCCGATCGCATGAAAACATTCAGCAAAATGTAATTAACCGCGGCAACCCCCTCCGGCAGATTTAAATTTTTATACAGTCTTTCCAAAATACCGTTCACGAGGGTGGGGCTCCCGTGTGTTTTGGTCAACAGGGCGACGGCCTGTCGGGGGTTGAGGCGGGGGCGGTTGACTAAAAACCGGGAGGCCTCTTTGATAAAATCACCAAGTCGCTCCCCGTGCCGAGGGGGGATCGGAAAATTGTTTGCGACCGGCTGGTTGGCAATGCCGCTGGCTCCCATAAAATCGCGGCTCCCCAAACGGCACGGAAGCTCTTGGACGGCCTGGGTAAAATTGAGACAAAAATTTTCAGAGTCGCGATACATGGTGGTGAAAACGCCCGGTTGTTCAAGTTCCGGATGAAACAACTGGGAAAAAACTCCCTGGATTTCCGGGTTATCACTTCGCCGTGCATGCTCAAAAAGGATGCCCAGGGAACGCGGGTTGAGGGGCTGACTCAAAATGTGATGGGCCAGCCGGATATAGTCCGCGGTCGATTGGCGGTAGCGGGGATCTTGCACGTTCAAGACAGGGAGGCTGGTCTGTTGTGGATTCCGAAAAGGGGCCGCCTTCTCCTGATAGCTCTTTGCCGCGGCAATCAATGAAGAGGCGTAAGCCGCGGCCCAGGGAAGACGCGTGCGCCAACTGTTCCCCCAAAAAAATCTGTTAAGAAAACCCAAAGAGCGCGAAGCCGCGGGAAGGATCAACGCCGGCACGCTGGCGGCGGCTCCAACCTTGATCAAAGCCGGGGCCGCGTAGACGGCACCCAAAACGACGGCCGGAACCGCCAATCCCGTGACCGCGGTTACCTTAAGACCGGGCAGAAGGGTTTCGGCATTTTCGATATTTTCGCTTCGTTCCTGAGCCGTCAGTTTCCACAGGCGTTCGCGGTCCTGCCGGAAACCCTCAACGGTCTCGGAATCAACGGAGGGTTTTTGCAGTTCGGCTTCGACCTGCTTCAGCTCGCCGTCAATTTGGTTATCGACATCGTCCCACCAATGCAAACCGATCTTCATGATCCGCAACGAGGCGGCAATGTCTCGCAATTCCTTTGATAAAGTGGGTTCCATCGCCATTTTCCCTTCTTGTGGGTATCATCGGCACAAACAGGAAAAAGTTGCTAAAAAATGTCTTTTTTTGCTTGACAATTTGTGTTATTAAAATAGTCAACGTTTACGGAGATAAAGGGTTATTAAAGGGTCCAATAAACGTAACTATTTGAAAGTGATTGTCTTTTTAGCCGAACGTATTTTTTCTTATTTTCCACGCAACTTTTTTGGAAATCTGCCGATAACCCCTATGGATAGGGACGATAAGGCAAAAGGAGGGTTTTATGGGTGTTGAATCGCCGGTTCGCGTGGAGGGTTCGGCCCGAGCCATCGATTTGGAGTTAGGCGAGGCGTCTCAAACGGTTCATCCCTTCACTTCCGCTTCCATCCAGGATGTCGAACTGGAAAAGGTAAGAATAGATGTTGATAAAAACGGGATTCCCCTCCGTCCGGAAGGTCATTGTAAAGTCATCACCCCCTTGATCAACGTTCAAGCCGCCGATCAAATTGAAAATCCCGCATTGAGATATTTTGTTAAAGGTTCTTCACGTGGTCTTGATCTTCTCCATAATCTTATCAATGGCACCTACCGGGTGGTCGGCAAGGCGGATGACGTTTTGTTTCAAGATGGTATCGATCGGGTTACGCAAGTGGCCGGTATTGAACAACCCCTGGCCCAAAAGACGGCGCGTTGGGGTGAAAGAGCGGCCGTTGCTACCCTTTTGGTGGGCGGGATTCAGTATGCGAGACAGGGCAACATGGCCGCTGCATTGCAGGGAACCAGGGGATTTTGGAAGCAGGTTTGGCCTTTGGCGATCGCCCTTTATCTCGCCGATTCCAAGGCCCTTTCCCATGCCAGTAAGGGGTTTGATATTGTTGACCATTATGCCCAAAAATGGGGGAAAATTGAGGAAGGGGAACACGTTTTTATGGGGGATTCCAGAAAATGGGCCCGGGGGGCTTTTTACGCGGGACTGCTGGGAGGAACGGCGGTTCTGCTTAATTTTCCGGCCAGCAAGGGTTATCGCTCTGTCTCCGCTCCCAAACCGACACCGGCAGGGGTGAAACCCTACAGTTGGAAAAAGGGATTGGGATGGGCCGGATTCTTTTTTGCCTTGAATACCTACTGGGACAATTTTAGCGCCCAACAGCGCATTCTTCCAACCCTCCATGACTCGCCCCCTTGGCACGCCTATTGGCCGGGGAATTGGGAGTGGGATTATTTTCAAGGTCATACCGCCGTTTCGGAAAGCGTTGCCTGGGGTTTGTTTGGTTATGTCTGGGGGTCGCTCCCCGGCTGGCAGACGACTTGGGCCGACCGGAGCATGAAATTTTTGACCGGCACGGTTCCTTCTTTGGTTACGAGAAAAAAAGTTAAAGGATGGGGTTCCGAAGTTCTCCCGATCGCGAAAGGGAGCCGGGCGGATCAATTTATTCAGCGAGGCCGTAGTGCGTTTACCCGGGGTGCGCGCGCGGTGGGGGCCAGACTCTTCACCCCGCGCCGTTTTGCCTTTACCGGCCTCTCCGCCCTCGAGGGGTTGCCTTTGGGTATCGCCATTGGCAGTCTCATGTATAAATCCCAGGATTATGAATCAAAGGAGGCCGTCTCCGGCACGCCGGTGCGCGCCGTCATTACCGGTCCCCTCTCTACGGCCGGTTCGACGTTTTTTGCCGCCACGAACGGGGTAGCTTATGCCTGGCAGTCGTATCTGTTCAACATGATTCCCGTAAATTATTCCTGGTCGGCCTGTTCCAAACAGGGAGAAAACCTTTATCAAACGGCCCGCATGCTGGCCGACGATTATGAAACGAGTGAGTCTCCCGATGAAAAGCGGCACCTGGCGACGTTGCTCTTCAACCTCCACCGGATTGCCTATGACAACGGGTCGGCGGCGGTTGCGGAAAATGAAAAGCTCAGAATCGGCGAACTGTTGGCGGGTGTGGGTATTGACGCGGAGGCGGTTGAACAAGCCGCCATCCAATATGCGGCTCATGCCCCGGAGATGGAATAAAGGAATCTAAAGTTGCTCGCAAAGGGCTCCATAACTGGGCAGGCACATGCGAACGGGTGAATAGTGCCCGGCCAGTTCTTCGGCAGTATAAGAAGAAGTCACGAAACCGGCGGCCAGACCGAAGGGAATGGCCTTTAGAAAGCTGAAAAAACCGCTTCCCCGAACAAACAGGGTCCCTCCCCACCAACCGGCAAATTGACCGGCGGAAGGGTTCGTGATCAGATTGGCCAGGGAGGCGTGCTCCACATAGTGCATCCAAATATCCCTGTTCTTCATTTGGAAGTCGATTCCCATGGAGGCAAAACTCTCCTGAATTTTGGCCAAATACTGGTCCAGATTGTTCAATTTGGATTGAACCTCATTCCAGTGAAGGGAGTAGGCCTTTTGCACATATCCTTTCCGGGACCGTATGACTTGCAGGTACGCCTCGTGCCGTTCGGGGTTTTCGCTGCGCAAACGGTAATCCACCCAGGCTTCGTGCAAATCCATCAATGCCAATAGGGCCTCCTTTTCCCCGCGCATTTCTTCAATCAAATCCTTGATTCCCGGTTCAACGACATATCCTCGAATATAGGTTGTTTGATTTCCCTCCTGGATTTCATAGACCCTTTCCCGGGAAGAGGTTGCGCCCGTCAGGTTGAGCGTCAAAACCCACCGGCCGTAGCGGCGGACGGCCTGCTTAAATTGGTCTTCAATGACGGGGCCGTACTCATTTTTGGCCGCCGGATCCAAAACGGGAGAGAGCGAAAAAGTCTCCAACAGGATGTGGGACAATACCAGGGCCCCTTCCGGGGTAACCACCCGGGCAAACATCTTGGGCAAGAGCTCCTCCACCCATTCCTTTTGATGGGAATATTCCTGGAGAATTTTTATTCCCTCCTCCCACGTAGGAACATTATATTTTATTTTCTGAGCCAGCTCTTTGGGAGGTTGAACTCTCCGTTCTGTCATTGCTTGCTCCAACTTTTTTGATGCCCAATAGGTTCGAGCCAGGCCGGCCCCCATCAGCAAAGGAACCGGTGCCCAGCGGCGATACCATCTGCCTTGAATCCACCGGCCGAATTTCTCGGCCGATTGCAAAAGAGAGCGGGATGTCTGGACAGGATGACCCATGGCTTGCCGGACAAACGCGCTCCCCGCCTCCGCAATCGGTTTGGCCCGGCTCAACAAGGCAGTACCGCCCTTCAGGAGGGCGGCCGCCGCACCCAGCTTCAAAGCGAGTAGGCCTCCTTCCGCCGCCAAAGCCCCAAGGGCTATTCTTATAGCCCATTTTTTCCCCGCCTCCGCGTTTTCAATGTTCTCCGCGCGTTCCTTGGCCGTCAGTTTCCACAATTTTTCCCTCTCTTGCCTGAATTGCTCGACCTGCTCCGGATCTATTTGGGGTTTGGCCAAGACCTGTTCAACAGCCTCCAATTGAGCGTTGATTTGATTATCCAGATCGTCCCAGGCGTGAAGTCCCCGCTTCATGATCCGGAAAGAATCCCCAATAGCCTCTATTTCTCGATGATATTGTCCAACCATTTAATTTTGCTCGTTTTTTAAATAAACCCCGCCCACACGCATCTCACAATCTAGTTATCGGCGAAATGCCAAAAAAGTTGCTTAAAACCAAAGGGATTACGGTGAAGTCAACGAATCGGCGGGGGATACCCCCTTGGCTGGGGCAGACCGTAGCATCGATTGATCAATCAAATGCATCGCTAAGGGAACCTGGTTTGCCAAGGCAAGCCGGACCGCTTCTTCTAATTCGGTACCGCCGTCAACAAAAGAATTGCCGCCGACTAATCGTTCCATTTCTTGAATCAGGCGCACGGCCTGCCCGCGGCCGTCCAGCACATGCTTGACATCTTCCAATCTCTCCGCCGCCGTCTTGCCATGGATCATTTCATAATGGGCCGCCGTATAAATCTGTCGCAGATAAGGTTTTTCAAGCTGAGTCATCACAAATTTTTTAATCTTCGCCCAGACAATCCGGAAAGGCATTCGCTCTTCGCCGGGCAATGCCGCCAAAGCCTCTTCAATCTTTTGGATTTTATTGGTCGACCCGCGCCCGTGGATATCCTCCCGCAGGAAAGGTTTCCAACTTCCCCTCTCCCCCTTCCATTGAATCGGTTCTCCCTCTTTGAGAACGATGAGGGCCTTCATGGCCACATAAGCCGCCTCCGATTCCTCTTCCAGGTAACTCCGCGTCACGGGATGCCGCATATTATACCAGTGTCTCAGTTCATGAAGGGTAACGTAGGTCAACCAATCGCTCAGAAAGTCGCCCGTTGCGCTTAAACTGAAGCGGACCGTCCCGGCCTTGTATTCCCCGGAAAGCGGTAATCCGATTTCATCCAGAATTTGCACGGCTTCGTGAATGGGAAGATCCCCCTCTTTTTTGAGGGCCTTCATCACCGCTTGAGCAAAAGGGGTGAAATCATTTGAAATGCCGGAAGCGCCCCAGGGAGAACCCTGCCGTTGTTGCATGGCCTCATGAGCCGCACGGGCCTTGTGAAATAATAAAAAGGTTCTCACCCTGGCCAAACGCTCATCAATGGAAGAACCCTTGGAAGAGGCATGATAGACCTCCAGAATTTCGCTTTCCGCAACACCACCGCAATGGGCCAGTCTGACTAACTGGGCAATCTTTTTTCGCGAATCGGAATTAGCCAGATAGGGAGAAGGCATTAGACTCAACCAATGAGAATAAGAGGAATGGCTGGGAAAGGACAAGGGGGTTTCGCCCCGGAGGAGAGATCCAAAATCACAATGGGGGGGGTTCTGCTCAAAACAATCCAACGGTACTTCGCACCAGGGCGGTTCTTGCGCTTCCCGCTCACAGGCAGGACATCGGGGGACCTGTTCATTCAAGGCGCAAATTTCCATGGCGGGGGCATTAAAGCAGAGGTGTCAAGGACAAGTCAAGCGAGGGTGTTGTACTCAGCCATTTATCGGCTTCCATTGAGGCGAATCAGCGGACAAGTCGGGGGAAAACAACTAGTTAAGCCATCCTCTCTTCTTCCCTCTTTTTTGGCATAGGCCAAAAGGGCCGAAAGCCCCAAATAGATGACCACCGTTGTTATGCTGGAGGCGATGCCGGCGCGGGACCGGGCCTTGCCGATCGTCGCTTTCGACGGGGGGACATAGTTTCTCTGCCCTTGCTGCTGCTCCATCATGCGGATTCTTTCCCGCCATCCGACATTATAACCAAAAAAAGAGGCGCCCCCCAAAAACAGGGCGATAAAACTTTTCCAGGATAAGACATTCGCCGCATCCCGATTAAAAGCGGTGAAAGATGTTTCCAAAAATTGATTGAAATCATTAAGCATCTTGTTGATCGCCGATTGATATTGGGTTTTTTCAACCACCGTGACGTCCTTTTTATCCAAGAGATAAAAGACCATCCTTTTTTGAACAAACAATCCGTATCGCTTTTTAAGAGAATCCTCAATGGAATCGGCTTCCAAAATAACGGTCAGAAGACGGTGGACGCGGCGGATGGTCTCATCCAAACTTCCAGCAAGGGGCAAGGCCTTCGGGATGAGGGCCTCCACCAAGGAGACCGCCGGCAACCCCTTCTCAATGTGCCTCATGGCTTCTTCGGGAGATAACTCTTTTTGCAACAGACCCCAAGTTTTCATTTTTTCCTCGCAAATTTCCCTGGCTTTCTCCTCCCATTTTAACGTTCGAAATTGCACCGAGATATCACGGGTGGCATCCTTTGGATCGCAGGCCAGCGAGAGATTTTTCCCCGCGAAATTGAAACAGATCGGTTTTCGGCCTTTTTCCCGATAGACGAATCCCTGGCCGCCGACGACGTCTTCGTCGTCAATTTGGCCATAGGGCGTTTGTTGCCGCGGATCCAGCATATGGGCATAAAGATATTGGAGGGCGGCTCCGCCTCGATCGGCTAGGGCACAAAATTCCCCGCTTAGATCCCTGGAAACGGCCGGAGACGGGGTTGAAAGGAGGGTCCGCAACCTGCCGGCAACATTTTGGATAACATCGGCCATAGCGTAGTCGTTATCGGCTTATCTAGCAGAAAGTTGTGCGGAATCGCCAAAAAAATATGGGAAAATAAATATATTAAAGTAAATTATATAGTTCATTCGTAATTATATGAAATGTAAATAAAAAGGCCCCGTAGCTATGCTACGGGGCCCAAGATAAATCCGGCATCGACCTACTCTTCCACCCTGTATAGCAGGGAAGTACCATCGGCCCTGATAGGCTTAACTGCTGAGTTCGGGATGGGATCAGGTGTTGCCCTATCGGTATAGACACCGGAAATCAATTAAATTGTCAAAAAGCGAATAGATCGCACGCGAGGCGGGATTTACTCCCGCCGAGCATGAGGGGTTTGGGGGGATGGGGCCCTCATTCGCCGCAGGCGAATGGGGCAGCGATCCCCCCAATATAACGTCATCCAACATCGAGCCGGACCTTGCTTTTCCGCCAGAGGCTGATTTTGCCTCCGGCGAAAAAAAATGATCAAGCCAATCGACCGATTAGTACGGGTCAGCTCAACGCCTCACAGCGCTTACACCTCCCGCCTATCAACCTCGTCATCTACAAGGGGTCTGATGGGGAAACATTATCTTGGGGTGGGTTTCCTGCTTAGATGCTTTCAGCAGTTATCCCTTCCGCACATGGCTACCCGGCGCTTACCGTTGGCACGATAACCGGTACACCAGAGGTGCGTCCATTCGGGTCCTCTCGTACTACGAACAGATCCCCTCAAGTTTCCTGCGCCCGCGGCAGATAGGGACCGACCTGTCTCACGCATGCAATCCACTTGTTTCCAAATGGCATGGACTATACCACCATCCTCATTCAAGCCTAATGAGGCGATTGGCGTCTTAGCTTCCGCTCTGGGCGGAAACTCCCTCCCGTTTGGGAGAAGTCTCTACGGGGGTAAGAAGATGATTTGCTTTTAAATGATTCTCAACAAGGTTTGCTGTATTAGTCCTTTTCTTGGAATAATTTAGGTTTTTAAAACGATCAACTTCATAACACAGCCTTAAAAAACTTTCCGCTGTTTTAGAAGTTGGCAATCGCTCCAGAATTTTGAGTGCCAAAGCAACATGCTCTTTCTTAAGTCGCACATAAGGCTCTAGCAACTTCAAAATTTGTTTAACATCAGCTGGATCAACAATTGTATAATCGCTGATTCCCGTCTTTCGATGGCGAATAAAACCTCCCTTTAACCTTTCTTTAAGCCAAACCAAAATCTCTTGATGATCTGACTTCTGATAAAAGGCCAAGTTACAACGTATCTGATATCCAAACACATAATCCTTACGTCTTGTGATTTGGAAAAAGATACTTCCATCACCATCCAAAAAACCGGCGATATAAGCCAGAATTGTTGGATCCATCATCTTCCACCTTCCCTCGGTATTATCCACTTGTACGGTCGAAGTACAAGGAGGATTCCACCGATATGAGCCAATTTTATTTTTGCGTGGGATTGCTCCCACGGACCGCAGTGAGAACTACGGTCTGAACCCAGCTCACGTACCACTTTAATCGGCGAACAGCCGAACCCTTGGGATCTGCTTCAACCCCAGGATGTGATGAGCCGACATCGCACGTAATTCCATTGTTTCCAATGGCGCAGACTATATCTCCACCCCGCCTTTGGCGGGGGTCGGCGTATCATAGATGTTATAAATTTTATGAGAATATACTCACAAGCAACATCTATTCCACCCGTTTAACACGGATGAAGTCGTTACGGGGTCATTCGCATTATGCGAATAACTTCCCACGGTATTACCTTAGCTGATTGCCAGCTGTAGGTTTCACCGTTATAAGCCGAAACTACAATCCCAAATTACTTTGGGATTCACCCCATGTTCGAGGTGCCAAACCGCCACGTCGATATGAACTCTCGGTGGCGATCAGCCTGTTATCCCCGGCGTACCTTTTGTCCGATGAGCGATGGCCCTTCCATACGGGACCACCGGATCACTAGAACCTACTTTCGTACCTGCTCGAGATGTCTCTCTCGCAGTCAAGCCTCCTTATGCTCTTACACTCGTCGGTTGGTTTCCAATCAACCTGAGGAGACCTTCGTACTCCTCCGTTATCTTTTGGGAGGAATCCGCCCCAGACAAACTACCCGCCAGACAATGTCCTCCACCCGGGTAACGGGTGTGAGTTAGAATTCCAAAATCGTCAGGGTGGTATTTCAAGGTTGGCTCCCCCGAGGCTGGCGCCCCGGATTCAAAGCCTCCCACCTATCCTACACAAACTGTTCCGAAATTCACTGCCAAGTTATAGTAAAGGTGCACAGGGTCTTTCCGTCTTGCCGCGGGTAGACCGCATCTGCACGATCAATACAATTTCGCTGAGTGTCCGGTCGAGACAGCGTGGCAGTCGTTACGCTATTCATGCAGGTCGGAACTTCATATTGGGGGGAACGACTCGCTCGCTCTCGCTCGCTCCTTCCCCCCAAACCCCTTTCGCTCGGCCGGAATAAATCCGGCCTCGCTCACTGAATTTGGAGGACTGCGTTATGCGAAATCCATTCCCAACGATCCAATTCCCAACACTCGGATTTCTCCGAGGATCAGACTATATCTTCATCCGCCGGTGTTTTGGCGGAGACAACGTGTAGTCGTTACGGAGCCCTTTTGAAAATTACAAAAGGTTCCCTCGGTATTGCCATCGGGTTTGCGTAGGATGGCTTCCTTAAAACCATCACCCTTTAGGTTTCACCGATACAGTTGTTTTGCTTGTGATTTGTTGCCAAACCACTCGGGCAAGTTCATTTGACCTGCAAAACTTACCCGACAAGGAACTTCGCTACCTTAGGACAGTTATAGTTACTGCCGCCGTTTACTGGGGCTTCGGTTCAGAGCTTCACCTCTTGCGAGGATGACCCCTTGCCTTAACCTTCCAGCACCGGGCAAGCGTCAGGCCGTATACGTCGTCTTCACGACTTTGCACAGCCCTGTGTTTTTGATAAACAGTCGCCGCCACCTTTTCACTGCGAATCTTTAAGGCTTCGGATGTGCTCCT
>JACQMB010000083.1 GCA_016203765.1 Deltaproteobacteria bacterium
GTATTTGTCCTCTACCACCTGGATCATTTGAAAATTGCACAACGGTTTGAAGAGAGTGAAACAAGCCGCGATGAACTCGCCGATGCTTATGCGAGACTCTCTCTTGGCAACGACGATCCTTTCCTCTCCACCGCCCTTCGGTTTTTGGAAGAAAGATTTGCCGCGCTGGAAAAAGATCAGGAGGCCGCCTTTGCCCTGCTCGAGCAAGAATTGCAAAATTTTGACCTGCCTTTGATGTTTGGCGTGGCCGGCGATTATCTGGAGGCCTTGGGGGATCAGGAAAGAGCCAAAGGCTATTTTGAAAGGGCCGCCCGGCAAACTGAAACGGCCGCCCATCATCTTTGGTATCGACTCAAAAGTATTGAACAAACACCCCCCGAAAAATTGGACGCGCACAAGGAAATACTGGAGGAGATTCGCTCGGCCCTGCCGCAGTTGGCCATCGCCATAGAGACGGTCCCCCTGGAGGATGGTTATGTTTCAGCTCCGGCCGAGGAGGCCTTCGGCACCAAGGATCAGCTCCACACCTTGGATGCCTTGAGTTGGGGACTGCTTCACGACGCCCTCCTGGCCGGGGACAAGCCCGACCTCGAAGCCGTCGAACATCTGGAAGAGGAGCGGCGGGCGTTGGCCAAAGCCCGCGTCAAAGAAACCTCTCCGCTGGAAGCCCGTCTTCATTTAAAAAACATGATCCGATCGGCCGCCCTGGCCACGATGCCGAACGGAACAATAGAAACGGCCCTCCGGTCGGAAAGCCGCGAGCAAGCGGAGTCCCAACTCGATCAACTCCAAAAAGACGTTCGTGTGATAGAGAAGATGGTTCATTCCCATCGTTCGGCCACCGGTAACGACCCTTTCAGTGAGGGGCTGGCTGATCTGAACTGGCGCCTTCATTTTGATGGTCCGTTGAGCCTGGACCGTCCTCAAGAAGCTCTCCGGCAATTGGCCCAAGAGGTTATCCCGGAATACCGATACAATAAAACAACGGCCTGGCACTTGGAGGCGCTCCAAAAACAATTTCCCCATCTTTTTAATGAGGAGGGCGCGTTGAAGCCGCAGGTCAATATGTTGAATACAGAATTGGGAAAATTGGCCGCCGCCCGCACCCGCTCGGCTTATTGGATAAGCAACAACACCACGCGGGAAATCGCCGCTCCCTTGGGCGGCGGGGTTGGGGGCGCGGCCGCCGGTTTTGCAATCGCCAATCTGCCCGGGGCCATGGTGGGAGGGGGGATCGGCGCCGTTCTCGGCTTGGGCGGCAATACCGTGTACAACATCAACACCCCGGAGGCCCGTGAGGCCTATCGACAATCATTAAAAACCGGTTTGAGCCGCGTGAGTGAGCGCCGGGCCTATTTGAATAAAACCTTATGGGGCTGGTCTGCCGGTTTCGCCGCCCTGGGGGGTGTCTTTTGGGCCTCTCCGGTCGCCATCGGAACCGATTTTGCAATCAAAACGGCCGGCGGTGCCGCCCGTCAGGTTGCCCTGCAGGGGGGATGGCGCGCGGCCCTTGGTGCCGGCTCCCACAGGGCGCTTCAAACCTTAAGCCGACCCGATCAACTTTTGTCGCGGACCTGCTCCGTGGCTGAAAATTGCGTGGCCGGCGGCATTCACTTCGCCCGGATGCTGGCCACGCGTGAAACCGTAGGAAGCGGGGCAGTGCAAGTGGGCAGATTTCTCAAGGGAAGTTTCAAAAACATCAAAGGAGGGCCCCAGGGGTTCGCCGCCAGGATGGGGGCGGGGGCGGCTCTGGTGGGAAGTGATCTATTCTATTTCGGGGAACCGCTCGAGATCGATAATTTTACGGGGGCCTTTGGCTTTGCTGTCTTTATGAATGAGGGGGCCAGTTATTTTTACCGCACCAACGCCAACGGTCTGCTGGTCGGAAATTTGGCCCGTGTCTTAACCGAATGGGGGATGCAATATCAGCAGGATATGCCTTTGGCCCAACCCGACCCTTCCCGCATGATGTGGGCCTCGGTGGAAACGGCCACCATGGTCTTTTTTGTCAAGAGCCTGGTCCGCGGCAGTGAATTTTTGGGCAAATTTCCCCTGGGAAATCTCCTGTTGCGCGGCCGCGATGCCTTTAACAGCCGCCTGCCAGGGTTGCGGCCGGTGCTGACCTCCATTACCAGCCGGGGCACCCCCCGTTTCATCGGCCTCAAACCGGAAGAGTTAAAACCGGGCAATGGCAACGGGAATGGTAACGGGTTTGCCATAACCGTCACGAAGGAAAGAATGGTTCAGCTCTCCGACGGAAGAACTTTTCCGCTGCAGGAGGCTCCTCAATACCGGGATATACTCCACCGCCTCGGCATTACCGTCGAGGGGGAGGGGAAGACAACCCGCCTGATCGGGTGGAAACCCGAATACCGGCATGAAATCCCTCTGGGCGGCAGAAGAATTGCGCATAATGAGCCCATTGACCAGGGAACGGAGAACGAATTGTGGCGCATGGGTATCACCCGCAATGAGCGCGGTCGTTTTGTCAGCCGGGAACATATGGGGATAAATTATACGGGGGCACACCGGAACAATGGAAACGGCTACGTGCCCACCTTTGATGAATTGACCAAATTGCTCGAGCGGGGGACCGTCACCGTCGGCGCTAAGCGCATTCCCATTTGGCGCGGAACTGCGCGCTCCAGACCCCGGTTCAGCATCGTCGGCGCGCCGTTGCTCGCCCTCCAGACAGGGGCGGCGGCCTGGGGAGTCAACAAACTGGTTTTCAGCAGGCAGATGCGGGGGGACTCGGAATACCAGCCGCGGCAACGGACAACCAATTACGTTGTCTCCGAATTAGTCACGCATCCCTTTATCCAATGGCCTTTTGGTTATGACAAGGTAAGGGCTCAAGCCCTGGGCCGCCTGGTCGGTTTTCCGGTTAATTTGGGAGCCAATATGTTTTTTAAAACCTATCGGGACAGCTGGCCCGGCCAGGTCACCTACTTTTCGGCTTTAAATGAAGGGCGATACAACGATGTCTTTGAAAACTTTACCGACAACATGACCAGTCTTGAAATAGTCCCCTTTGTTTTTGGCGATGCCACCGATGATGTCTGGCTGTGGGAGGCCCCGGCGTTGAAGGAATTTCGGCGTGCGCATGACCCAATCCTCCGCAGTCAGGACGAACAAAAGATCAACGCCCTCGCCAGCATGTTCAAAAAACAGGCGGAAAAAGAAAGAACAGCCGATCTTTCAACGGTGGACCGCCGGGCCTTGCGTTTGATGGCCGCCTATTTTCAAAAGGCGCTGGCCTCGGATCCGGAAGGAAAAGGGGCTGCACTGGAGCCCCTGCGAAACATTCGGGAAACGTATCCGCCCCTATTTAAGGGTCTCCCCGATTTAAAAACGGATGAGGAGTGGGAATATTTTGTCGGCCAGGTCAACCGGGAGACAGACCCGGCCCACGATTTTCACCTTTACCTAGATTAACCGTGCGCCAGGGGATAGCCTATGTTTGACAAAATCAGCCGGGCGCTGAAAGCCCAGCCGCATGCCTCCCCGATTCAAGGCCCGGCGGAAATCAAAAAAACCTACCGCCATTACCGGATCCAAATGATGTACGGGATGGGGATCGGCTACGCCGTTTTTTATTTTTTGCGTAAAAATTTCTCGATGGCTATGCCGGTTTTTCTGGAGGATCTTCACTACACCCATGCTCAGTTGGGGATGATCCTCTCCCTCTTTTCCATTATTTACGGCTTCGGAAAATTTTTTAACGGCATCCTGGCCGACCGGGCGAATCCCCGCTATTTTATGGCGTTGGGATTGATGGGCTCCGCCGTCGTCAACATTTTTTTTGGCTTGAGTTCCTCGCTTACCTTTCTTGGCATTTTCTGGCTCTGCAACGCCCTCTTCCAGTCGATGGGCTGGCCGCCGTGCGCGCGAATGCTCACCCACTGGTACGGCCCCAAAGAGTTGGGAACGATGTGGGGGATATGGAACGCCTCCCACCAGATCGGCGGGGCCGGCATTCTGATCCTGGCCGGTTATCTGATTCCCAACTACGGCTGGCGCTCCGCGTTTTTCGTTCCGGCCGCCATTGGAATGCTCACCGCCTTCTTTTTGATCAACCGCCTGCGCGATACTCCCCAATCGATCGGCTTGCCGCCGATAGAAGAATACAGGGGGGAAGCGCATGTGACCGATGCTTATGAAGACACCGCTCTCTCCAGCCGGGAAATTTTATTTAAATACGTTTTAAAAAACAAATTGATTTGGCTGGTGAGTGTTGCCAACTTTTTTGTCTACATCGTTCGGATCGGTGTTTTGGACTGGGCCCCGACTTTTTTGGTGGAGGCGAAAGGTTCCAGCCTGGTCGGCGCCGGCGTCAAGGTGGCCGGTTTTGAAATTTCCGGAATCTTGGGGGCGCTCGCGGCCGGCTGGCTTTCCGACAAAGTTTTTAAAGGCCGGCGCGGACCGGTCAATGTCTTGTTCATGCTGGCCCTGATTTTTGCCCTCTTTTATTTCTGGAAAGTTCCTGCGGGACGCCCGTGGATGGATGCCGTCTGTCTGATTGCGGTCGGCTTTGTAGTCTACGGCCCGCAAATGCTGGTCGGCGTGGCCGCGGCTGACTTTGCCTCCAAAAAGGCGGCCGCTACGGCGACCGGCATGACCGGGACGTTCGGTTATTTGGGGAGTACCGCCTGCGGCATCGGGACCGGGCTGATCGTGCAACGCTGGGGCTGGGACGGCGGTTTTGTTTTCTTTATTGCCGCGGCCGTGATCGGCACCTTGTGCTTTCTCGCCACTTGGAAACACCGCTCCGCCGTCTTGGAAGCGGCCCACAAAAACTAATTGGAAACTTTTTGGTGCGCCCGCCAGGATTCGAACCTGGGGCCCCAAACTTAGAAGGTTTGTGCTCTATCCAACTGAGCTACGGGCGCGTTAACAACGGGGCACCTCTAAAAACCCATCCCGTGGTCCCATTTTGTTATTGCGAGGCCGAAGGCCGAAGCAATCTCCAATGAAATCAATTGGATTGCTTCGTCGCTTCGCTCCTCGCAATGACAACAAGGAGGTTTTTAGAGGTGCCCATCGATTATACGTCGTTGCCTACCGATTACCAATACAAAATTTTAATCTTTTGGCAAGGATAACACTATGATAGGCTTAACAC
>JACQMB010000084.1 GCA_016203765.1 Deltaproteobacteria bacterium
GTCTCATATTTGAGGCTGTCCTGTTTAACTTCACTTCGGTCTAAAAAATGTAACTAATTGTTATTACAATTAAATTTGGAGATAAAAAAGTGTTTGCTTTTGGCACACTTTATGCTTTGGTGGAGGAGATCAGGAGATCAAGGAGGCACTCATGGAGACGCAAAAACTAAACATCCTCATCGTGGAAGACGATCAAGGGGTCCGGCAAACCTACGACCTCTTGCTGGGTGACCGGCATCCCCTCACTTTTGCCGCCAATTGCTTTGACGCCCACAAAAAATGGAAAAAACAGGATTTTGACGTGATCTTTCTGGATATCAGCCTTCCGGATGGATCGGGTCTCGATATCTTAAGGGCCGTTCGAAAGAAAAATCCGGAGCAGATCGTCATTATGGCCAGCGTCATCCAGGATGCCCGCCTAATCGTCGATTCGATTAAACTGGGGGCCAGCGATTACATCACCAAGCCCATCGAAAAAGAGGTCCTCCTTCGTTCTCTGGAGCGTGTCCTGCAAAACCGGAAACTGGAATGGGAAAACAGTCTCCTGCGTGAAAAAGTGAAACAAACCGAGCGCATGCATAATGGCATCGTGGGTCAATCGCTGGCCATGCGCAACATTTGTGACGTGGCGGCCAAATTAAAAGGGACTCAAACCCCGGTATTATTGATGGGGGAAAGCGGCGTGGGCAAGGAGGTGATCGCCCTGGCCATCCACAAACAGGAGGAAAATACGCTGCGCCCTTTTATTGCGGTCAACTGTGCGGCCATTCCGGAAAACCTGCTGGAGTCGGAGCTCTTCGGCCATGAAAAGGGGGCCTTCACCGGGGCCTCGCAGGCCCGGCAAGGCAAATTTATTCAGGCCAACGGCGGCGACATCTTCCTGGATGAGATCGCCTGCATGTCCCCCACCCTGCAGGCCAAACTATTGCGCGTGCTACAAGACAAAATCGTGGAACCGCTGGGCTCCGCCAGAAAAATCAGGTCAAACTTTCGGGTGATCGCCGCCACCAATCAAGATATTCAAGCGGCGATTCAAAAAGGCCGGTTTCGGCAAGACCTCTACTATCGTTTGCAGGGAGTGGAAATTTATGTCCCGCCCCTTAGGGCCCGCACGGAGGACATCTCCCTTTTGGTGGAACATTTGTTGCGAGAACTGAAGCCGCAGTTCGGCGTGCGCCATTTCACACGGCGGGCCGTTCAATATCTGATGAAATATGATTGGCCCGGCAACGTGCGCGAGTTGAAAAACGTAATCGAAAATATCTTGATCCTGCATCCGGACGAGGTTTTGGACGAACGCCACCTGCCGCTCCATCTCAAACAATCCCGCTCCGGCCGCAACGGGCACACCACGATGTTCGCCCACCTGCGCGACAATCTGAAGAGTTTTGAAAAAGACGTGATCGTGTCGGCCCTAAAGCGCTACCGCGGCAACAAATCGCGCGCCGCCAAGGAGCTGGGCATTTCCCGTAGCATCCTCTACCGCAAAATGAAGGCGCTGGGGATGGAGGCGGGGGAGGAGTGTTAAGAGTGCTGCTTTTGTTTTGAACGGGTATCCAAAATAGCGCTAACCGTTTCATCACCGGCCTCGGCGGCGATTTCCTCTTTGAAACCTTCCTCCAACATTCTTTGGCGGACTTTTTCCTCCACCTGGCGGAGGTCTGGAGGAAGGTGCTCTTTGGCCTCACTCGCGTAAGGTTCCAGGGCCCGTTGCAGAATCGCCAACTTTTGCCACTCTTTGAGCTGGCGGCTCTTTCGCTCGGTGATGGCCCTTAAGGCATCGGGAGGTTTGATGGCGAAGGGAGAGGCCGCCTGGCCGGAGGATTCGTCGGTTTTGGCTATGGATTTTCGCGAAGGTTTATCGACGGCGGCGAAACGGGAGGTTTTTTTGATCTGCATCATCGCATTTATTATATCGCATGGGCCATTCCCAAGGAAGCCTGGTCTCTGGCAAACAAAACATTCATAATCTGCTCATCCTGGGGCGAAATCGCGTGCGTGGCCGGCTGAATTCCGATATTTCCCAAATCAAGACCCGGAAAAGAGGCATTGCTCAGATCGCGCTGGGCCGCCGAGGAAAAAGCCTTTTCGTAGGCGTTATACTGAATTTGATCCCCGATGGCGGAAACCCCATACATGCCTGCGGCGGCCAGGGCGGCGGGGGGAAAAATAAAAGATAACGGGGCGGCCGTGGCCCCCGCAATCCGGCCCAGGCCGGATAACAAACGACCAAAAAAGCCCGGCTTTTTGATCTCCTTGGCCCAGGCCGGGGTTCCCGTCGCCTGGCGCATCTCAAATTTGACTAGATCAGGTCTGACCGCTTGAAAATCCATGCATTTACTCCTCTATACTATTATCGGCGGCCGGGGATCCCAAAGTTGCCCTTCAACCCTCTTCCTCCTCTTCCTCCTCTTCCTCCTCCGCCTCTTCGGCTTCCGCCTCCGGGGCCTCAAGCCGCTGGGAACCGGCCCCCTGGCCCGCCTTTAAGGCCGGCGCGGTCCCCGGCCGCAAACCCTTGAGCTCCTGCCGGGTGCGGCTCAATTGCAAAATTGACAAGACAAGGGCGGCCGACAAAATCACCAGCACGGCAAAAAAGATGATCAGATAAACTTTCAGGCGCTCTTTCGAAGGAGTATCCAGTTTGAGCCCCATCAATTGTAAATCGGTCCCAGCCGCCGGGGGTGTTTCGGCTTTTTTCTCTCCCGGACCCTTGGGAAGCAAAACGGTTTCCCCCGGCCGCACGCGGGTCCCCACCGACGCGACAAAATTCAACAGCACGGAGACGTCGCGCGGCGACATCCCCTCAATGGAGTTCGCCACAAACTGTTGAATCTGCACTTCGCTCAAGCCGCTCTCCCCTTCGGCCGGCGGCTGGGCCTTGATTACCACTGAGGCGGTCGGTCGTTTTTTTTCCTTCATCCCGAAATCATCTTCCTGCGGAATGTTGATCACCGCGTCCACGTCGATCACGTTCGGCAGTTTTTTGAGCGAGTTGACGATCTCCCCTTTCAAGGCCAGGAGATAACGGGCCCGCTCTTCGGCCGGCGTCTTGATCCAGCCCCCCTTGCCGGTCTGGTAGACCTCCTTGAGTCCCGGCGCGCGCGGCGAGATCACATGACTGGAGACCATCAACTCGCGGGCCTTGGCCAAATCCTGCCTGGCGACCTTGACGGCCCAAAAGGTCTCGTTCTGAACCACTTCCTGTTCCAAGGCGGCCTCAATGCCGTTGTTTTGCAAAAGGACCATGACTTGATTGGCATCTTCCTGGGTGAGTTGGTTGTAGAGGGTCTCTTGCGCGCACGCCACGAGGCCAAGAACCAAGAACCAAGAACCAAGAACGAATTTAATTTTTCTTTTTCTGTTTGTCATAATAGGCTTTGAGTTCTTTGGCCTGCGAAAGTTTTTCCGGCGTAAAACCCTTATCAATGGCCTCCAGCAAAGAGCGGGCAAAATCGCCCACGGGGCCTTTGGACTCGGCACGGTCCACTTCTTTTAGCAGTTGGGCCGCCTCCGCCTTATGGCCGTCGAAAAATAGCGTTTCGGCCAGATAGGCCTTGCCGTAGAGACTGTCCGGATTGAGTTTGAGGGCCTTCGCGTAGATTTTTTGGGCCTCTTTTAATTTTCCCTGACAAAAGGAAACGCCGGCCAGGGCGACCAGTGGAATTTCGCTGTCTTGTTTTAAAACATGCACCCCTTCGAAGACTTCTCTCGCCTCCTGGTAGCGCTGCATGCCGAGGTAGATATAGCCCGCCTCCATCAGCAGGGCCAAATGCTGTTGGGAAAGTGAAACCATGGGACCCCCCTTCGACTTAACGATTACCCTCTAGCCGTGAACTTCTCGATCATCGACATCTTGGCACGGTGATCGGCGCTCAAAATATTCGACTTGGTATTCCAAACTTGCATGTTGCTTTGCATCAGGGCCTGCAGTTCAATCAAACGCAAATTGTTTTGATTCATGATCTCCATCAATTGAAATTGACTTAAGTTCGTTCCCGGAACAGCTTGTGCCGAACCGCTGACCAGTCCCTGTTGAGA
>JACQMB010000086.1 GCA_016203765.1 Deltaproteobacteria bacterium
ACAGTATTTGCAAATCTTTTTTATAAGGATCTTTGGAAAGGGCATCCATGAGGGTCGTCTTGCCCGAAAAAAGATTCCCCATGATGCCGATGTGAAAATTTCTGCTCATTGCCGAAGGAAGGCTAAAGACAGGGTTGGCCTATCAGACCCTCTCCTCCGGGTCAAAGATTTTTTTGTGCTCCTGGAGGGCAAACCGGTCGGTCATCCCCGCGATATAGTCGCAGATCGCCCGTTTGGGGCTTTTCGCCCCTCCGATCTTGGAATAAAACTCCTCAGGCAGGGTTTTCGGATTGGCCAGATAGGCCTCAAACAAATCACGCACAATCCGCTTGGCCTTCTCCTGCATTCGAACCACCCGCCAGTGGCAATACATGTTGTCGTAGAGAAAAGTTTTCAGCTCCTTGGTTTTTTTCTTCAGGCCGGGGCTGATCGCCACCAGGTCCTTGCCGTTGTTTCGCACGTCGGCCAGCGTTTTGATTTTTTTGGCTTCCAAATTTTTGCGGGTCTGCGTTTGCAAATCGTCGATCATCACGTGAATGAGCCGGCTGATGATCCGATAGCGCAAAACTTTTTCAGCGGCGCCGGGATGGCGTTGGGATGCCTCGCGAAAAGTCTCTTCCCAAAGGGCCACATTTTTGAGAACGTCGAAATTGAGCATCCCGTATTGCAGGCCGTCGTCCAGGTCGTGATTCATGTAGGCGATCTCGTCGGCGTAATTGACCAGTTGGGCCTCCAGGGTCGGATACCCGCTGTTTTTGAAATCGCCCAGGTTTTTGGGATTGTCATACTCCGTGGCGTGTTTCAAGATTCCCTCCAAAACTTCGTAGGAGAGATTGAGGCCCGGAAAATCGGGATAGCGTTCCTCCAAGACCGTCACCACCCGATAGCTCTGTTCGTTGTGTTCAAAACCCCCTTCGCTTTCCATCAGACTTTGCATCGCCGCCTCGCCGGCATGGCCGAAGGGGGTGTGGCCCAGATCGTGAGCCAGGGCGATCGTTTGGGCCAGGTCTTCGTTGAGTCTTAACATGCGCGCGAGCCCCCGGGAAATTTGGCTGACCTCCAGACTGTGGGTCAGGCGCGTGCGGTAGTAATCCCCTTCGTGATTGATAAAGACCTGTGTTTTGTATTCAAGACGGCGAAAGGCGGTGGAGTGAATAATGCGATCAAGGTCGCGCTGAAAAGAGGGGCGAAAGATACATGGCTCTTCTTTGTATTTGCGTCCCAGCGAGTTGGACGAAAGCTGGGCATAGGGGGCCAGCAGTTCCTTTTCGCGCTCTTCGTACGCCTCCCGGTTCAACATAAAAGTTACACAGGGTGCCAGGCACCCTGTGTAACTTTTTGTGACATATAGTGCCTGGCACCATATGTCAACCGACCGGGCGGACTTTGCCGGCGGCATGACGGATGCCGGCCAATTCTTCCGCAAAGTGCGCCATCACCTCTACCGCCAGCTTTTTGGGAGAAATATCGTAGTCGGCCAGCCCTTTGGTTAAGACCGGCGTGTTGCGGCTGGAAATATTCAGCCCGGTGTGGATGAGGCCGGAGCGGGGGGAATGGGTGGCAATCGAGACCGAAAGTTTGGCTGGTCCGTCGAAGAGGTCATCCCCCTTTCGCGCAATTTTGGCGCAGGCGGGATATTTTTTCAGTTCTTCCTCGATAATCGCCATCAACAGGCGCTGGCGCAGGACCATTTTTTCCAGGTCACCATCAAAAATCTCCACAATAAAGTGCAACATCGCCTCCGAAAAAATCGGCGCGTTGGCGGCCACATCTTCCAGATCGACCATATTTTCAACCGGGACATCGGCCCTTCCGCAGAAGGCCGCCATGGCATTTCCCTCCAATCCAGAGGCTTTTTGAATCCATCCCGAATGAAGGAGCGTGCCGTCATAATCGATCATGGTTTCTAACCACCTGATTTTTAAGGTATTTTTTTTTGCTTTCGGCATCGGCAAAAAATCTTATACGATCTTTTTGACCTTTGCGCAACTTTTTGTAATGACTGCCGAAGATTACCCCAAGGAGGATTGTGAACGGTTTTGTCCTTTCAGCGCAGGTTTTGATCTCCCCGCAGACGGCGGCCTCCGTCTTGGGGGAGGTGCCTCCCGAGGTGATGAGTGAAGCGGTCCCCAGCCTTGATATTTTGGGTGGTGCTCTCATGGAAGCACAGATAGAGAGCGCCGACCGGTTTGTGGAAGAGGTCGGCGGTTTACGGCAGGTTGCTTCGGCTAAACCGTTCGATCCGGAAACGGTATGCGGGATTCGGGATGAGCTTTCAAGACTCCTTGACGGGATCGAGGATTCTACAAAATGGGGTGAGGCTAGAACAAGAGCCCTTCAGCGGCATGCCGGATCTTTTTCCGACACGCCGTCAGCCGAACAGTTGTCGTTAGTCAGTCCCTCTTTCCCCAAGTCTGCGGCAATTTCCGAACATCCCCTGGGCGGCATCGTTGAAAGAAGGGAGGACGGTTACCGCGTTTTTCTGTCGATTAGCACAAGAGGTCGAAGAAGCCGCATTCATGGGTTGGTTCAAGAAGGAAAGCGTCTTCAAATTAGCTTAAAACGCGAATCTGCCGGGGAGGATGCTAATCAGACCTTGCAAAAATTTTTGGCCCGCATTTTGGGATTGGAGAATCCCGAACGGGTCGAAATTATCTCCGGCCAGACGCTCCGCGACCGAAAAAGCGTGGCCATTCATGGTTTGAGCATTGTGGAGGTCCTGGACCGTCTCAACGATCGCGGTCCTAAATTTTTGAGCCGGAAAGAAACAGGGAATCTCCACAATGATTTTCAAACCGCCCAAACCATGCTGGAGAAAATGGAGCAGGACAAAAAAGAAGCGCAGTGGGTGGAAATTACCTCTTCCCATCTGGATGAAATGGGAAGGGCCGTGAGTGCCGTTCGGGAAGAACTCAAACATATCCGAGAAGTCTTGGCGCAGGGCCATTTGACCCAAAAGAATGCCGGGAGGGTCCGGGAATCTTTCAGCCGAATGGCGAAAGAGCAGGAGGCCTTCGCCTCACAGAGGGAGCGGTTTTATGCGACTTCGGAGGTGGCCAAGGTCCTGCCCGACCGCCTGATACGTTTAGTGGAAAGTATCATGGATCCGTTAAGAACAAATTATGACGCGTTGAAAAAACAACTCGATGAAACTCCCGAGGAGGTTATGCAGGCCCAAAGGGAGGTGGTGAGTGTTTTTGACGTAACCTGGCAAAGCCTTCGGACCGAATGTGATCTCCTCCTGGCCGCGTTGGGGGAGGTTCAAAACCGTCCCGCGGAAGTCCTCCAGGCCCTGCAGGAAAGGGCCATGGCCCTTTCGAAAGATGCCGACCGTTTTTTGGAGCTGGCCAGCCAGTTGGAGCACAACCTTTCTCGTTCGGCCGCGCGGGAAGAAAGCAGCCGGGAGGCCATCCCAGGCCTTCCGCCGAGGGAGCCATCTCCTCCCCAATATGCGGAATTGGCTCCTTATCTACAAGCCCTCGGGTATTATGTTTTGGTCCCTCCCGGAAGGGCCCTCTCCATTTTGGATGAACATCTGGCCCGTGTCACGGCCGATTTGAATCGTGTCCGCAGGGAGGCGGTGGCCGCCTTTGGAACGGAGATTGACCTTTGGCCCGGCAACGTCCGGGACTCCTTTCAAAACCTGCCGAAGTTTTCTGAAAAAATTCGAACCGCCATCAAGGATGCCCGGCGTGTTTTTAGAACCATCCCCGGAAAAATGCAGGAGGGTGCGCATCCGGCCGGTCTGAGAATTCATGTTTTTTCGGCGTTGGTGCGCGTCAAATCCCTTCTGGGTTCTCTGCGTGAGGATCAGGAAGGGCTTATCGAGAAGGCCAAACTGAGAAAATGGGACAGTAATCTGCTGGCGCGGTGGGGAGAACACCTGGAGAAAACCCGGGCGGCCATCGAGGCCGAAAAGGGAAGATCCTTTGAGTTGAGAACGGAGGAACTTGAAGAACTGGATGCCATTTGTCGGTCAAAACCTGGGGGGTGGAGAGAGGAATCGCAGGCGATGGAGGCGGAGGCGGAAAGTTTAAAACTTTCCGTGGCCCCCGACGATTGGACCGAGGAGATGGCCTTTCTCTTTAAAACCACCCTCCACGCGGTGCAGAGTATCCGGGAGAACATTGACCATTTAACAAAACATTATGGAGCCTTAAAAACCGAAATGGCCAAACCGACACCCGCTACCTCTTTGCTTGTCCGCCACTATTCCGCCGCCAGGAAGGCGGTCTCGAAAATAAGGCAAAACATTCTCCAGGCCAATAAAGCCCTCACCGGAAAAGTAAAAGGGGAAAAGATGGATGTGCCCAACCTGATCGATGCCATTCGCAACCCCAAGGAACCCCAACCCAAAACATCAAATATCCCCGACCGGGTCATGGAGATTTTGGGATGGCAGGTGAGAGTGGAGGGGGGGGAGGCAAAGATAGACGGGGTCTCTTTTACCTTGAGGGGAAACATCGTCGCGCAGGATAAAAAGATACGCGATATCGCGGCGACCTTGGCTATCCCCCCCTCGGAACGGGAGCTAGGCGCGGCGTTGGCCCATCCGATGTTTCGCGAGGAGGTGGAAAGAAGATTAAGAACCGGCGAACCCTTGCGGAAGCTCTTGGCCGTCAATGATCAAATCGGCGTGGCCGTGGTCTTCGACCATCGCTTTGGCACCGCCTTTTATATCCCCTACAAAACCGGCTGGGTGATGGGGGATTGCCGCGCGATCGTTCCGATGTTTCACGGGGGAGGGGGGGCGCGTTCCACCGGATTGACCATGCAGGCCCCTGCCATCCGCTTGCGCAGGCTCTATGGCTTCAACGCCGTTGCCTTCGATACCCCCAACCATGGACAGTCCGTGAGGGATAAGCGATTCCATAATCTGGATGAGTTTATCGGCTGGATGTACACCCTCCTCGGTTATTTTCGCTATCTCTCCAGCGGAAAGGTTCCGGTGGTGGCCATCGGCCGCTCCCACGGGGATAATGCCCTGGATGAGTATGCCGCCCGCTATCCCGGAAGGCTCGACGGAGTCATCGGCATTTCCGGTTATGACCCCGCCTGGGGGCCGGCGACCCTTCCCACCTTGCGGCGGCGCGTGGCCCAGGGGACTTTTGACCCCCATCCGACCGGGACGCCCATGGTGGAGGCCCATGATACGCAGTGGACTTTTTTGCGCGACGGATCGGACGACAGGAGGCGCCAAACCCCCACCTTGTATATGTCCGGCACCGCCGATGAAGAATATTCAGAAGGGGTTCCCGATTTTTACGAACAGCGCAGGGCCCGAGCGGAACGGTTGGGGCACAGAATGTTGGTTGTGGAGGGAGGGGCCCACGATCTCCTTTCGCTCAACAGGGAGAGGATGCGGACCCAGTCGGAAGGGGAAGAAATGAAACGCGTCTATGAGGAGGTCAACGCCTTTATCGAAGGTGTGATCCGAAAATTCATTGAAGAAAACGGTCAGTGATTTTTTCCAGCAGGTTGTGGGCCTGAAAGGCGGCCTTGGTCCGGGCGCACGACTCGCAAACCCCGCACATTTTTTGACCCCCCTCGTAACAGCTCCAGAAAAAATCGAAGGGCAGGTCTAACATAATCCATTTGGCAACCATCTCCTTTTTGTCCATTGCCTGCACGTAACTTTTGACCTTCGGCGGGAATAATAAGGTGGAAAGTTCCAGGGCGCGATTGAGGCGGGTGACATAATCGGAGGAATTATCGGGAAAGGTCTGCGCCTCTTCGCGATTAAAGCCGGTAATCAGCCATTCGGCCCCCAGCGCCTCCGCAAAGGCGGCCGCGATATTCAAAAAAACCCCGTTCCGGTTGGGGACCCAGACCGCCTCCGCCGAGCGTTCGGTCTCTTTCTTGTTTTTCAATTTTTCCAGATCGCGGAATTGGGGAAGACGCCGCCGGCTGTCGGTGAGGGCGTTTTCGCCGATCAATTTCAGCCAGGGAAGTTCCACCACCTGATGCTTGATTCGCCAGAATTTGGCGATTTTTCCTGCGGCCCTGATTTCCTGGCCGGCGGCCCGCTGGCCGTAATCAAAGGTCAGGGCCAGGACGATTGCGTGATGATCGCGGGCCAGGGCCGTGGAGAGGCAGGAATCGAGTCCCCCCGACAGCAATGTCACCCCTCTTTCCATTTAGGCCCGGGCGCGGCGATGCTGAATCGTTTTTAGTTTCTGCTCCAGCTTGGCGACACGGCCATTGAGCCGGGTCACGTCCCGCTTGGTGGGAAAATTCAACAGCGACATGACTTCCGCCCCCTTGTGGGTGGCCAGGTTCATGGCCCGATGGGCCACGGTGCTCTTCTGGATTTTGCGCATCAGGCCGTTCAGATTTTTCTTCGCCTCGCGGATCAGGAATTTCCTGGTCGGCAGAACGGCGCTGTAATATTTGGCTTCTTTTTCCAAAATTTGCAGCGCGTGATGAACGGCCGGCATGCCGAGACCCAAAAGGGTGTGATTTCCCCCCTTGACCCCTCTCCCTTTTCTGTTTGTTGGCATGGTATCCTCCTTTATAGAGAATGCTAACCGTTATTACGCAGTGTGTCAAGAAACTTTTAAGTCCTTGATTTTTAACTGGATTGTCTTTTGGCCCTGATACTCATTCCACTGCGGCGTGAAGGCGATGGCCCCGGCGGGGCCTTGCAACGGGAGGCGTCCTTTCATCCGAAAACCGATCGCCGGGAAGGTTTTATGAGTATCGCCCACCTCCATTTTTAAATGATCCTTCCCCACCACGCGGATATTTTTAAAAGAAACCTCCTTGGCGGCAAAGAGAGGCTCGGAATTCCCAACACCGAAGGGACGCAGGAGTTCCAATTCATTTAACAGGAGTGCGTTGATCGTGTTCAAAGGGATTTCGGCGTCGATATTTAATGTGGGTTGAAAGGCCTCTTGTTTCGCGAAGGCCCCGATTTTTTCCACGAACATTTCGGCGAAAGAGGCG
>JACQMB010000002.1 GCA_016203765.1 Deltaproteobacteria bacterium
AACGTGTTGAACGTGGGGCGCTGGAAGCTGGGGGCGGCCTGCATGGGGAGTTCCAAGCGGCTCATCGAGTTTTGCGCGCGCTACGCCAAAGAGAGAAAGCAATTTAAAACACCCATTGCCTCGTTTCAGGCCATCCGGGAAATGCTGGCCAACGCCGCCATCCGCACCTATCTGCTGGAATCGCTGATCTACGCCTACGCCGGCGCCCTGGACGATGTCTGCGCCACGATCGATCCCGCCGAGCAAGACCGCTACAAATATGTGGTCAAGTTCGTGAAGGGTCTCAATATCGAGGCCTCCATTGCGAAGGTCTTCGGCTCCGAATCGATCTTTTTCACCTCGGATGACGCGGTTCAAATCTACGGCGGTTACGGTTTTATTCGCGACTATCCCCCCGACCAGTTCTACCGCGACAACCGGATCAACCGCATCTTTGAGGGGACGAACGAGATCAACCGCCTGTTGATTCCCGACACGCTGATCCGCCGCTCGATGAAGGGGAGCATCGATCTGATGACCCCGATTCAAAACGTCCTCGACGGACTCAATAAGGGTTTTTCCAAAACCAACGGCGGAGGGCCCCTGGCGGAATGGATCGACCAGCTCGAATGTTTAAAACGCCTGGCCCTTTATTTCAGCGGCGTGGTGGTGCAAAAATACATGGAAAAACTGAAGGAAAGACAGCTCCTGGCGATGCTGATCGCCGATTTTGTGATCGAAATTTACGCCATCCAGTCCGGCCTCCAGCGGGCCTTGAAGATCGCCAAGCTGAAGGGGAAAGAGGAATCGGCCCTGGCCGAACAGATGTGCGTCGTCTATCTGTGCGAAAAAACCCCGCAACTGCTGGCCCGCGCCCGCCAGGCCTTGTTTAATGTGGCCGAGGGGAATGAAAAGGAATTTGAGTCCTACGAAAAGGCCTTGGCGCGAATCATCCAACCTAAACTCGCCCCCACCGAGGCCCTCAAGGAAAAAATCGCCGCAAGAGTCCTTGAAAAAGAAGGGTATGTATATTAAGCAAGCAGTTCATGCCCGGTCGCTACATCGCCATCGCGGGAAACATGGGATCCGGCAAATCGAGCCTGGTCGAATTTTTGTGCAAACATTTTAAGTTGAAACCGCTGTTTGAGCCCAACGACACCAATCCCTATCTCGAGGATTTTTACCGAGACATGAAGGCATGGGCCTTTCACTCGCAGATGTATTTCCTCTCCCAAAAATTCAGGATGCATCACCGGGAATTAAACGGATGCGAACAAACCGTGGTGCAGGACCGCTCCCTTTTTGAAGACGCCGAGATTTTTGCCAAAAATCTCCACCGGCAGGGATTTATTTCCGACCGCGATTTCAAGATCTACCGGAATTTTTATAAATCGATCCTGAAATCGGTCCGGCCCCCCGATTTGCTGATCTATCTGAAATGCGGCCTTCCCACCGTCAAAAAGCGGATTGCTCTGCGGGGAAGGGGAATGGAGCAAAAAATTCCCAACGAGTATTTGCGCAATCTCTCAGGACTCTATGACCGCTGGATTCGACGTTATAAGCTCTCGCCGGTGATGGTCTATCGGACCGATCGGCTGGATTATCTCTCCGACTTTATTCATAAGCGGGATTTATTGGCGCAAATCGAAAAATATCTATGACGAGTCCCAGCCAATATCCCCCTCCCTATCAAGCGGCTGATTTTGTGGCGAGGCCTTCGAAAGGCGCGGACAAACAGCTATCGGCCGGTGTCCTCATTGTCGGGGCGGGACCGGCGGGGCTGGCCTGCGCCATTCGGTTGGGCCAGTTGTTGAAAGAGTCGCCCGAAGTTGCCAAACCGCTGGGCGAATTTCCCATCGCTCTTTTGGAAAAAGGAAAATATCCCGGGGCGCATCTGGTTTCCGGGGCAGTGATTAATCCGATTGCCTTTCGTCAATTGTTTCCCGGCCTGAAGGATTCCGATTTCCCCTTTGCCGGGGCCGTTCAAAAGGAGGCGGTTTATTTTTTAACCGCCAAGGGAGCGGTTCGTTTACCTACCCCGCCGACGATGCAAAATCATGGCAACTATGTTGCCAGTCTAAGCAAAGTGGGGGCTTGGTTGGCCAAGCAGGCTGAAGGGCTGGGGGTTACGATTTTGTCGGAAACCGCGGGTTACAAGCTGTTAGTGGATGATGGGAAGGTGGTGGGGGCGCAAACGGGTGATAAAGGACGTGATCGGAATGGCCAACCTCTCTCTAACTTTGAAGAGGGGATAGAGATGCTGGCGCAAGCCACGGTCTTGGCTGAAGGAACCCAAGGTCATCTTACTCAAACGGCCATAGAGCATTTCAATTTAAAGGGAGCGAACCCGCAGATTTACGCTCTTGGCGTAAAGGAGATTTGGGAAGTCCCCAAATCACTGGATCGTGTGGTTCATACGATGGGTTGGCCGCTTCGACCGGCCAAAAAATACGGCGAGTTTGGCGGAAGTTTTGCTTATCCGTTGGGGCCCAACAAAATTTCGCTGGGGCTGGTCATTGGCCTCGACTATCATGACGCCACCCTTTCGGTGCACGATCTGTTCCAGGAGATGAAGAGACATCCTTTATTTCAAAAAATTCTCGAAGGGGGGAGGCGGTTAGACAAAGGCTGGGGGGCCAAGACGATTCCCGAAGGGGGATTTTACGCCTTGCCGCGGCAGCTGCACCTGCCAGGTTGCCTGCTGACCGGCGACGCGGCCGGTTTCGTCAATGTGCCGGCCTTGAAGGGGATTCATTATGCCATGACCTCCGGCATGTTGGCGGCCGAGGCGATTGTTGAGGCTTTGCGATCGAGGCGTGATTTGAAAGCCCCCCACGCGTTGCAAAGCTATGATCAAAAAATTCGCCGGAGTTTTATTTGGAAGGATTTGCGCAGAGTCCGCAACATGCGCCAGGCCTTTCAATGGGGTTTTTGGCCCGGCTTTTTCCTGGCCGGCCTGATGACGGTGACGCGGGGGTTGTTTCCCGGCTGGCGGTTTAAAACAAGACCGGATTATGAACAGCCCTTGTTCAATGGCGATAAGAAATATCCAAAACCTGATGGAAAGTATACCTTTGATAAACTCGCTTCGGCCTTTGCCAGCGGCAACCGGAGTCGCGACAATCAACCGAACCATATTAGGGTGATGACGGAAGTGCCCGAAACGGTGGGCGAGGCCTGGATTCACATGTGCCCGGCCAATGTCTATGAGTGGCATACCGAAGGCGGCCAAAAAAAGATCCACGTGAACGCCACCAACTGCATCCACTGCGGCGCGATTTCGGCAAAGGGGGGCCGGCTGACCCCGCCGGAGGGAGGGAGCGGGCCGGAGTATACGGAGACCTGAAGATTGGACCGTGGACTAAAAAAAAGAAAATAAAGAATTGTGAAAATACTGGGCTTTTGATTTTTCCTAGTTGACAATTTGCGTTTATTTCGATTTTTCCACTAACCATGCGCAAATTCCGGCTGATAGTTCTTGTTCTCTGCGTTTTTTCTTCCTGCACGAAGCCTCAAAAACTTAACCTGGTCGATCCCCAGCCCGGGCGGACGCTGGAGAGTTATCAGGCCGCGGCGAAAAGCGCAATGATTGCCTCGCCCAATCCCCAGGCCTCCCAAATCGGGCTCGAAGTTCTCAAAAAAGGCGGCAATGCCGTCGACGCGGCGATTGCCGTCTCCTTCGCCTTATCCGTTCTTCGTCCCCAGTCCACGGGGCTCGGTGGGGGAGGGTTTTTGCTTTTTTATGACAAGGAAAAAAATAAGACGGTGGCGATCGATTTTCGTGAAGTGGCCCCCTTGGCCGCCCACCGCGACATGTATCTTCGGGACGACAAGGCCGACACAAAACTTTCGCAAGACGGCGCCCTGGCCGTGGCGGTCCCAAGGCTGGTGGCCGGTTTGGGCTATCTCTATGATAATTATGCCGGCGGAAAGATTTCCTGGGTCGATCTGATTCAGCCCGCCATCAATTTGGCCGAACAGGGATTTAAAATCTATCCCCGACTGGCGGAGGCCATCCAGCAGCGCAAAGAGGTTTTAACCGCCTTTCCTTCTTCCAAAAAGATATTTTTTGGCAAGGAGGGGCCGTTGCGGGAAGGGGAAGCGTTTGTCCAAAAGGATTTGGCCAAGACCTTAACCGAAATTGCCAAGCAGGGTTGGCAGGTCTTCTATCATGGCGGAATCAGTTGGAGCATTGTCAACACGGTTCGCCGCCATGGCGGCATTTTGGATTTAAAAGATTTTTACCATGTCAAAATACATAAAATGAAACCGGTGACGGGGACCTATCGGGACTACAAAATCGTCTCGATGCCGCCCCCCAGCTCCGGCGGGGCCGTTCTGATTGAAATTTTGAATATCCTGGAAGAATTTCCCCTTCGTCGAAGGGGGCCCTACAATGCGCGCACCGCCCACGTCATCACCGAGGCAATGCGGCGGGGTTTTATGGACCGGGCGGTCTATCTGGGCGATGCCCGTTTTGTGAAGGTGCCGGTGCGGGGCATCACCTCCAAGGAGTACGCCAAAAGCCTGGCGGCTTCCATTAGTTTAAAGAAGGCCACCCCCTCCAACAGCCTGGCCCCGCAGCATGGCACGCTCAATGAATCGGACTCCACCACCCATTTTTCGATTGTCGATCAAGCAGGCAATGCGGCGGCCTCCACCCAGACCATCAACACCCTCTTCGGCTCCGGCCTGGCGGCCGAGGGGACCGGCATTGTCCTGAACAATGAGATGGATGATTTTTCCGTCCAGGCCGGCGTGCCGAACAGCTTCGGACTGATCGGCTCCGAGGCCAACGCCATTGCCCCGGGGAAGGTTCCCCTCTCTTCGATGTCGCCCACATTTGTTTTTGATTCCGACGGCCGGCTCTTTTTGGTCTTGGGCTCTCCCGGCGGCCCCAAAATCATCACGGCGGTATTGAATACGATTCTCAACATGATTGATTTTAAGGCAACCCCTTTGCAGGCGGTGGCGGCCAAGCGGATGCACCATCAATGGCTACCGGATCAACTGATGGTCGAACCGGGCCTTTATCCGGAAGAGGTCGTGGAAAAGTTGACACAGATGGGGCATGCCGTGGAAGAGACCCCCAATGCCTCCCTGGTGATGCTCGTGGCCCGCACCAAGGAAGGGTGGGTCGGCGTGGCCGATCCGCGCGGGGCGGGAGTGCCGATGGGGTATTGATATGGACTACGGACTACGGACTAGGGACCACGGACTACGGACTACGGACTACAGAGGAGGGACCACGGACCAGGAGCGTCTAGAAAAGTATATCGCCGGGCTCGGGCGGGCGGTGGTCGCCTTCTCCGGCGGGGTAGACTCCGGCCTGTTGGCCTATCTGGCCCGCCGGCAGTTGGGCAAGACAAACACGATCGCCTTGACCGGCGATTCGGCCAGCGTTCCCTCCGGGGACCGTCTTTTTGTTGTTGATTTCTGCAGAGAGCACGACATCCCCCACCAATTCATTGCCACCCATGAGCAAGAAAACCCTGATTATCTGGCCAATCCGGACAACCGCTGTTTTTTTTGCAAGGAGGAACTCTACCGGCGCCTCAGGGACTATGCCGCGCAAAATAATTTTGATCATATCCTGGACGGGACAAACGCCACCGACTTGAAAGGCCATCGGCCGGGTTACGCGGCGCTGACCAGGGCCAAGATCAGGGCGCCTTATGTGGTATTAGGGATGGGCAAAGAAAAGATACGCCTCCTTGCCGAACATTTTGATTTGGCCATTGCCGCCAAACCTCAGTCCGCCTGTCTGGCTTCGCGGATTCCGACCGGCACGCCGGTTGACCTGGACGCCTTAAAAAGAATAGACGAAGCCGAGAAAAAACTGCGTGCGCTGGGCTTTGCCAATCCGCGCGTGCGATTCCACGGCAACTTGGCCAGACTCCAGCTTGCGCAAAAAGAATGGGGCGGTTGTCTCCGCAAGCAGAATCTGATTCAAGAAGCCTTGCGGCCCCTCGGTTTTGACTTCATCACCCTTGATTTAAAAGCCTATGACCGGGAAGGATAAATTTCAGCAGGTCTTTTTGGATGGGGAGAGAGAAGGCCGCAACGGTTTTTCGGAGGCGGTCTTTTGCGAAGGAAAAAGCCTGGAACAAATTCAGGCCGTCATCGCCGAGCGGAAACATGCGGGCCAAAATGTTTTGGGGACCCGCTGTCCGCCTGAGGCTGGAGAAAAATTAGTCAAGTTATTTCAAGGCCTTACCTACTATTCCTTAAGCCGGACCTTTCAGCTTATCCAAACGCCGCCCGCTTTCTATCAAGGGTCTTTGGGCATTCTGGCCGCCGGCACCGCCGACGTTCCGGTCGCCGAAGAAGCTTGGCAAACCGCCAAGTTTTACGGACTGGAGTCTCATCGCTTTTATGATGTGGGCGTGGCCGGGCTTCATCGGCTCCTTTCTCAAATCGATGAAATTCGGAAAATGGATGTCTTGATTGCGGTCGCCGGAATGGAAGGGGCGCTCCCCAGCGTGGTGGCGGGGCTCGTCAAGTCCCCGGTCATCGCTTGTCCCACCAGTGTCGGCTACGGCGCGCACTTCAAAGGTTTGACGACTCTGCTGGCGATGATGAACAGTTGTTCGGAAGGAATCACGGTGGTCAACATCGACAACGGATTCGGTGCCGCGTGTGCCGCGTTGCGCATTTTTCGCGGCAAAAATGCAAAAAGAGTTTGACATCTCCGCGAAATTCCCTATAATTCATCGTTGTAAATTGTTTTTTTGGTTTTTTTATTATTAACCATTCCTCAAGGAGGAAGAGACAATGGCAAAACGCAAAAGAAGAAAGGCCACCAAGAAGAAAAAGGCCACGAAGAAAAGAAAAATGAGAAGGAAGAAGAAATAGACGGAGTTTGAAAGAAAAAACCCCCGGCGCCGCAAGGCGCCGGGGGTTTTTTTATTGCCTTTTTTTGGCTAGCCGCGATAGCGCAGGGAGGGAACTTTTTTTCCCTTCTTCTTGCGCTGTTTCTTTTTGGCCATTTTTCTCTTTTTGTACATCTATGGTTCCTCCGTTTTTTCCTTTAAAAATCGCGCTACATAAGTGCGCTGAGCCTTCCCCACGTGGGCGAAGACGCCTACCACAATCCGGGAGATTTGACCAGCCCCTCTCATTCTTTGAGCCTGATCGGCCGTCAAATAGGGGAGGGGGTCATCCGGTCTTCCTTCGACCTCTCCGGCATCATAGATTTTGGCGGTCAACAGGTTCTTCCCCGTAATTTGAAAGGTGGCCTGGACTGTCGCAAGCGCAGATTGGTTGGCATGGCCGCGCACCTGTTTTGCCAAGTCCTCCATGGCGCCGAAGTCCCCAAATGTTTCCCTGCCACTCAATGCCTTTTCCCATTGTCTGCCGCTGCTGTTTTCTTGCCAAAGCAAATAGTCGGTGTAGCCCTCGAAATAGTGATGGGTGTTGGAGACCACCCGTGTGACTGTTTGAATCCAACCCACGTTCTCTTTGCGGCCCCACTGAAAATAAGCCTGAACACCTTTGATCGCGAGGGGAGCAAGGAGTTGGGCGGTGTGATACGGTTGGCCCAGGTCTTGAATATAATGAAGTCCCGCGCCTAAAAAATTCCAGGCCCAGTAGGGCTCGCCCAGTTGGTAAGCCGCCAGGGCCAAATCGAAATAGATTTGCGCCCGGCGGCTGGCCTGCCCGATGCGCCCCAACGGAAAGCCGAGCGTATTTAAGGGATGGAGAGGGTTGAAGGGGGGTTTTTCCATATGCCGGAAGGCCTGCGAGCCGCTCTTGGTACCCGACCCGAACCAAAACTGCTCCCCCTGGTCATAGGGGAGATGCATGTCCCTCCCGTCATCGGCGCGGGCGGAGTAGAGCGTTAAAATTTCCAGCGGGGTTAAGGTTTGCCGATCTTGTTCGGCGGGGGAAGGGCGGTCAAAGGGAGAGTCGGGATTGATTTGGAGCCAACCACAAAACTCTTCCCTTGTTTGAATTGCCGGGTGGCGTTGCGAGAATTTTTTCAAGAACCGGTCGAAAGAGGTCCGCTCGACCGGTTGATTTAAACCCCAGGGCTCCGCCACATCCTTGAGGCTTTCTTTGGCCAACAGACGATGGGTATCGCCGCTCCAGGCCGAGGCAGAGGAACTGATAGAAATCAAAACGAGGGCAAGAAAGACCATGGTCCCTTTTTCAGCATGATTGACTCTTACCGTCAAATGGAGATAAGGGACGGGGCCATGGCCAAAGGGCTCGACATCCTCATCACCGCCGCCGAGATTCAAAAAAAGGTGGAGGGCCTGGCCGGCCGGATTGGGAAAGACTATCAAGGAAAGAACCTGGTGGTGGTGGGCGTGTTAAAAGGCTCCTTCGTTTTTATGGCCGACCTCATCCGCCAAATCCCTCTCCCCCTGGCGTGTGATTTTTTGCGGGTGGCCAGCTACGACCAGGACCGCTCCACCGGCATTGTCCGAATGGAGTTCGACATGACCCAGCCGGTGGCGGGCAAGGATGTCTTGCTGGTGGAGGACATCGTCGATTCCGGCCGGACCCTGACTCACCTCCTGAAACATTTGGAAGAAAAAAAACCCGCTTCGTTGAGGGTTTGCTCCCTCCTTTTTAAGGAAGTCGGAAGCGGCGTTCGCGATAAAATCGATTATCTCGGATTTACCGTCCCCAACCGCTATGTCGTCGGCTTTGGTCTCGATTCGGAAGGGTTGTATCGCTCGCTCCCCTACGTCGCCGCCTTGCGCTAGGTTGCAACGCGCAAACCGGCGGCTTGAGCGGCGAGACCCTGATTTCTGTCGTGGGTAATGAAAAGAAGTTCTTCTTTACTTTGTATTTGGGTGAGCAAGGCGGTCGCGATATGGATGGCGTCCAAAGTGCCAACAAGGGTGGGAAAAGGTTCTGATGCCCTCCTCAAGATAGAGACCTGAATGGGGATAAAGTGAATTGCCGAACTGCTTGCGGTTAATAATTGAATCCTTAATGCCACCTCTTCTTTGGACCAGTTGTTTTGAATGCGCAAGCGATCAATGGCTCTTAATGCCTCCACCTTAAGCAATTCACTCGCATAAATTTTTTTAAATTTTTCCAAATGAGGATAGGCCCCCGGCTCTTTTAATAGAAAACGGAGCAAAACCGATGTGTCGATAAAGGCGATGGCCATTTAGGTTTCGA
>JACQMB010000094.1 GCA_016203765.1 Deltaproteobacteria bacterium
CGCAGGGCAAGGCCCTCGATATTCTGGAAGGCCTGCCGGTCGTCGGCTCCAACGCCAAAATCACCGGGACCAATAATTATAAAGATATCGAGGGAAGCAACTTGGTCATCATCACGGCGGGACTTGCCCGCAAACCGGGGATGTCGCGCGATGACCTGCTCATAAAAAATCTGGGGATCATGAAGGATGTAGCCCGGAATGTGGCGCAACACGCGAAGAACGCCTTCGTGATTGTCGTCTCCAACCCGCTTGACGCCATGGTCTACACCTTTCAAAAAATTTCTAAATTCCCAACGCACAAGGTCTGCGGCATGGCCGGTGTTTTGGATTCGTCCCGGTTTCGGGCCTTTGTCGCGATGGAGTTGGGTTGTCCCATTCAGGATGTTTACGCCGTCGTTTTGGGCGGCCACGGCGACACGATGGTTCCCCTTCCCCGGCTCTGCACCGTCAAGGGAAAACCGCTTCCAGAGATTCTCCCGAAGGAAAAAATCGAACAAATCGTCGAACGGACCAAAAACGCCGGCGGCGAGGTGGTCGCCCTGTTGAAAACGGGGAGTGCCTTTGTCTCCCCCGCCCTTTCGGCCCTGGCGATGGCCGAGTCCTACCTGAAAAATCAGAAAAAAGAACTCCCCTGTGCCGCCTATCTGAACGGTGAGTATGGCGTGAAAGGCTACATCCTCGGCGTCCCCGCCGTGATCGGTGCCGGCGGCATCGAAAAAATCGTCGAACTTAAATTAAACCCGGACGAGATGGCCCTCTTTCAACAAAGCCTTACCCATGTCCAAAATCTTGTCCGGCAATGTGACAGCCTGTCTTAAAAAGCGGACACAAAAAATATTTAAAAATCAATGGCTTAGTCCTTGACGCCCCCTTTTTGGTTTTCTAGTTTACACCCCATGGCCCATCTCCTTTTGCAAAAGGAAGACAAGCCCCTTTTCAAAAGACCGCTCGATCAAACGCGTCTGACCATCGGGCGCGACCCCTCCTGCGACATTCAGCTTTTGGATATTGCCATTTCACGCCAGCATTGTGCCATCGAAAGGCAAAACCGCGTCTACGTTTTGAAGGACTCCAGCCGGAACGGGACGTTCGTGAATGCCAAAAAAATTCAGGAAATAAAACTCCACGAGGGGGACCGGATTCAAATCGGCCCCTGGCGGCTCGTTTTTTCGGCGAACGGAAACGAAACGGCGGGCGAGACATTTGTGGAAAGAAGACAAGACGGAGAGCCGGCCATCCTAAACCGGATGCTGGGCAATTCCAGGCCGTTGAAAAAAGTTTTAGATCATATCCGCCGGGCGGCGGACAGCGCCGTGCCGGTCTGCCTGATTGGGGCCTCGGGAACGGGAAAGGAATTGGCCGCCCGCCTCATTCACGATCTTTCCCGACGCTCTGAAAAACCTTTTGTGGCGGTCAACTGCGGGGCGATCCCGGCCAACCTGATCGAGAGTTTGTTATTCGGTCATGAAAAGGGCTCTTTCACCGGGGCCGTGGAACGTCAGGAAGGGGTTTTTGAACAGGCCGACGGCGGGACCCTCTTTTTGGATGAGATCGGCGAGATGCCCCTCGAACTGCAGACCCGCCTGTTGCGGGTCTTGGAAACGCAGGTGGTGCGAAGGGTGGGGGGGAGGGAAGATATCACCCTGGATGTCCGCCTGGTATGCGCCACCTTGCGGAAATTGAAAGACCAGGTCGCCGCCGGCACGTTTCGCGAGGATCTTTTTTTCCGGCTTTTTGTTTTTCCGATCGAACTCCCCTCGCTGGCGGAGCGGAGGGAGGATATTGCCTTGTTGGCACAACATTTTTTAACCGCCCTCGCCCTCCCCGGGGAGCCCCCCGCCTTCACAGAAAAGGCCCTGGCAAAATTAAAAACTTACGAATGGCCCGGCAACGTGCGCGAGCTGAAAAACGTGATCCAAAGAGCCTTGTTGATCGGAAACGGAAAAACCATTGAGGTGAAAGATTTGGAACTGACCCATCTGTCGCTTAACAAAGATTTCTCCGGAGACAAAAAACTGACCGATCAGGAAAAATATTCTATCCTTGAGGCCCTGCGCAAAACGAGCGGCAACCGCTCCCAGGCGGCCCGCCTGTTGGGGATCGCCCGCACCACGCTCGCCTCCAAACTGCGGCGCTATCAGATCAAACGTCAGGAGTGGGTTTAAGAAGGGGTCAACTCCTGACACCTGACAAATCGGCTCATTCCATTGTTGGTGTCAGGTGTCAGGAGTTGACCCCCTCCCCCTACGGCTTGAGATATTCGAAGGCTGAGGTCAACGCCATAGTCTGCGCTTGCAGGGGTGCCCGTTCAAACAGGGTGGGAATTTGATTGAGATAATCAGGCGTGGGGAGGAGGGGAACATCCCAGTTGTAACGCAAGCGGATCGGATCGCCGTTCAGGGCGCGCAGGAACAAATTCCAGCCCCGAAATATCGAATTTAAAATCCAACCCAATTTCCCCTGACCATAGCCGCGATACGGCTCGGCGGCATCCAGCAAAAAGAGGTCTAACGACCTTATCTGCCAGAGGGCCTCCCCCTCCTGCCCCACGCGGCTGGGAATCCCAAGCTTGTCAAAAAGGGGAATGGGTTCTCCCGGGTTCAACCCCAAGGCCAAAAACCCTTGTTTTTCCCGCAAATTTTCCTCCACCTTCGGGGGCATAGTTTTACGCCTCTATTATAGTTATCGGCGTTAGAGACCCAGAAGTTGTTTAAATTCTTTTTCAGAGAGGATTTTGGTTTTGGCTCCCCCGGCTTGGAGTTTTTTGGCTTTGTCGAGTTTGGATCCCGCGCCCCCGCCGGCGCCCACCACCAGGTAGTCGAGGTTTTTAGAGACGCCGGAGGCGGCCGTTCCCCCCTTTGCCTCCACCTGCGCCTGGGCCTGCTCGCGCGGCATCGCCAACAGGGCGCCGGTAAACAAAAAGGATTTCCCCGCCAAAGGTCCCCCCGAAAGGCGTCTGACCCCCTTTTCGACTGCAATATGTTTGAGTAGCCTGTCAATCAATGGTCTCTTCTCCTTTAAACCGTCCACCACCACCGCGGCAATTTTTTCGCCAATGCCATGGATGGAAACAAGTTCTGCCTGGGTTAATTTTAAAACCTTCTCCAGACTGCCAAAACCAGCCAAAATTTTGGCAACGTGTTTTCCCAACTCCGGAATACTTAACGCCCGCAAAAAAATATCGAGGGGCAATTTTCGTTTCGCATCGATATGGGCAACCAATTTGGCCGCCAGGGTCTCGCCCATCCTTTCCAACGGAACTAAATCCTCCGTTCTCAAGAGATAAAAATCGGCCGGCTCTTTGATCAAACCATTTTCATAAAGTTGTTGCAGATGTTTTCGCCCAAAACCTTCAATGTCGACCACCTTTACAAAATGATCGAGGTCGGCGATTTTGGTGACGGCGCATTTTTTGGGATTGGTGCAATAAAGAAAATCATCGCGGAGTTCGACAGCAGAGCCGCAGGAGGGGCATTTTTTGGGCGGATGCAGTTCCTTCCCCTTCGCCTCAACCACCTTTTCCAAATAGGGAATCACCCCTCCGCGCCGGACCATCAACACCTTGGCGGGGATCGTCACCCCCATCTTTTTGGCCATACCGAAGTTGTGGAGCGAGACGCGCGTGACGGTGGCGCCGGAAAGTTCAACCGGCTCGACCCTGCCAACCGGTGTGATCGTGCCGGTCCGGGAAACGCTCCACAGCACATCGCGCAACACCGTCTCGCCGAAATCCCCCTGAAATTTATAGGCGATGGCAAAGCGGGGGTGATGGGCGGTGGCTCCCAACCGCTCTTGTTCGGAAACCGAATTGGTTTTATAAACCACCCCATCGGTTTCGTAATCCTGTTTTTCCCGCTTCTTAAAAAATTCCTCAAAAACTTTTTGTATTTTTTCTTTGGCAACAAGTTTCCACTCCACCACCGGAAATTTCTCTTTGGTTAACAGTTTTCTTTTCTCCGCCTCGGTTTTACAGCCGGCGTTGAGCAAATCGTAGCTAAAAAAGGAAAGATTATATTCGCCGGTCTTGCGGGGGTCCTTTTGTTTAATCGCCCCGGCCGCCAGGTTGCGCGGGTTGGCAAACTCCACGGCGTAACGTTTGAAGACCGACAGCGGCATGTAAATTTCGCCGCGCACCTCGGCATTTTTCAGCCGAATCTGTTTGGGGATATCTTGGACATATTTCACATTGGGAGTGATGATTTCCCCCGCAATGCCGGAACCGCGGGTTGCCGCCATTGCCAAAACCCCCTGACGGTTGTATCGCAACGAAACCGCACAGCCGTCAATCTTGGGAGAAGCCACCACCTCCCCTTCAAACTTGGAGGCCCAGTGGTTGAGGTCCGCTGCGTTGTAACACTTATCGAGCGAAAGCATCAGGGTTTCGTGCTTGACGGTTTTGCCGATCTGCGAAACGTCGGAACCGATCTCCCGCAAAACCGGCGAGCCGGGTTTTTTTCTTTTTAAGGTTTCAACCAGCCGGTCGAATTCCTCATCGGAAATTTCGGGCCGGTTTTTGACAAAATAAAGGGTGTTATGATGCCGAACGGCCTCTTCCAACTCCCCAATCGACGTCTTGGCCCATTTTTTTACCATGGAAAAATCTTGTTTACATCGGCAAAATAGTTCAGGGCGGCCAGACGGTCGCCCCACTCGGTGCCGAATCGAAAAATCGCCAGCGAACCGTTGTCACAACCGACCCTCTGCATGGCATCCAGGGGTATCTCCAAATAATGGACCAGTATCGCTTTGATCACGTCGGCATGAGAGACCACCGCGACCCTTCCCCCGGCATGTTTTTTTTTCATCTTTTCAACGGCCCCCACCGCCCGTTTTTGAACCTTGGCAACCTGCTCCCCGCCCGGCACCCGCATTTTGGAGGGATGGGTTAAATAGGTTTGATATTCTTTTTGATATTTTTCCGCCACCTCGCTGAAGGAAAGGCCGATCCAGTCGCCGTAATCGATCTCGGCCACCCCCGGTTCATCGATGACTTTCAGATCACCCCGCCCCTCCGCGATAATCCCGGCGGTCTGCCGGGCCCTTAAGATGGGACTGGAATAAACTGCATGGATTTCGATTTGGGCCAGCCAATCACGCAAATGCCTCGCCTGGGCTATTCCGGCCTCATTCAAGGGAATCGGTTTGGCCCCCATCACCCGCGGCTCCTCGTTCCAATCGGTCCTTCCGTGGCGAATAAGCAACAAATCCATAAAAAACATCTAAACGGCAAATTTTAAATTGACAAGAACAAACGAAGATGATTGGAGGAGCCTATCGCATGACAATCCCGTCGATCAAACCCGACATCGTTCCCGTAGATATCGATTTTCCCAAGGCGTTCCTCCCCGTGGCGGTCACGTGCCCGGTTGGCGCTGAAATGTGCGGCAACAAGGCCTATATCCAAACCGTCCGGGTGGAAGACGGGACCAACGCCCTGCGTGTGCAATTTCACAGTGAGGTACCGGGGCTCTGGGGACGCAAGGGGCGCGGTTGGTCTCACTATGCCATTTATTTAGAAGAGGGCGGAAAAATTTACGCCCGCCGCGCCGCCGGTCCCAACGGCGCTCAAGATGGGCCGGCAAAATACAGCGTGGCAAATCCAAAATGGGCCGGCGCCCCTCAACGGGTTGCCGAGGTGATTGCCAATGTCGTCGGCGGGTGGGAGACACTGCAAAGACTCCGCTCCCCCTCGTCCGTGGCGGCCAACCCGGCCTATCAACTGGCCCTCTGGCTGGAAAGCCATCAGAATGAGGCGCTCGCCTCCATCCCGGCTCCCCTGTTGGAAGGGGTATTCATCTTAGGAGACCAGCCGGTCAAACTCCCGATCGATTTGGATGATAACAGCGACGCCGGTTTTCCTCCCAGCCTCGGCTTAGTTCACGGGGCCGCGCACACCGTCAATGACAACGTCTCTGTTTGGAAAGAAGATTCCTCCCTGCTTCGTTTTCATTTTGCCAGCGAACTGGACAACCCCGAATTGGGGATGAAACCGTTCGGCCCGACCCGGGAAGGCCAACAAGACCTCCCGGCACCCAGTTTTGTTTTGCTCGCGCCCTTTGGCATGGAAGTGCGGGATGTCGCGCGGCCGGAATTCGGCTTGAGCCTAGAAACACCCCCCGACCGGCTGGCCCTGATCGTTGCCGGCGCCTTGGTGGCGGTGGGGAATTATAACCAGCCTGAGCCGGCGGCAATGGCCCTCTTCCAAGCGGCACTCCACGCAACCACCGAAGGCAAGCTCCTCCCCGAAACCGACCGCTTTGAACCGGGCGAAGGCTTTAATGTCTATAAGGCTGAAAGTTGGGGTGAAGGGGCGATTCTTTACAGCGGTCACGGCGGTTCTTAACCTACTCCACTCCGTGCATCCTTTTCTTTAAAAAAGGCGAGATCAGCCAAAGCAGGAGCGTAGCCCCCAGGGACGCCAAAAAGATATTCATAAAAACTCCGGAATAGATCGGAAGCGAAAAGACCGGTTCCACCATTTCGGCCACCCCCTCAGCCCCCTTGGTTTCGGTCAGCTTGGCGATCGCGCCCCCCAAATGATGTGCAAACGAGATCGACAAAAACCAGGCCCCCATCACGGTGCCGACCGCCTTGGCCGGCGATAATTTGGTGACCGCGGAGAGGCCGACCGGCGAGAGGCACAACTCACCGGTGGTATGTAAAAAATAGGCCAGGACCAGCCAAAACATCGCCGTCAGCCCCGACCCCTTGGCGAAAGAGGCGCCGATCACCAAGGCCCAAAATCCAAGCCCCAGCTGAAAAATTCCCAAAACAAATTTGATCGGAATGGAGGGCTGTCTGTTTTTTTCCTGGAGACGGATCCAGAGTTTGGCAAACAAGGGGGCAAACAAAATGATAAAGAAGGGATTGAAAGATTGGGAAAGCGAGGCCGGCATGATCCAGCCAAAAATGTTGCGATCGACATTCCGGTCGGCAAACAGGGTCAGGGAAGAACCGGCCTGTTCAAAAAAGGCCCAAAAGAGGCAGTGGAAAAACATTAGCACGATCACCACCAGCAGGCGGTCGCGCGCAGTTTTTTCACTGGTAAAAGCCGTATAAATCAAAAAGGTCAAAATCGCTATCGCCACGACGTAAAGAAAGGGTCCGACCAGGTAATTTTGATTCAACCCCAGCGCGATCATGGGGATCCCCGCCAGGCAGGCCAGATACAAGACCGGGGTTTTTCGTTTCAAACCTTCGGGGTTGGGCGGCAAGCCGTGTTCTTCCAATAATTTCTGCCCCTTCAAAAACACCCCGAGGCCGACCAACATCCCCACGCCGGCCAGCGAAAAACCGAAGTGCCAGCCGAAGGTCTCCCCGATCAGCCCGCAGACCAGCGGGGCCAAAAAAGCGCCGATGTTGATCCCCATGTAAAAAATGGTAAAGCCGGAGTCGCGGCGCGGATCCCCCTCGCCATACAGCTTTCCCACCAGGCTCGAGACATTCGGTTTGAAAAAGCCGTTCCCTAAACACAAGAGGGCCAGCGCGCAATAAAAAGCGATTTCATGGGGCACGGCCATCATGAAATGGCCCAAGGCCATCAACACGCCGCCCAAAATAATCGCCCGGCGATAACCCAAAAGACGATCGGCCAAGAGCCCGCCGATGACCGGAAAGGCATAAACCAGCGCGCCATAGGCCCCATAAATCCCGTAGGCCCGGCTGTCGGCATACAGCAGTTGTTTGGTCATGTACAAGACCAAGAGGGCCCGCATGCCGTAGAAGCTGAACCGCTCCCACAGTTCGGAGAAAAAGAGGATGTAGAGACCGCGCGGGTGATCGAGCCTCATAGCGTTAAAATCTTCATCATATTGGTCGCCCCCATCAACTGCTGGGTGCCGGAGACCACCACCACTTTGTCTCCCCGTTTCAAAAGCCTGGCCGCCCTCACTTTTCTGCCGGCGATGGCGATCATCTCATCGGTGGAATGCCCCAACGGCGAGAGGACGGGGATCACGCCCCAAAATAAAGCCAGTTGATTATAAGTTTGCTCCTTGGGGGTCAAGGCAATAATCGGCTGTTTCGGTTTCAGTTTGGAAAGGAGCCGGGCGGTCGTCCCGCTCATCGAAAAAACCATGATGGCTTTGGCCTGCACCTCCTCGGCGGCATGGCAGGCGGCATGGACCACCGCATGGACCAGGGAATGATCGGGATAGTGATAATCATGATCCTGCCTTCGCCGGTACAATCCCTTTTCCGCCTCCTCGATAATTCGGGCCATGGTTTTGACGGTCTCCACCGGATACCGGCCGGTGGCGGTCTCCGCCGAAAGCATCACCGCGTCGGTGCCGTCAAAAACGGCATTGGCGACGTCGCTCGCCTCCGCCCGGGTGGGGGTCGCCTCCTTGACCATCGTCTCCAGCATCTGCGTGGCGGTGACCGCCACGACCGAATAGGCATTGGCCTTGTCAATGATTCTTTTTTGCAGGATCGGGACTTTTTCGATCGTGGCCTCCACCCCCAGATCGCCTCTCGCCACCATCACCCCCTCGGTCACCTTCAAAATATCTTCCAACCGGTCGATGGCCTCCACCCTCTCGATCTTGGCGATGACCGGGGCATAAAAATGCCTCCGGCGCATCATTTTTTTTAAACGTAAAACGTCGTTAGCCCGGCGGACAAAAGAGAGGGCGACCGCATCGATCCCCAGTTTAATGCCCATCCTTAAATCACCCAGGTCTTTGGCGGTGATCGCCGTGGAGCTCAAGGCGGTCCCCGGCAGGTTCAAACCGGCATGCTCTTTAAGCCAGCCTCCGACCACGACACGGCAGGCCACCTCTCTTTTTCTTTTGGAAACCACTTCAAGGCGGATCTTGCCGTCATCCAGCAGGATCGGATCACCTCGTTTTACGTCCTGGGGAAGATGTTTGTAGGTGGTGGAAATTTTGGCGGCATCCCCGATCACCGATTGGGTGGTAATCGTGATCCGGCGTTTCGGGACGAGTGGAACCAGGCGATTGTTTTTCAAAAGGCCCGTGCGCATCTTGGGACCGCTCAGGTCCAAAAGAACGGCTACCGGCCGGTTGTGTTTTTTAGCCAGCCTTCGAATCAGCCGGATGCGCTGTTTGTGCCCAGCCCAGGTGCCGTGCGACATGTTGAGGCGTGCCACGTCAAGGCCGGCCCCGATCAGGCGCTCCAAAACCTTGGGCGAATCGGTGGCCGGCCCCAGGGTTACCACGATCTTGGCGCGTCTCTTGAACATGGATCCCAATTTCCAAGAAGAGCGGCTTTTTGTCAACGCTTGAAAGGCGCGCCCCTTTTTGTATAGACTCCCCCGCCATGTCCAAACCCGATATCAAAGACCTTGCCCTCCAGGCCCTGGCGGAAACCGTCGCCGGCCTGGGCGAAAAACCTTATGCGGCGATCCAAACGATATCGTGGCTGTATCGACAGAGGGCCGCCTCCTTTGAAGAGATGACCAATCTTGCCCAAAAGGTCCGCCAGCGGCTGGCACAAACCTTTTCCATCGGCCGGCTCACTCTGGAAGAGGAACGACGCTCGGCCGACGGCTCGCGCAAATTCCTTTTCAAATTAAACGATGGGCAGAAAATCGAGAGCGTCTTGATGCCGCATAAAAATCGCCTGACCTTGTGTGTCTCCAGCCAGGTCGGTTGCGCCATGGGGTGCAAGTTTTGCCGCACGGCCTCGATGGGTTTGGTGCGCCACCTGACCCAGGGAGAAATTTTGGAACAGGTCCTGGCCGCCCAGCGGGCGCTGGAGCCGGGCCAAAAAATCACCAACATCGTTTTTATGGGGATGGGGGAACCTCTGCACAACTATGACAATGTCATTTCGTCCCTGAAAATTTTAAGACACCCCAAGGGCTTCGGCTTTGGCAAAAAACAGATTACCGTTTCGACTTCCGGGCTGGCGAAGGCCATCGAAAAATTCGGGGAGGATGCGGATGTCAAGCTGGCCCTCTCCCTGAACGCCGCCAGCGACCCCTTCCGCGACGAAATCATGCCGGTCAACAAACGCTATCCGCTGGAACGGCTTGGGCGGGCGTGCCGGCACTATAACGACCTGACCCGGCAGGCCATCACGATGGAGTACGTGATGTTCGCCGGTCTCAACGACCGGCCGGAGGATGTCAAACAACTGTGCCGTTTCCTTTCCAATCTGAAGGCCAAGATCAATCTGATCCCGTACAATGAATATCCCGGCTCCCCCTACCGCCGTCCCACGGAGGCCGCCGTGCGCCGCTTCCACAAGTCCCTGGCCGACCGCCATTTTCAGGTCAACATCCGTTATTCCAAGGGCCTGGATATTCTTGGCGCTTGCGGACAGCTGGCTACCGGCCCCGTTTGACTTTTGCTTAGCGGTAAGCTAATATAAAGCCATGTCGTTTAGAAAATACGCCAAAATACTGGGACAGCGGGGCGGTAAGAAACGGGCTCGAAATCTCTCGTCCCAAAGAAGAAAAGCCATCGCCTCCTCCGGAGGGCGCGCGCGGGCCGAATCCTTGCAAGCGGCGAGGCGGATTGAAGAGAATTTTCGTTATTTGGAGGCCATCCGACAACTGGCATCCTCATGAAGGAATCCTCCGATTACATTGAAGCCGTTGGAGAAATTGTCGGCGCGCTGGAGGCTCTCGGCTTGACCCCAGTTTTGATCGGCGGCATGGCTTTGATTATTTTAGGGTCTCGGCGCGTAACGAAGGATTTTGATTTTTTAGTGCCTGCAGAAGCGGATAAACAGGAAGCGCTGTTGGAAATTTTTTACAAAAGGAGGTTTGAACTTGCTTCTAAAGTGAACAAGGAAGGGGAAATTATCCGGACGATCGATAACCAAAAAATCGCCGCGGTCCGTCTCCGCCTCGACTCCCCTTCCAGCGCCTATTTTCTAAACAAAAAAACGGGCCTGCGCATTGATCTCCTTTTTGATTTTCCCCTCCCTGCTCGTGAGATTGCTGGACGCGCGAAGAAAAAGAAGATTCGTTCATTTACCTTTTACATTGCCTCCAAAAAAGACCTCCTGCGGCTCAAGGAAATCGCTTACCAGGACCGTTCCTCACCGGCCGACGCCCAGGATTTGGAGTTTCTAAAAAAATCCATCGGCGGGGTTCATTAATCCCGATAATTGGTAAACTGGAGCGGCAGTGAAAAAGGGGAGGTCTTGAGCAAGGCGATCGCCGCCTGCAGGTCGTCCCTCTTTTTGCCGGTGACGCGGACCTGATCTCCCTGAATGGAGGATTGCACTTTCAGCTGTGAATCCTTGACGATTTTGACAATCTCCTTGGCCTTTTCCTGCGGAATTCCGGCAATGATTTTGGCCAGGCATTTGGCAAGGCCGTCGGGGCCCGGTTCGATTTTGCCGAATTCAACCGATTTGAGATCGATCCCCCGCTTGATCAATTTGGATTTCAGGACGTCGATGAGCGACTTCATCTTAAACTCGTCGTCGCTCAACAGATGAAGGCCGTCGGCCTCCTGGGCGATTTTGCTTTTGGATCCCTTGAAATCAAACCGGGTGATGACCTCCCGCATCGCCTGATCCACGGCATTTTTCAATTCCTGCAGGTTGACCTGGGAGACAATATCAAAAGAC
>JACQMB010000085.1 GCA_016203765.1 Deltaproteobacteria bacterium
AACACCTGGCGGAGGATTTTATTTTTCAGATCCTCTTGGCCGTTCAGGGGATCGAGGAGTCGTTCGTTTTTCAAATCATAGGCCATCGCGTTGACGGTGAAATCCCGGCGTTTCAAATCTTCTTCGAGAGGAAGATGGGGGTCATAGGTCACCTCAAAATCCCGGTGATGCGGACCGGTCGAAATCTCTTTTCTGGGCAGGGCGATATCGAGCGTTGTCTCCGGCGTGAGATGCGGCGTGAATTTCAACACCCCGAAGACCTTTCCCACCATCGCCACCTTGCCGAAAGGTTTTAACAGGCTTTTGATTTGGTCGATGGAGAGAAGGCGGACCAAAAGATCCTTGTCTTTGTGGGGAATCCCCAACAGGCGGTCGCGGACCGTCCCCCCCACCTCATAGATCTCGGCCCCCGCCTGTTCCAGCGGTTCCAAAAATTTAGAATGGACTTCTGGCTTCACGGGTTGGCGTCTTGAATGAAAGAGCGGACGTCGGCCTTGCCGGCAAACTGCTGATACCACGCATCCACCAAGGGAGAGTCCGTTTTTTGCGCCCACTCCTGGAATTTTTGAATCAGGAGATCCTCGCGCACCAGATCTTCATAGGCAAAACCGTTTTGCCGGTAAAAATATTGGATAAAGTTGCGGTAGGCGACGGGGTCGAAGTTTTGGTCGCGGGTGATGTATCGGGCCAGCTCTTCATCGGTGATACGAAAGCCCAAAGAGCCGGCAAACTGCCTGGTCAGACTGCGTTGCACGACCTGACGCTGGGCCGACAGGCGGATGCTCTCCTCGGCGAACGGCGGCATCTCCCCCTCCTTGAATTTTTCGCGGAACAGATCGCGTTGGTTGTCGTGAAAAAACCGGTATTGCGAGTAGGAAATCGTCTCCTCGCCCACCTCCAGGGCGGCGGAGTCGGGGGCCTCCTGGCGGATGGCGGTATAGCCGAAAAAAAAGACGAACGAGACGATCACCACGCCCAAAATGACCTTGAGTCCCCACCCCGCGTGCCGGCGCATGATCGAAAGCATGCGCGCTTCTATAACGGAGCGGGAGAGCCGAGTCAATCAAGCTATTTTCAGTTGACCCTCTGACAGTTTTTTCAGATTCCTTTCCACAGGGTGTAGCTGAAGGCAGAGCCGTTGCCATTGCTGCGCCAGCCCTCCGCCTAATTCGTCCCGAAAATGGGTTTGGTTGCAAGAGAGAAAATTTGGGGATTTTCCTCCGTCAATCCCCAAATTTTGCAACCAATACCCATTTTCGCTCCTCATTACGGCTCCGGGCTAAACGGCGCTTGAGGCAATGGCAACGGCTCTGCCTTCAGCCCCCCAGCATTTGGAAAGGGTGATTTCAAAGGGGAGGCGAAGGGGAGGGGGGGAGAAGCGTGCCTCAAGCGCAGGAGCGAGGTCGTATGACGAGGGAAAAATGCTATTGGTTTCCGAAGTTGGGGGTTGACAGAGGAAAAACACCAACTTCGATGAAACCAAAGCATTTTTCCCGAGGAATAGACCGAGCGGGCGCAGCACGCTTCTTCCTCCCTCCCCGAAGCCTCCTAATTTGGAATCATCTTGAAAAAACTGTCAGAGGGTCAGAGCTATTCAGTTGCACTTTCCCGCCGGTTTGATATAAATTCGATCGTCTAAAAAAACCATGTTTCTCGACGGCATTTTAGGTCTTTTTTCCAACGACATGGCCATTGATCTGGGGACGGCCAATACCCTGGTCTATGTGGAGGGGCGCGGCATCATCGCCAATGAGCCCTCGGTCGTGGCGGTGCAAAAGGATATGCGCGGCCTCAAACGGGTCCTGGCGGTGGGAAAAGAGGCCAAGGAGATGGTCGGCCGCACCGCCGGCTCGGTGGAGGCGATCCGGCCCATGAAAGACGGGGTGATCGCCGACTTCGAAGTCGCCGAGGCGATGTTGCGCTATTTCATCCACAAGGCCCACAACCGCAAGTCCCTGATCCGCCCCCGCATCATGATTTGCATCCCCTTCGGCATCACCGAGGTGGAAAAACGGGCGGTGCGGGAGTCGGCCGAGGCGGCCGGGGCCAGGGAGGTTTATCTGATCGAAGAACCGATGGCCGCGGCCCTGGGGGCCGGACTGCCCATCCATGAACCCTCCGGCAACATGGTCGTCGATATCGGGGGGGGGACCTCCGAGGTGGCGGTGATCTCGATGGCCGGCATTGTCTTTTCCAAATCGATCCGGGTGGCCGGCGACAAGATGGACGAGGCGGTCATTCAATATCTCAAGCGGAAATATAATTTG
>JACQMB010000090.1 GCA_016203765.1 Deltaproteobacteria bacterium
CCTCCCCCACCGTCAAGCTGTCGCAATGCGAGAGGTGATCGTTTTGCAAATGGTTGAGGGTTTCGGTTAAGCCGGCGTAGGCCTGGGCGATGATTTCCATGCGGAGGACCTTGGGCAGCGCGGCCAGGCGCGGACGCGGGAGCCAATAGCCCCCATCCTCCTTTTTGGCGTAACTCTGCAGCCATTCCCGGCCCATCACCTCCAAAAATTGGGCGACCTCGCCTGCCTCTTCGCCGAAACGAATCAGTTTTTCAAGAGCCTGCGGCCTTAAATCCTCCAGGAGCGGCAATAATTCCATCCGGATCCGGTTGCGCCAATATTTCGGAGAGGCATTGGAGGAATCTTCGAGATAAGGAATGTTGTGTTCTCGAGCATACCCATGGAGCGCTTCCTTGCTGAAGGCGAGGAGCGGGCGAATAAGAATGGGACCGTGGACCGTGGACAACGGACTACGGACTTGTCGGTCTTTGTCCCCCGTCCGCGGTCCGTAGCCTGCCCTGAGCCCTGTCGAAGGGTCCGTAGTCCGTAGTCCTCTCACTCCCCTCATCCCCCCCAACCCCCTCAACGAAGCCCCGCGAAGCAATTGCGCCAGGATGGTTTCCACCTGATCTTCCCGATGATGGGCCACGGCCACTTTGTTGGCCTTCGCCTGAGCCGCGGCTTCGGCAAAATAGTCATAGCGAAAATCGCGGGCGGCCTGTTGAAAGTTTTCGCCGGTCTTCTTCAAATCCGCATGGGTAACAAAACAGTCGAGAGAATGTCGCTTAGCAAAATCACGAACCAATTTTTCCTGAGCGTCCGATTCCTCCCCGCGCATCCGATAATTCACATGGGCCAGGTTTAACTTAAAAGAAATATCCTCGCGGAGACGAACCAAAAGATCGGCCAGGACCATCGAATCAACGCCGCCGGAGACGCCGGCCAAGACCGAATCACCTTCCAGAATAAAAGAATCCCTCTTGATGACGGCCCGGAATTTTTTGTAGAAGGGGTCAAGTCTCAGGTTGACTAGAACTGCATTTTGCGGTGTTTTTTTCACAGGAGTTCTTGTCAACCTGAGACTTGACCCCATCTCACATCTTATACTTGCCAAAGTCTTCGGGAGAAAGGTTATCAAGAATATCGGTCCAGCTCTGTTTTTGCTGGGGTTCCTTGGAGAGATCGATCTTTTTCGACTTGTTGATCACCTCTTTTTCCACAAAGATACTCGCCTTGGTCCTCAGCGACAGGGCGATGGCGTCGGAGGGGCGGGAATCCAGCATCCACTCCTTCCCGTTTTGTTTCAAAAAGACCTTGGCATAAAAAGTGTTGTCGGAGAGTTCATCCACCACCACCCGGTCCACCGTAATAGATACCTGTTCGAGCATGTTTTTGATCAGGTCATGGGTCATGGGCCTGGAGAGTTTGATTTTCTCCAGCTCGGTGGCAATCGCCGAGGCCTCGATCAGGCCGATCCAGATGGGGAGCGAATATTTCTGATCCTTGTCTTTCAAAATCACGATCGGCATGCTGGTAAAGGGATCGATCGTCAGGCCGGAAACGCTCATCTCCACCAGTTCCTTAAAATTTTTTTTAACCTTTTCTTCAGCCATGGCGTTCACACTCTCCTTCCAGGGAGTAGCTCAAGGCCCGAGTCACCCTTACTTCCACTATATCGCCTCTGCACCCCTCCTGGCCAGGGAAATTTACGACCTTATTTTGCGGGTTGCGGCCTCTCAGTTTGCCCTGCCCGCGCTTATCCCGCCCCTCCACCAAAACCGGCTCGATCAGGCCCACATGGCGCTGGTTCTTGTTCAGTGAAATTTCGTTTTGAACCTGAAACAGTTTTTGCAGGCGTTCGTCCTTAACCTCTTGCGGAACGGTCTCCTTAATCTCAGCGGCCTCGGTGCCGGGCCGGGGGGAGTAGGCAAAACCAAAGAGGCTGTCAAATTGAATTTCTTGAACAAAATCAAGGGACTTTTGAAATTCCGCCTCGTCCTCACCCGGAAACCCGACAATCATATCGGTCGTGATGGCGATTTCGGGACGGGCCCGGCGCAATTTTTCCACCTTTACGCGATAAGTCTTGGTGTTGTAGGCCCTCTGCATTTTTCTTAAAACAAGATCGGAGCCCGACTGCAACGGGAGATGAATGTGGGGGCAAAGTTTGGGATTGACCGCATACTCCTCAATCAAATCCTCGCGCACATCCTTGGGGTGGGGCGAGGTAAAGCGGATTCGGTCCACGCCGGTGTTTTGGGCAACCTGCCGAATCAGGGCGCCGAATTCCGGATAGGAATTGACGTTTTGCCCCAGCAGGGTCACTTCACGGCAACCCCGCTCCGCTAAAAATTCGATTTCACGAATAATATCCCGGGGCGAACGATAAACCTCCGCGCCCCGCACCTGCGGCACAATGCAATAGGCGCATTGGCTGTTACAGCCCTTCATAATGGTGACATACGCGCAGGGCCCATTCAGTTTGGTTGTCTCCAACGCATCCAAAAAATGGTAGTCGTCGGCGGCATTGATCAGTTCGGTCGCCACCGCCGGCCTTTTTTGTGTTTTCACCATTTCCAAAAGTGCGGGCAGTTTGTAAATCTGGTCCGGGCCAAAGACCAGATCAATGGCCGGAAAACGGCTCAAGAGCCTGGCCCCCTCTTCCTGAGCCACGCAACCGCAAACCCCAATGAGGGGACCGCTTCCGTTATTCTTGAATACAACCGCCCGCCCGATCTCGGAGAAGGCCTTGTCATGGGCCTTTTGCCGGATGGTACAGGTGTTGAACAGCAGGAGCCCGGCATGTTCCGGCCGATCGGTTTTAGTAAATCCCAGGGAGGCCAGTAGCCCGGTGATCTTCACGGAGTCATGCTCGTTCATCTGACAACCGAAGGTGCGGATATAAAATAGTTTGTTTTGTCCACGGTCCATGGTCCACGGTCCATAGTCTGTTCTAAAGGCATTTGTCAATTGACATATCGAAAAACAGCCGTTACATTCCCCAGAAACCGATGGCCGCGCAAAATAATCAACCACCCTACATCTCTTCCGACAAATCGATTCCGGAATTCACGTTTCAGGCGCTTCTCTTGGGAATAATTTTGTCTGTTATCTTGGGGGCGGCAAATGTTTATTTGGGACTCTATGCCGGGATGACGGTTTCGGCCTCCATTCCGGCGGCCGTGATCTCGATGGCCATTTTGCGGGGACTGCTCCGCCGCGGCACCATCCTGGAAAACAATATGGTCCAGACCATTGCCTCTTCGGGCGAAGCCCTTGCCGCCGGGGTTATCTTTACCATCCCCGCTTTGGTGATCACCGAGGCGTGGCATCAATTTCATTTTTGGCCCACCACTTTTATTGCGGCCACCGGCGGTCTGCTCGGTATTTTATTTATGATTCCCCTTCGGCGCGCCCTCATCATTGAAGAACCGGAATTGAGCTATCCGGAAGGGGTGGCCTGTGCCGAGGTCTTGAAGGCCGGCGATCAGGGAGGCCAAGACGGCAAGACCATCCTTGCGGCCATTTTGACCGGAGGGATTTACAAATTTCTCTCCGCCGGATTGGGATTTTTAAAACAGGGCTCCGAAGTGGCCTGGCGGGGATGGGGATCGGTCTTTTATTTCGGGACGGAGACCTCCCTCGCCCTGATGTCGGTAGGCTATATCGTCGGTTTGAACATCGCCGCCCTCATCTTTTTGGGTGGTGCCATCGGCTGGATCATCGGCCTCCCCCTTTACGCGGCCTGGGCGGGAGTGGGGGAAGGTTCCGCCCTGGAGACGGCCTGGACCCTCTGGTCAACAAAAATCCGCTATGTCGGTGTGGGGGCGATGACCTTGGGCGGTTTGTGGACGATCTATAATTGCCGGGCCGGGATGCAAAAGGGATTGAAAAAAATCTTCGGGTCACAACCGGGCGGCGCCGAAGCGATCCGGACCGATAAGGATTTAAGACGGCGTATCCTTTTGCCAATGCTCTTGATCACCACACTCTTGGTATTCGGCCTCTACTATTATCTAACCCGTCAAGTGGCGTTAAGTGTCACCGCCACGGTCTTGATGGTCATTGCCAGCTTCTTTTTCGTGGCGGTAGCGGCCTATATTGTCGGCATGGTCGGAAGTTCGAACAGCCCCGTCTCGGGGATGACCATTTGTTCCCTCCTTTTTGCCTCGGCCGTTTTGCTGCTGTTTGGGGTCAAAGGGACGGTGGGCGTCATTGCCGTGCTGGGGATTGCCGGTGTGGTCTGTTGTGCCGTCTGTTCTTCGGGTGACATCTGTCAAGATTTGAAGACCGGCTATCTGGTCGGTGCGACCCCGCGCAAACAGCAGATTGGGGAGATCATCGGCACGATCGTCCCGGCCTTCTGCTTTGCCCCGATCCTGACGATTTTGCACGGGGCCTATGGAATCGGCATGCCGGTCCGCGAAGGTATCAAACCGCTGGCGGCCCCCCAGGCCGTTCTCTTTTCCAAACTCGCTGAGGCCTTCTTCCTCGATAAAGGGGAACTCCCCTGGAACATGTTTTGGGCGGGCGTCGCCGTCGCGGCGGTCATCATTCTCGCCGACCAAATGTTAAAGGCGCGAAACACCTCTTTTCGCCTCCATATCATGGCCGTGGCGGTCGGTATCTACCTCCCCCTGATGCTCTCCACCCCCATTTTGATCGGCGGCATTCTGCATCATCTGATCAAGATGCAACTGAAGAGCAGGCCGGAAGAGGAACAAAAACAGCGCCAGCAAAAGGGGATATTGATTGCCTCCGGCTTGATCGCGGGCGAGGCGCTGGTCGGCATCTTGGTGGCGGCCATGATTTTCGGCGGGATGGAACTTCCTTTGAAGACCGGCCTTGCCGGCCTTCCGGAATCGGCCATGCCGGCCTTCTTTTTGCTGGTCTGCTTCGGGTTTTGGCGGTGGGTGTTGAGAAAAAAAGCGGCCTAGGTCGTGTCGTCAAGATTTAAATTCACTCGATAATTTGTCGTCGAAGGTTTCCACTTGCTAGTTTCGAATACCGGCCTCCAGGATGCGATTTCGAAAGCTCCGCGCCCGCTCGCCCTATTCGTCGCGAAAATTTGTTTGGTTGCATAAAACAAAACTTGGGAATTTTCCTCTGTCAATTCCCAAGTTTTGCAACCAATATAAATTTTCGCTCCTCATACGGGCTTCGCTCCTGCGCAAGTCGCTTTCGAAATCGATCCTTCCGGCCGTATTCGAGACCCTCTCGTTCATCAACAAAAAACAATGAGCGAGAGGTATTTGTCGTCGAAGGCGTGAGCGCGTTGGTCTCGCGGGACCTCGCGGAGTCCCGCCCATCCGGTTGGGGGATCCAATCACTGGGCGGGACGAGCGAGAAGGCCGCGGTGGGGATCGCCACACCGCGGACCTGTTCCCGCGAGACCAATGCGCGGAAGCCTTTGACGACAAATTATCGAGCGAATTTAAAAATTCTCTGATTCCCTAATGAGTGGACGACACGCCCTAGAAATTCTTTTCCACTTTAATCTTGTCAATAAGCTGTTCCAGTTCCTCGTCGCTGGTCCCGGCATCAAACAGGCTCCACGGCTCCTCTTCACCCCCGAATTGACCCTCGATCCGTTCGCTGAAGGTGTGGGAACGGATGTCCTTTTTGATCTCCTCCACATAGCGGTCGGGGTGGCGCTTTAAAATCGATTCGATGTAGCGGTTCAAATTCTTGGCCGACTTTTTTCTCTTCTCTTTTTGAATTTTTTGCCAGTTGCGCAGATAGTGGAGCCGGCAGAAACCGCCCGTGGTGGCCGCGTTGTGGCATTCTTTGTCTTTGCAAATTCGAATCTTGGGCATGATCACACTCCGCAAAGTCTGTCGACTTTGCTTCGCGGCCCAGCAAAGCTGGGCCTTGACGTTTTCAAACTAAAGAGAATCAGGGGATAAGTCAATGACGGACCAGGGACAAGGGACTAGGGACCAGAGACTTTATCCTTTGTTTTGGCATCCGCCAACGCTTGTCTAAAGGAACGTCTTTTCTTGAGCGCCGCTTCCCGTTCCGCAACGATTTCATTCCACACGGCGCCGCTCATCCCTTGGGAGGTTTTCCCCTTCAGATAGCGTTTTTCCCTGCGCCAAAGATAAAAAGCGATACCCAGCCCGGATAAAACAAGCAGGGAACTGACCAGTAAAAAATTCATCTACAACGACGAGGCCAGGGCATTGCGGGATTGAATATATTTGCCGATCCCCTGGGTCATCCCGTCCGCCAGGGACCACTGATATTCACTGTCCCGAAGCCTTTGTTCCTCCCGCGGGTTGGTGATGAAGGAGGTTTCCACCAGGATGCTGGGGCACTCGACCCCATCCAAAACCTGAAAGATCGCCGTATCCACCTTGAGATCTTCAATGCCGGAATAATTTCGGCTCAGCCTTGAAACCAGGGTTTGTTGAACCCAATGGGCCAAGTCCCTCGACTCCAACGTATTGGCGTTTTGCAACATGGTGGTTAAGATCCGCTCCGAAAGCGAAAGGGTTCTCCCCGCCACTTTATTTTCTCGGTTCGCCAGCTTCCGCGCGGCCTCGGAAGTGGCATTGTTCAAATAAAATGTCTGGATACCCCTGACTTGTCGAGAGGCATGGGCATTGGCATGAATCGAAATAAACAGATCGGCCTTTTGACGATTGGCCAAACCGGTGCGCTCCTCCAGGGAGACATGCCGGTTATTCGTGCGGGTCAATAAAACATTCAATCCCAGTTTCTTTTTGAGATGAAAGGCCAGTTTCCGTGCAATTTGAAGAGAGACTTCGGCCTCCTTCGTCCCGGCCATCCCCCGCGCCCCCGGATCGTTCCCTCCATGTCCCGGATCGATCACGACCGTGCGGACCATAAAATCTTTTTCCTTGGCCGCCGTGTTTTGGGCCGGGTCCGGAATCCTCCGGGGGGCCAACTCCGGCACGGCCGGCCCCGGCCGCTCTTGGGCGGCCGCCGGCTCTTCCCCGCCGATCTGTTTCAGCAACCCGAGTGCCGCCCCGGCCCGGTCCCCCTCGGGATAACGTTGCAACAGGGCCCCCAGCGCCCGTAAGGCGCGGGTCCTATCTCCCTGTTTTTCAAACCGAAGCACGGCGATGTGGTAGAGACAGTCATCGGCCATCGAGTCCTTAGGGTATTCTTTTAAAAAACGGTTGTAGAATTGCAGGGCCCGCTCCAGGTCTTCGGATTTGCCGTCCATCTCATATTTTTCATGCGACAGGCGCCCCACACTATAGATCGCCTTTTGCGCCTGCGGGGTGTCCGGATATTTTGCGACCACCTGCTCGAATTTTTCGATACAGTGCCCCCACCCGCCGGCCGAGGATTTATTCAAAGAATGGTAACACTTTTGCGCAAAGGCGTAGTCGTTGACGGCGTTTTCCCCGGCGGCCAAGGCCGGACCAGGGACCAGGGACCAGGGACCAGAGACAAACAAAGAAAGAATCAAAAATGTTCCGAATCTCTTCTCCATGAGGTCGGGAAACATAACACATTACTTCTTTTTAAACAAGTTGTTGAGTTGCGCTTTGAGTTTTTCCTTATCTTCCGTTTTCACCCGTATTTGGGGGGCAAAAACAAAGTAGTCGCAGAAGTTGGCCTGATCCTTCTCGGCTACAAAATCGGCCTGCGGCTCGCGGCATTCGTGGTGAGCTTTGGCGTCATAAAAACGGCACTGATAGCAACAGTGTATGTCTCTGCCGCAATGCGGACACTCCTCCCTTCGGCCCGGCTTTTCCGTTAATACCACTTCGCGCTGACAAAAGGCGCAGGGAGCCATCTTTTTAATTGATAACACAAAAAATCCGCCCGGCCACGAGCATTTTAACCCTGAAACCAGGTGACATTGTGGCCGAAGAGTTTTTGAACCTGCATGACCAAATGCGGGGTGGGATCGACCTTGAGATCGTCGGGAAGTTTCATGACCGTCTCGGCCTCGCCCGGCACCATCACATGCAAATAGGCCGTGCAATTCCCCTTGAACCGGCCCAACACCGATTTTAAAGCGGACAGCTGTTTGGGGCTGGCCTCGGCATGGGAGAGTTTGATGTGAATCGTTTTGGTCAACTGCTTGGGGGCCTCCTCCAGCGGCAAAATTTCCTTGGCGATGATTTTGTTCCGGTCCTCCCCTTCGTCGATCTGCCCGATCACCAGAACCGGTTTTTCGCTTTTTAACAGCGCGTACGATTGTTTGTAGCATTCCGGAAAGACCACCACGTCGACCGTTCCCTTCATATCCTCAAGGGCCACAAAGCCCATCCGCTCCCCCTTCTTGGTCGTGGTCTCGCGAATGGCGGCCGCCATGCCGCCGACGCGCACCTCCCGCTTATCCGGCAGTTGATTCACCGTTTGGCAATCGGCGCTCGAATATTGCGCCAGAAGTTTTTCAAACTGGGCCAGGGGATGGCCGCTCAAATAAAACCCCAGCGCCTCTTTTTCGAACTGTAAGCGCTGACGCTCGGGCCAATCTTCTATTTGGGGGAGTTTTTCGCCGGCCCCATTCCCTTCTTGGGAAGGGGCCATCCGGTCCAACAAACTGAATTGCCCGCTCGAGCGCTCCCGCTGGCGCTTGTTTCCCGCCTGCATCGCCTGATCCAAAACGGCCATCAGTTGGGAACGCCTGGCCCCCGTGAAGTCGAAGGCCCCACACTTGACCAGGCTTTCCAAAACCCTCTTGTTCGCCTTGCGGGAATCAACCCGTTCGCAAAAATCGAACAACGAATAAAACGCCCCACCCCCCTTTCGGGAGGCGATGATCTGTTCGATCGCCGCCTCGCCGACATTTTTGACCCCGCCCAGGCCGAAGCGTATTTTTTTGTCCCCCACCACGGTGAAGGCGAAGTCCGATTCGTTCACGTCGGGGGGGAGGACCACGATTCCCAAATTCGGACATTCGGTCAGATAAACCAAAATCTTGTCGGTGTTGTGCCATTCGCTGGTCAGGAGGCTGGCCATGTATTCTTCGGGAGAGTGCGTTTTAAGATAGGCTGTCTGGTAGGCGAGCAGGGCGTAGGCCGCCGAGTGGGATCGGTTGAAACCGTATTCGGCGAACTTGGCCATCAGGTCGAAAATCTTTTCGGCCTTGGCGGGGGGAATTTTGTTTTTTCGGGCCCCCTCCAAAAATCTTTCCTTTTGTTTGGCCATCTCCTCGGGGATTTTTTTGCCCATCGCCCGCCTCAAAAGATCGGCATCCCCCAAACTAAAACCCCCCAGCTTGGCGGCGATCTGCATCACCTGCTCCTGATACAAAATCACCCCGTAGGTATCTTCCAGAATTTCCTTGAGCTGAGGGAGTTCGTAGCGGATGGCAATGCGCTCATGTTTCCGGTTGATAAAATCATCGACCATCCCGGAACCCAGCGGTCCGGGGCGAAACAGGGCCACGAGGGCGATTAAATCGGCAAAACGGTTCGGTTTCAGCCTGGCCACCAGATCGGTCATCCCGGAGGATTCCAGTTGAAAGACACCGGATGTCTTGCCTTTGGAGAGGGATTGGTAGGTCGCTTCATCATCCAAAGGGAGCAGCGCCAAGTTGGTTTTTTTCCCGCGGCGTTTTTCAACGAGTTGAATCGTATCATCAATCACGGTTAAAGTGCGCAGGCCCAAAAAGTCGAACTTGATCAGGCCGATCTTCTCCACCGCCTTCATGTCGAACTGGGTCACGACCTCATCGTGCTGGCCTTTATAAAGGGGCAAAAAGTTGACCAGGGGCTGATCGGAGATCACGACCCCGGCCGCGTGGGTGGAGGCGTGGCGGGGAAAGCCCTCGATCATTTGGGCCACCTCCAGCAGTTTTTGAACCTGTTCGTCCTTTTTAGCCAGGTTGTTCAACTGCGGTTCGATTGCCAGGGCCTGTTTTAACGTGATCCCCAGCGTGGTCGGAATCATCTTGGCGATCTTGTCGACGTCGCCGTAGGGCATCCCCATCACCCGGCCCACGTCCCGGACCACCGCCCTGGCCTTCATCTTTCCAAACGTAATAATCTGCGAAACGCTCCCGTATTTTTTGCTGACATAATCGAGGACCTCCGGGCGCCGGCGCATGCAAAAGTCGATATCCATGTCGGGCTGGCTGACCCGTTCCGGATTTAAAAACCTTTCAAAAAGAAGTTTGTGTTCAATCGGGTCGATGTCGGTGATGTCGAGGCAAAAGGCCACCAGGGAACCGGCGGCCGAGCCTCTGCCCGGGCCCACCGGAATCTTTTGGGATTTGGCGTGCCGGATGAAGTCGGCCACGATCAAAAAATACCCCGCAAAACCGGTGGAGCGGATCATCTCCAGTTCCGATTGCAAACGGTCCCGATAAACGTTTTCGTCGGCCCCCTTTTTCTCCTTGGCATGGCGGATCCGGATCTCTTCCATCCGTTTTTTCAGGCCGGACAGCGCTTCCTCCGTCAAATGGGTAAAAAGATCTTTTTTGTCCGGCGGCTGAAATTTGGGAAAGTGGTAGGTGCTAAAATCGAGCTCCAGGTTGCATTTTTCGGCAATGGCGACGGTGTTCGCCGCCGCCTCCGGGACCTCCTGGAATTTTTCCTTCATCTCCCCGGCCGATTTCAAATAAAACTGGTTGTTGGCCATCTTCAAACGGTTCCCGTCGGAAATATTTTTGCCGGTTTGAATGCACAGCAGGGCATCGTGGGCGACCGCCTGTTCCTGATGGAGATAATGAACATCGTTGGTGGCCGCCATCGGCAGGCCTTTCTCTTTGGCCAATTTCAGGATCCCCTCTTTGACCGGCCCCTGCTCGGCCAGGCCGTGATCGGATAATTCCAGGTAAAAATTCCCCTCTCCCAAAAGTTTGGCATAATACTCCGCGGCCTGGACGGCCGCTTCCCAACG
>JACQMB010000030.1 GCA_016203765.1 Deltaproteobacteria bacterium
CGATGACGCATTGGGTTTTGAGGCCTTGGATGATTATTTTGTCGGTCATGGGCGATAGGTGGCGCAGGAATCGGGAGTCTCCCAGAGCCGGACCTCCTGGATCGGCAGGCCCATCTCTTTGGCCTCATTGAAAATCAGCCGGGCGATGTTTTCGGCGGTGGGGTTTTCCTTCAAAACAAAAAGAGGCTCATTCATTTCCCTCAAAACGGGAAGGGCCGGGTCGCCTTCGTGCAAGATCATTCTGTGATCGAGTTTTTCATCAATCCACGTTTTGACGGCTTTCTTAATGTCGGTAAAATCATAGGCCATGCCGCGCCGGTCCAGGCTTTCGACAGCCAAGACCAATTCCACCTTGCCGTTATGGCCGTGCAGATGCCGGCACTTCCCCTCGTAGTGCAATAATCGGTGGCCGTAGCAAAAATCAATCTGTTTGATGACTTGATATTTAGGCAAGGAGTCTTCCTCCATCGAGCAAAAAAACGGAGCCGGTGGCAAATTGGGCCTCTTCTATCAAAAAGCAGACGGTCTTCGCAACCTCCTCCGGGTTTCCCCATCGTCTGAGCAGGGTTTTTTGGGCGGCCGCCTCTTTTTTTTCCTTGGTGTAGCCTTCGGGAGGAAGGATGGGACCCAGGGAGACGGCATTGACCCGCACATAAGGGGCCGCTTCTTTAGCCAAAGCCTTGGTTAAAGCCGCGAGACCGGCCTTGGAGACATTATAAGGAAGATATCCTTGGTGCGGTTTTTGAAACGCGGCATCCACCATATTAATGATGCATCCCTCTTTGCGGGCGGCCATTTTTTTGGCAACCGCCTGGGCAAGGAAGAAGGGGGCCTTCAAGTTGATGTCCAGATGCCGGTCCCAATCGGCCTCGGTGATTTCAAAAAGGGGCGTTTTTTCAAAAACGGCGGCGTTGTTGACCAGGATTTGGATCGGCCCAAGTTTGGCCTCCACCTCTTCAATCAATTTTTGAACGGCCTGCGGCCGGGTAAAGTCGGCTTGAAAATAGTTTCCTCCAGCATCCCCCTCCGGCCTTCGATGGCAGTGAACGGCCACGCGGGCCCCCTTGTGGGCCAGCATCCGGGAAATGGCCAAGCCGATCCGGCCGGCCCCGCCGGTGACCAAGGCTGTCTTGCCTTTTAGTTCCATGGTGTGCTTAAATATGCGTTTCGCGAAGGATCGTCAAGACCCATGAAAATTTCCGAAATTTTTTATTCCATTCAGGGGGAGGGGAAAAATGCCGGCATGCCCGCCGTTTTTTTGCGGCTGGCAGAGTGCAATTTGCGCTGTGTCTGGTGCGATACCGACTACACCTGGAATTGGGAAAAATACAACCGGGAAAAAGAATCGAGGGAGCTTGCCGTGGAGCAGGTTTTGGAGGAGGTGCGGCGCCATCCCTGCCGGAACCTGGTGATGACCGGCGGGGAGCCCCTGCTTCAGCAAAAAGAGCTTGTCCAGCTGATGTCCAAACTCAAATCGGGGGGCTATTGGTTGGAAGTCGAAACCAATGCGACCCTTCTGCCGGCCAAAGAGTTTGATGATCTCGTCGATCAATACAACTGCTCCCCCAAACTAAAAAACTCAGGCCATCGGACGGAAGAAATGGAAAAACCGAAGGCCCTGAAATTTTTTGGCGCTTCTCCCAAGGCCGTTTTTAAATTTGTCATCGCCGGCCCGGCTTGTCACCGGGAGGCGGACCGCTTCATCGAAAAATACGGCATCCCCAGGGAGAAGGTCTGGCTGATGCCGGAGGGAAAAACGTCGGCGGCCGTCCGAGAAAAACTGCGCCGGCTAACTCCCTTCTGTTTGGAGCGGGGGTTTCAACTCAGTGACCGGTTGCATCTCCACCTGTTTGGGAATAGAAGGGGAACATAAATCAAGGAGGCAATCATGGCTCAGTTCCAACACGTCAAAATTCCCAAAGGTGATCTGATTCAAGTTGCCAAGGGGCAGGTGACCGCCGGTAACCGCCCGATCATCGGGGTGTTGCGGGGAGATGGGATCGGTCTGGATATCACCCCCGTGATGCAGGCAGTGACGGCGGCGGCGGTGAAGAAGGCCTTCGGCGGTCAAAGGGAAATAGTCTGGTGCTCGCTTTATGCAGGTCTGGAGGGACTGCAAAAATACGGGGAGGTCCTTCCCCCGGAGACGATCGAGGCCATCCAATACCTGAAAGTGGCGATCAAAGGGCCTTTTACCACTCCGATCGGGGAGGAGACCCATGTTTGTTTGCATTGTGCTCATCAGCAAAACCATGGGAAAAAATGCGACCAATGCGGCAAGACCGACGGGGTGACCAAGCGGTTTCGCTCCATCAATGTCGGTTTAAGACAGGCCATGGATTTGTACGCCTGTGTCCGGCCCATTCGCTATTTTGAGGGGGTCCCCTCTCCCAACAAATACGCCGATCAGGTCAATTTTATCATTTTTAGGGAAAACACGGAGGATGTCTATGCCGGTCACGACTTTGAACGGGGCTCCGAAGTTGCCGAGGCAATCATCCGCCTGGTGAAGGAAAAGACTGGGCGGACGATTCGTCCCGACAGCGGCATTGGGGTAAAACCGATCTCGGTGACCGGGACCAAAAGGCTGGTTCGCAAGGCGATTGCGTGGGGCATCGCGCAAGGATTGCCCTCAGTAACACTGGTGCACAAGGGGAATATCATGAAATTCACCGAAGGCTCTTTTTGCAAATGGGGCTACGAAGTGGCGAAAGAGGAGTTCGGCGACAAAACCGTTTCAGAAAAAGTTTTTTGGGAGGAATTGGGCGGCAAGATGCCGCCTGGCAAAATTTTGATCAAGGACCGGATTGCCGATTCGATCTTTCAGCAGATTCAGACCCGTCCGGAAGAGTACAGCGTTCTTGCCCTCCCCAATTTGAACGGCGATTATCTCTCCGACGCGGCCATTGCCCTGGTCGGCGGCTTGGGGCTTGGGCCCGGAGCCAACATCGGCGACACAGCGGCCCTCTTTGAAGCAACCCACGGGACGGCCCCCAAATACGCGGGACAGGACAAGGTCAATCCCGGTTCGATCATTTTATCGGCCGGCATGATGCTGGAGCATATGGGTTGGAAGGAGGCCTCTTCCTGCATTGTCAAAGGGATGGAAAGGGCCATCAAGGACGGATATGTGACCTACGACTTGGCCCGGTTGATGCGCGCCGAGGGGAGAAAAGAGGTGAAGGAACTCTCCTGTTCCGGTTTTGGTCAAGCCATTATCGAGCGGATGTAGCGGCCGCTCGAAATCTATTTTCTCAAACCCATCACGTAGTCGACCAGGGCGGCCCGCTCTTCTTCCGTTCCCTTGAAGGCCGGCATCGCCGATTTGGGATTGGCCGCCTTGGGGTCTTTCAGGAATTTGTCCATGGCCGCCTTGTCCAGTTTGCTGGTCGCGAGGTCGCCCCCCATCTTGCCGGCCCCGTGGCAGGCGAAGCACATCTTCTTTTTAAAGAGGGCCTCCCCCGCGCCATCCGCCCGGGCGGTTAGGCTGGAAAACAAAACCACGCTTCCTGCAAAAAACATCACCGCAAGAAGTTTTTTCATATTTTTGCTCCTATTCCATCCTCTCTCATTTAAAACACAATCTGCAATTCCCCGGTCACGCTGTGTCCCAAATTACGGGCCGCGTTATCGGTCGCCTGGTATTCCAGCGTCGTGCGGAAATAGTCCAGGAATTGCCAGACAAAGGCGCTGGTTCCCGTCCATGTCCTTCGCGTGCCGCTCGCCGCTTCCGCCATATCCGTCGGTTCAATGTAGTCAAACCGGCCGACGAGGTAAAGATCACCCGTAACTTTTTGGTCCAATTCGGCAAAGGCGGACCAGGAGGCGCTGTTGGCGGCGGTAATCAAGGCGGCCGTGGCGGTCCCAATCCCGTTGATAAACTGGTTGTCCACGCCGTAACTCCCTCCGATCAGCGGCTTCAGCCCGATGGTGTCGAAGAAATAGTCGGCGAACAGATAAAAACGGTTGTATTGAGCGTTGCCCGCGCCGGTGATATTGGTCGCGGCATTGTTTTGTGGAACAGGGGCCCTCCCGTTGATGTAGAGGGCGGAAACGCTTCCATCGTGCTCGGGAAGCATGTATTCCAGCAGAACGCCGACATCCTTCGCCTTGTTGGGGTCATTGTCGTTCAAGACGCTTCCCCCCGCGGCAGTGATACCGTTGCTGACCTGAACCAGGCCGGTAAAATTATTGATCGAGCCGCCCATTTCCACGGCCGCGCCGTCATGCTGTAGCCTGAATCCGTTTATGCGGGTGCTGACGGCGGAAGGTCTCGAAAGGGCGATCCCCCGGTCGAGTCCGCCAAAGCCGACACCTGAAAACTGGTGCATCTGGCCGAGACGCATGAAGAAGAATTTGTCGGATTCGCCAAAGTTGAGAAGAATCTGTCCCACTTCCAGGAAGGCGTTCCCCGCGGAGGGCTCGAACGGGAGTTCAAAAAAGAAACCGGCGTTTCGGGCCACGGAGCCGGTATAAAACAGAGTGACATCATGCATTTGCAAATCAAAATTGGTGGTCGCGCCCGGGGTTTTGCCGTAAACAATGCGCGGCCGGCCGCGCGCCCCGAAATAGTTGGTGAACTTTGCCAGCTCTTCGGCGTTGATTTTTGTTTCGGCGCTGTCAAATTCGTCGGGCAGTTTGTAGCCGAGCCTGCGGAATTTATGTCCCATGGCATTGAGCCGGGGATTCATCGTGTGACACATGGAGCAATCCGCATTGTATTTGCGGGCCCATGCGGGAATGGCCTTGGCCTCTTTGGCGGGATAGAGCCAGACGGCCAGCAAGGCGAGACTGCTTACCGCGGCAATTGGAATTTTTTTCATAACCCCCCCTTGTTTATTTGATTGGTGTTCCCTTTTTAAGATACCGCCCGCGCGTTGGCAAGCTGATACAAATCAGCCTCTTCGACGATTTTGATCAGTCTATTTCCCCTCTTTCGCCGGTTCGCCGGCGTCCGGCGTCATCATCATCTGCATATGGGTTTTGTGCCAGTCTTTTCCATATTGGGAGCGGCAGCATTTTTTGATTGTCAGATAACCGATGCAGAGCAAACCCAAGGCCGCCACGACGGATATTAAAATCCCAAGGAATTTCCCCCACTTGGGGCATTTTGGGTCCTGTCTGGCCTGGAGGCAGATCCAGTAGCCAAAACCCAGCGTGATGAGGCCTGCGAAGACGGCGAGGTGCGGACCGAACGAGGACAATCCGTGATAAGCAAAAGCAACCATAACTCCCCCTTTCTTTTTTTGTTTGTGGACTCTTTTTTAAGGCAAATTCAAGAAATTACAAGGATATTTTTCAACCGATGGCCTTGCTTTTGGATTTCGTTTGTGCGACACGGCCGTTGCATGAGTTGGTTTGGTCAGGCGTGCATTTTTTTATGTTTGGGGGCCTCCCTCTTTGGAATGGCGGCGGCCTGCTTGCGTCGCCTTCAAATCGCCAGGGGGGTCGTCTATCTCAATTTTTTTCTGATGACCTTTGCAAACCTGGGGATGATCTATGCCCTGGTGACCAACGACTTCAGCGTCAGCTATGTCGCCCAGGTGGGGGCAAAAGAGACGCCGAGGATTTTTGCCGCGGTCTCGCTCTGGAGTTCGCTCGAGGGCTCGATCCTGTTTTGGGGATGGGTCTTGTCGGTCTATTCGGCCCTTTGCGCCTACTGCTACCGCGGCCGTTTTTCGGAATGGATGCCGTGGGTCCTGTTCACCCTTTTGGCCATCGCCGCATTCTTTTTTCTGGTCCTGGCCTTTCCGGCCAATCCGTTTCATCTGGTTTCGCCGGCTCCGGAAAACGGTCCCGGCCCCAATCCCCTTTTGCAAAACCATTGGCTGATGGCCCTCCACCCGCCTATGCTCTATCTGGGCTATGTCGGAATGAGCGTCCCGTTTGCCTTTGCCGTGGCCAGCGTGGTCGCCGGCCGGTTGGAACAAAGCTGGGTTGCGATTACGCGCAAGTGGTTTTTGATCGCCTGGATGTTTTTGTCGACCGCCATTGTTCTGGGGGCCTGGTGGTCCTACGCCGTGTTGGGTTGGGGGGGGTACTGGGCCTGGGACCCGGTCGAGAACGCCAGCTTTATGCCGTGGCTGACCGGGACCGCCTTTCTCCATTCGATCATGGTGGAGGAGCGCCGCGGGATGCTGAAAATTTGGAATCTTGGACTAATCATCATCACCTTCCTGCTCACCATCCTGGGAACCTTTCTGACCCGAAGCGGTGTTTTGGACAGCGTCCATTCCTTTACTGAATCAGAGATCGGCCACTATTTTTTGGCGGCGATCGTCGTTGCCCTGGCCGTCTCCGCGGCCCTGTTGATTTGGAAGGCCGACCGGCTTAAAAGCGGGGGGAAACTCGATTCCATCTGGAGCCGCGAGAGCGCCTTTCTTTTCAACAATCTTTTGTTCGTCTGTTTTTGCTTTGTGGTTTTACTTGGGACCCTTTACCCGTTGATCGTGGAGGCGGTTCGCGGCGTCAAAATCACCGTGGGGGAACCCTTCTTCAATCAGATGACGACCCCCTTGGCCCTCCTCATTCTTTTACTGATGGCGGTGGGTGTTTTGCTTCCATGGGGAAAGGGCGATTCCAAACTTCTCCTTAAAAAAACTGCGGTTCCTTTACTGCTCCTGCCGCCGGTACTGGCGTGGGCCTATCATTCCGGCATTCAAAAACCGCTTGTGCTGGCCGCCGTCGGCGCGGCCTGCTTTTCCTTTTCCATCATGAAGATAGAGATGGTTCGTGTTTTTTTGCGGGAGAAAAGGCTCTTTTCCCTAAACCCCCGGCGTTACGGCGGATTCGTCGTTCACACCGGCATTCTTCTGATTGTGCTTGGGGTGGCCATTTCCAAAAACTACCAGGAAGAACGTCAGGTGACTTTGAAGCCGGGCGAGACTTTTGAAATGGGCTCGTATCAGATTAAGCTGGGCCGCCTCTTCGGCAATCCCAAGCCACAGCGCTTTGAGGTCATCGCTTTCACTGCCCTGTTCAAAAACGGGAAGCCGCTGAAGTTTTTGGAGCCGAAACTCAACTTTTATCCCATGAATCGGGAACCGATCGGCTCGCCGGCGGTCTATTCCTCCTGGAAGGAGGATTTTTATTTGACTCTGATGGCCTTTGAACACAAGGATTTTCAGGCGACCCTGCGGGTGATGCGCACGCCGGCGGTTTCCTGGATTTGGACCGGCGGAGGCATCATTATTTTGGGTGTGTTGATAGCCATCGGCATGAAAAAAGAGGAGACGGTTGCATGAAACGGTGGATTCTTTTTATTTTGGTTGTGGCGCCGGTGGTTTATCTTTTGACCTTTGGGTTGAGCCGCGATCCGCGGGAACTTCCCTCTGTTTTGATCGGCAAGGAGGCCCCGGCTTTTTCTCTGAAAACACTGGAGAACAAGGAGATAACGTTGGAGTCCCTGCGCGGCTCGCCGATCGTGATGAATTTTTGGGCCACCTGGTGCGGCCCCTGTCTCTATGAACACGCTATTTTAAAAGAGGCGCGTGAGCGCTTTGAGAAAGAGGGGGTGAAATTTCTGGGGGTGGTCTATCAAGACCGGCGGGAGCAGGTGGAAGCCTTTTTAAAAGAGATGGGGGAGCCGTTTGTTGTTTTATTGGATGAGACGAGCCGGAGTGCGATTGACTTCGGCGTGGGGGGCGTCCCCGAAACATTCTTTATTGATTCGCAAGGTATTGTCCGCAAAAAACTCTCCGGCGTCCTGTCGCGGGAGTATATCGAAACGGGGATTTCGGAAATGCAGTAGAACTGGTTTATGATGAATCATTTTTCAGCGCTGGGGATCACCCCGCAAATTTTAGAGGTTCTGGATCGTCTTCATTTCGAAACACCGACGCCGATCCAGCATCAATCGATACCGCCTTGCCTCGCAGGCAGCGACGTGATCGGCATTGCCCAGACCGGCACCGGCAAGACATTGGCCTATGCCCTGCCGATGATTCAACGCTTTCAAACCATGCAAGGGCACGGGCTGATTCTTCTTCCGACTCGTGAGTTGGCGCTTCAAGTGGATGAGGCGATCCGAAAAATTGCAAAACAGTTTGGGATGGGAACGGTTGTTTTAATCGGACAGGAATCGATGGGGCGCCAGTTGGAGGCCCTCCGGCGCCGGCCCCGTATTTTTGTGGCAACGCCCGGGCGCCTTCTGGACCATCTCCAACGACGAACGCTGTCCCTGCATCACGTCAAAATCTTGGTTTTGGACGAAGCGGACCGGATGTTGGATATGGGTTTTGCTCCGCAGATCAACCGAATTTTCGGCAGTCTTCCTGGAGAGAGACAGACCCTCCTTTACTCGGCCACGATGCCTTCGGGAATTGTTCGCATCGCGGCATCTCATATGAAACTGCCGGTTCGGGTGGAAGTGGCTCCTTCGGGCACCGCCCCTGAAAAAGTGGAGCAGGAAATTATCGTCGTTCACAAAGAATCAAAACAGGCCCTCTTGGAAACGATTCTTCAAGAGCACGCGGGGACAGTGCTTGTTTTCGCGCGCACGAAACGAGGCGCCAATAAAATCTGCAGAAATCTTTTTCACAAGGGATTTGAATCGGCGGAAATTCATTCCAATCGAACCCAAAGCCAGCGCCAGAAAGCCTTGGAAGGTTTCAGAAGAGGCCGGCATCGCATCTTGGTTGCGACCGATATTGCTTCGCGGGGACTCGACATCAGCCATATTTCATTGGTCATCAATTATGATCTTCCGGACAATTCCGAGGATTATGTCCATCGCATCGGGCGGACCGCCCGCGCCGGCCGTGAAGGCAAAGCCATCTCGTTTGCCACCCCGGATCAGCGAAACAATATTCGAGGCATTGAAAAATTAATAAGAAAAACGTTAAAGATTGTCTCGAAAAAACCTTTTTCGCTTTCGCCGGAGATCTTTTCCGCAAGACCGGCGGTGCCTCACCGCCGCGGAAGACATTCATTTTTCAGGAGGCGTTGATATCCAAAAACTATCAAGCGAAATTTAGGGGACGCCGTTGGTGCCGTGGCAGGCGGCACAGCCGGAGATTCCCTCGCTGATGGCTCGGTTGTGAACGGCGACAATATCGGTGATGCCGGTCCGGTCAACCAGATGGATGTTTTCCAAATTGTGACAAAGGGTGCATTCGGAATGGCCCCAGCCGGTGGGGTGTTCCGCCTGGGTTAAAACCAGCCCGCCGGAGGTGTTCAAAAGATTCCCAAAATTTTCCCCCTCGTTGACCGGATTTTCTCCGCAGGCGGCAAGGAGAAGCAAGGCGAGCCAGAGGGCCTTCATCGTTTGGAATCCCCCATTCCCGCGTGGCACGTTTGGCAATAGGTGACCGTGTGGCAGGCGTCGCATTTCCGTGGATTGGCCCGCGCCTCGATCGAATGAAAGAACCGGAAATTGCGCCGGTGCATTCTTTGCGTCACCGTGTCGCGCCGCTTGTGGCAGTCGATGCAAAACATCGAATTGGTGTGGCATTGAAAACATCCCTGAATGTTTTGTTTGGCGTAATACTCGTGTTTGGAGAGCCAGCCCGCCTTGTGGCTGGAAGGCGGTGGGGACTTTCCGATCTGGTGACAGCGCGTGCAGTCCTGTTCCGCCGGCAAGGGGGGATTCGGATTGTTGTGACAGGTATGGCACCCCAGCCGGTTTATTTTTTCTTTTTTTTCAAACGATTCCGGATCGGCGTGGCATACTTCGCAGGCAATCCCGGCCGCCTCAAAGAGGCCGGTGTGCATCTCATGGTCAAAAAGGTCGAAAGGGTGTTTGACCTTTTTTCCCTTGGCCAAGACGGGGCCGGCCAACAATAAAATCAACAAAAAAATTTTAACCTTCATGATCAAAGTGATAATCGATGCGAAAAGAGCCCCGCGTCTCTCTTATAAAAACGTTGTTCCGGTTATATTCAAAACCGCCGGAGATGGTCAGCCCCGCCGCCGCCTCATAACCGATCCATCCCCCGGTGCCGATCGCACTGTCATTGTCGTTGGTGATCTTGTCATAGGTGGTGAAATCGGCCGCGAGGTCGGCGAAAAATTTCGGGGTGAACTGCTCATGAATCAACCCCCGGACTCCGTGAAGGTCGCCGCCCAAACTTTTTGAAAAGTAATAGGCCGGCTCCAAAAAAAGGCCGATTTTCTCAAAGGAAATCTGCAAGGCCGCATCGATCCCGTGGCCCCGGCGCGGATTGTTCCCCTGGGCCTCCACGTTGTGATAGGCGTAACTCTTGACCAAATCCAAAAATTTCGGAATCAGCGTCCAGGTGACGGCCGCGCGGCCTCCCCAGGTCCTCCCGTCGGTGAAAACCCTCTGAATAGTCAGGCGGTCGGTCTGCCGGCTGATGTTGGAATAACTTCCTTCCAAATTGATGGCCAATCTTCGGGCGGGATAAAGATCGATGCCGGCGGTGCCGAGGTTGACCGCGTTCCACAACGCGTCGTATTCGAAAGTCCCGTAAAACATCGGCTCGGTCGCAATGGGAAATTGATGGGAAAAATCGGCCCCCACGTAGATTTCATCATTTTGTCTCCAGTTGGTTTGCTCCATGTCGTTTTTGCGCCAGGCGGCGTGAACGGCGCCGCTGGTCCGGGCCACGTTTTTTAAATTTATCGAGAGGCCGCTCAAGAGGCCGTCGTTTTTGTTGAAGTCCCCCACCTCCACGCTCCGGGGAATGCCGGAGTAAAGGGCAAAATCGACAAACCCAAAAGGTCCGAAGGTGGTTTGAACCCCGTCGAGGATCTCCAGGGAAAAACCCTGATTGATCAGCTGGCGTCCCGAATCGATTTTAAAAACATCCGAGGGTTTGAAATAAACGGCGGCCTGATAGAGATCCTGGTCGTCCAGCTTCCGGTCGAAATCCCTGAAAAAACGGACGTTCGCGGCGCCGCGCAAATTTTGCGGCGTGTTAGCGGCCTCCAGGCCCAGATAGCCGCTCACCGGAATTTCGTTTTGGCCGCCGGCGTTTTCACGCACCTGACCGAGGGAGGTGGTCGTCAAATGAAATTCGCCCGCGAAAAGGGAGGAAGGAGCCGCGAGGAAAAAAAAGAATACAATGATTTGGTTTTTTTTCATCTTGGAGGACAGGCCTCCGGTTCGGTGGCCGGATTATAGCAGAAGGGATCCCATTCCAATTCATCCGAAACGCAAAGCGTCTCCCTCGCGGGACAGGGCGGGGCGGGAGGCGGCGGCGGACAACTCCGATCCGGCGGCGGCGTCAGTTCGGGATTGTCCGGATTGTGACAGTAGCCGGTGCATAACAGGGCGTTGGGGGCCGTTTGATACGATCGGTAACCGTTGAAATGGCACGAGCCGGCCTCCGATCCGGCGCAGGTGTGGCGGATGGCGGAGAGATTGAGCGGGTCGTTCGGATTGGCGGGACGGGTTCCACGCGAGTCGGTAAAGAGAGGGCTCCCGCCCGACATCATATAGAGGATATGCCCCAGGTTTCCGGCCGGCCTCCCGCACTCGTCGACAACGGGAGCCCAGTCCGCCTCTACGCGCCCCGAGTGAAAGGCCGCGTGGGGGTAGGCAAAGTGACAACGATAGCAGTCCGAGGCCGCGGTCAGCGGCGCGGTGGTGGTGTATGTTCGCTCAAAGGGGATGGGGGCGCCATGGCAAATTTGACAACCGGCATCGTCCGAGGCGGAGTTGAAATGCTCAGAATAAAATTTTCCGTGTCCCCGCCCCGAGGACCAGCGAACGCGGTGGGTGATTCCTGCGGCATGGCAGACGGTGCATTGAACGCCGCCGAGGGAACGGTCGTAGTTGATGCCGTGACATTCGGAACAGGGATTTATCTCTCCACCCTGCATCCTCCGGATGAATGTATCCCCGTGAAACCCTTCGGGACGGAGGCCGGCGTTGTTGGTCCGTTGCGGGCTCATCCATTCCGGACGGAGGTGAGGGAAATCGGCGTGACAACTAAAACAAGAGGGGGCCGATGGGCCTCCGGCAAAATCGGTCCCGTGGCAGTTGGCGGTGGCACAACTTTGTTTGCCGGTCCCGTAGGCGGCGACGCCATGAGCGGCCGGTGTTTGCCAACCCGACGGGTGGGGATAGTTGGCATGACATTCAAAACAAGAAACCCCCGCGATCCCGCCGCGAAAATCACTTCCGTGGCAGGCTTGGCAAGCGGTTGCGTCCCCATCGAGGGTGTCGAGAACGGCGCGGGCGTGTCCTTCAAAATCAGCCCATCCGGCGCCGTGGGGGTAGAGACTGTGGCAGGAGGTGCAGGAAACTTCCGAGAGACCCCCGCCCAAATCGCTTCCGTGGCATTCGGTGGCGCAAGACCCGGTCCCGTGGTCGAGAATAAAAATTCCGTGCTGAAGGGGATCGCCCCAGCCCGCGGCGTGCGGATAATTTTCGTGACATTGATAACAACTTACCCCGCTTGATCCCCCCTGAAAGTCATCGCCGTGACAGGCTTGACAAATTTCCTTCCCCACTCCTTCCGCGGCCGATCCGTGTTCCGAAGGGGAAGCCCAGCCCGGGCGGTGAGGAAAGACGGAGTGACAGTTTTGACAGGAAATTTCCGAAAGGCCGCCCGCAAAATCCTCGCCATGACATTGGGTGGCGCAACTTTCCGTTCCATTTTCTATAACCCATGCCCCGTGATTTTCCCGCTGAACCCAATTCTCCGAGTGCGGAAAAAGAGGGTGACAGGAGGCACAAGAGGGAGGCGTGGTGCCGGCGGGCGCGGTTCTTTCGTGACAAGAGAGGCAGACACGGATGCCGTTGGCCTGGACCCATAGACCGTGCACTTCCGGGTTCGCCCAATTGTCCGGATGGGGAAAAATCGTCGGCGGAAACGGGCTTTGCGCTCCATCAACCGGTCCATCGCCTCCGGGCGGCGGCGCGGGAGGGCCGACCGGTTTTCTTTCCCCACAGGCGGACGCCAAAACAAGGAGAACAAAAAGGGCACACAAGTACCTTCCCATACGCCTTTAGTATAAAGAACCCGCCGGATTTTATACATGATTAAAATCACTTGACGCCAACCCCGTTCGAGGGCAATTTTAACGCATGCGCCGCCTGTTTTTGGTCCTGATCTTTTTCTTGCCGGTCCTGACTTTGGCCGCCGTCCCCGGTCAGGATTTGGACAGTCGGGCGAGGACCGTTGCCGACCAGCTCCGCTGTCCGGTTTGCCGCGGGATCCCCATTGCGGAATCGCCGTCGGAATTGGCCCGCGACATGATGGGGGTGATCCGCCAGAAGTTGGCGGAGGGACAATCCGAAGAGGAAATATTGCGATATTTTGAAGACCGCTACGGCGAGTGGATTCTTTTAAAACCGAAAGCAAAAGGGATGAATCTTTTGGTTTGGGGGTTGCCGGCCCTCCTGTTGGTCGGCGGGGGCATTTTTCTGGCCTTTAAAATTTCCCGCTGGAGCTCCCGCTCCGCCTGACCCGCGTCATATCCTTTTCCGAGCCAACCCCTTATCGTCCGGCGCATGGATGCGATTATCGTTGGCGCCGGCATTGCCGGGCTGACCGCCGCCTATCATCTCAAACAAAAAGGGCTGAAGGTTTGCCTTCTGGAAAAATCGAACCGGTGGGGAGGGTGTCTCCACAGCGTTCGCTTTAACGGCTGCCTGCTGGAAAAAGGGCCGAACAGTTTTTTGGGTAGTCAGGAAACCGTCCAGGGGCATATTGCCGCGCTGGGTTTGGAAGGGGAAGTTATTGAGGCCAACGCCGCCGCCAAAAAACGGTTTATTCTTGCCAATGGGAAGCTGATTCCCTTTCCAAAGGGGCCGGTCGAATTTTTAAAAACGCCTCTGCTGACCCTCGGCGGAAAGGGGCGCTTGCTCCTTGAACCCTTGATTCGGAAAAAAACCGTTGAAGAGGAGAGTGTCGCGCAATTTGTCGCCCGCCGCCTGGGGCGCCAGGCCCTTCGGCTGGTCGAACCGATGATCAACGGCATCTACGCCGGCGACGCCGAAAATTTAAGCCTTCAAGCCATTGCCCCCGGCATCGCGCAGTGGGAAAAGGAATACGGATCGCTTTTTAAAGCGCTGCGGAAGGCGAGGCTCCTTTCCAAAGGGCAAACCCTTTATTCTTTCAAAAGGGGGATGCAAACCCTGGCCGATGCCTTGCATGAAAGAGTAAAGGGGGATTGCCATCTCAACTGTTTGCCCCTTCAAATCACAAAGCCAAAGGGGGGATGGAAGGTCAATGACCTGGAGGCCCCCTTGTTGATTTTGGCCGTGCCGGCTGAAGAGGCCGCGGCGCTCTTAAAAAACATAGACCACGCCTTGTCCGGCCTGCTCGACTTGATTCCCTATGCCCCCCTCGCGGTGATTCATTTGATCGTCGAGCGGTCGCAGATCGACCACCCCCTCGACGGCTTCGGTTTTTTGTCGGGTGCCGGCGAAAACAATTTTTTAACGGGTTGTCTTTGGTCCTCCTCCATTTTTGAGGGGCGTTGCGAGGCCTCCAAGGTTTTGCTGACCTGTTTTGCGGGCGGGGCAAAAGACGGGGGGGTGATCCATTTATCGGAAGAGGAAATTTCGGCCAGGACCTTGGCGTCTCTTCAAAATGTTTTTAAAGCCCGCCTGCAACCCGAATCGGTATCGGTCACCAAACTTTCCAGGGCCCTGCCGCAGTATACCCTCGGTCATGCGGAGCGGCTTCGATCGATTCAAAGGCAAGTGGAGGCCCTTCCGGGCCTTTGCCTCGTTGGGAATTATTTAGACGGGATTTCGGTGAATGACACCATGGCCGGCGCCCTCCGACGGATAAATGATGCAGGTCATATTGAGAAGTGTTTTGGTTTGTGCCAACTGGGAGCTGAAAGATGAATAAGGGCCATTACCGGCATCTCCTTCGGGCTTTAATTCTGGTGGCCGGGGCCTGTTTGGTCTTTTTTCTCCTTCGGGCCTTTTTAATTCCGCGGAGTTTCGGCAAATACGGTTTTTTTCGCGGCGACAATTTAAAGGAGCAGGCCGACATTCCCGTGGTGCACGGAAATCCCCAGGCCTGCGCCGAATGTCACGACGAACAGGTTAAAATGATTGCCTCGGGACCGCACGCCGGTGTCCCCTGCCAGGACTGCCATGCCCCTTTGACCCAGCATATCACGGAAGAGGGAATCGTGCCGATGCCCATCACAAGATCCTATGCCTTGTGCGCCCGATGCCATCAAAAACTGGATGCGAGACCCAAAACTTTTCCGCAGATCGATTTTCAGGATCACGTCGCCGCCAAAGGCAAAAATTGGGAGAGTGAAGATATATGTTTAAACTGCCATCGTTCCCACAATCCGCTGAAGAAGAAGTAGTAGGCGTTTCCCGGCGCGATTTTTTGACCGGGGCCTTGAAGACCCTGCCGGGGGCCGCGCTCTTTGTCGGACTCCTCCGCTTCTCGCCGGCAAAGGCGGCGGGCCAGGCGTTGGGAGCCTTGCCCGGGACCGACTACGATCCCGCCGAACACCTCTATGCCTATGTGATCGACATCAACAAGTGCATCGGTTGCGGCAGGTGCGTGAAGGCCTGCGCCCTGGAAAACAAGGTCCCCGATCATTTTTACCGAACCTGGGTCGAACGGTACGTGGTTTCCGAACAGGGAGAGACGATCATCGAATCGCCCGACGGGGGGAAAAACGGTTTCAAACCGATGACGCCCGGATTCCATGTGGCCAAGGCCTATTTTGTCCCGAAGATGTGCAACCACTGCGCCAACACCCCCTGCATCCAGGTCTGTCCGGTGGGGGCTTCTTACGCAACGCCGGAGGGGGTGGTCCTGGTCGACAACAAACGATGTATCGGTTGCGGCTACTGCGTGCAGGCCTGTCCCTTCGGCAGTCGGTTTATCAATCCGATTACCAAGACCGCGGAGAAATGCACCTGGTGCTACCACCGCATCGCCAAGGGCTTGAAGCCTGCCTGCGTGGAGGCCTGTCCGGTGGGGGCAAGGATGTTCGGCGATTTGAAAAACGAACGCGATCCGGTGCGCAAGATCGTCGCGCAGGAACATCTCGACGTGCTTCAGCCGGAGAAATTGACCAAGCCGAGGTGTTATTACCTCGGCTTCGACAAGGAGATTCGCTGATGCTCCCCTATCTGCAATATACCTTTCCCAACGACATCCATATCCATTGGAGCATCATGATCGTTTTATATCCCTATATCACGGGATTGGTGGCCGGCGCCTTTATCGTTTCCGCCTTTTATCACGTATTCCAAAAGAAGGAGTATCAACCGATCGGGCGGTTTTCTTTGTTGACCTCGCTCGCCTTTTTGTTGTGCGCGACCATCCCCCTGCTCAATCATCTGGGGCATCCGGAGCGGGCCTTCAATATCATGATCACCCCCAATTTTTCCTCGGCCATGGCCGGTTTTGGGATTTTATACACCCTCTACCTGGTGATATTGCTTCTGGAGATATGGCTGGTTTTTCGGCCAGACATTATTTTTTATGCGAAAAATTATCGGGGAATCCGCGCCCTGCCGTACCGCGTTTTAACCCTCGGCGTTTATGACTTGAGTGAGGAGGCCCTCCGCGCCGACCGGAAAGCGATCACGATTTTGGCCACCCTGGGTCTGCCGGCCGCCTGCCTGCTTCACGGCTATGTCGGTTTTCTCTTCGGGGCGATCAAGGCCAATCCCTGGTGGTCGACCCCCCTGATGCCAATCATCTTTCTCTTTTCGGCCGTGGTCTCCGGGATCGCCCTGCTCATCATCCTTTATCAATGGCTGGCCGCTTTTCGAAATGAGGAGGTCAACCAGGATTGTCTTCGGGGGATGGCCCGCTGGCTTTGGTATTTTCAGATTCAGACCGTCACCCTGGAACTTCTGGAAATCGTCACCTTGAGCTACGAGCGAAACGAGGAGTGGGAGATCATCGCCCCCCTCTTGACGCATCAACTGACCTTTTCCTTCATTTCCGTCCAGATGGTCCTGGGCTCGCTGATTCCCTTTATTCTTCTGATGATCACCGTGTTGATGGACCGGTATCTCCACACCAAGGTGAGAAACGCCCTGACCTTTTTCGCCTCCCTGCTGTTGTTGATTCAGGTCTTTGCCATGCGGTGGAACGTGGTGATCGGGGGGCAGATGATGTCAAAGAGCCTGCGGGGACTGCGCGATTTTCACCCGGAGTTTTTGGCCAAGGAGGGGGTCTTGCCGGCCATCCTGATTTTCGCCTTGCCGTTCCTGCTGTTGTATCTCTTGGTCAAGTTCTTTCCCCCTTTTGAAAAGAAGGCGGGACAACTGTCTGCTTGAGGGGAAGATTTTAAAATGATAAAAGGCTGTGAGAATGAAATGGGGCATAAAGTGGTTGGGCCCTCCGCGGCGCTGGATACCTGGGTTTCTCCTGGCCCTAATTCTTTTCGGCGTCCTGGGTCTGCTGGGGGCGGGATATTACTACGTCGAGCACAATCCGAATTTTTGCGTCACCTGCCACACGATGGAAGAGCCGTTCCAGCGCTGGAAACAAGGGAGTCATGCGATGGTTAATTGTCATGATTGTCACAAACAGAGCAAGATAGAAAGTCTCCACCAAGTTTGGATGTACCTCACTCAGAGACCGGACCAGGTGGTCCATCATCCCCATTTGGATCATGCCATTTGCGCCCAATGCCATATGACCCAGAAACAGCATTGGCACGACATACGGGAGACCGCCGGACACAAAGTCCATTTTGAAAGAGGGGGGATTGAATGCCTTGATTGTCACGGCTTGGGAATTCACGACATCGCGCGGCCGGAGGGGGTTTGTGTCAACTGCCATACCGATAAGGCTGACATGCACAATCGGATGGCCTTCATGCAGTGTACCCAATGCCACCGCTTTTTGGCCAAGGGGGAACTTAAACCGACCGCGGAAGTTTGCAAAAGTTGTCACGACAAGATTAAACGAACGGGGGAACATCCGCCGGTTTCGGCCGAAACCGATTGTTTGATTTGTCACCGGCCGCATCAAATGTAAGGGGGGAGATATGGTAAAAAAGAACTTCTGGCTTATTTTGCTTTTTTTGTTTTTTGCCCCTGCCTTGTGCGGCGCCGCGGAGAATACCTGTTTGCGTTGTCATGAGCAGTTGAAGGGTCCGGCCCACAAGGCGGCGGGCCACAATTTCGCGGACTGGAAAAAATCGGCGCACGCGGAAAAAGGGATTCTCTGCCAGGCTTGCCACGGCGGCAATCCCGGCACGATGGATCCGGTCAAGGCGCATCAAGGGGTTTTGCCTTCGCAAAACAAAAATTCATCGGTCCATTTTCAAAAAATTCCGGAGACTTGCGGGCGATGCCATGTCGAGGAATTCACGGAATTTCGGAAGAGCGTTCACCACAAGATGCTACAACGGTCGGGGAAGGGGCCCAATTGCCTCACCTGCCACGGCGCGATGGCGACCTTTGTCCTGACGGCCTCCGATTTGGAACGGACCTGCTCGCTTTGCCACGGCAAGCCGACCCAGGCGGCCAAGGCGTTAAGCGCCATCCTCTCCTTGAAAAATTTTTTGAATGTGTATCAAAAGAACCTCCCCAAGGATGAAAAAGAAAGGGCGGCGATGTTTCAAAAGCGCTATCAAAAAATCCAACAGGAATGGCATTCGTTTGACGTCGTCTTCGTCATCGCCGAATCGGAAAAGCTGATGAAAGAGATCAAGGCGGCCATGGACAGGAAGCCGAGGAAGGGACCCTAAACATGGATCGTCGCGATTTTTTGCATCTCTCCACATCCGGTTTGGGCCTGCTGATCGGCGCTTCCCTCTTTGCGCCGGCCGCCGCCTATTTTCTCTCCCCAGCCTGGAAGAAAAAACCGGAAGACTGGATTTTTCTGGGGGATATTCACAAAATTCCCGTGGACCGGCCGACCAAGGTGGAGTTTGTGCAAAGGCACAAGGACGGCTGGACCACCATTGAGGAAAAGAAATCGGCCTGGGTCATCTCCAAAGACGGCAAGGCCTTTACGGTTTTTGATCCCCGTTGCACCCACCTCGGCTGTCCCTACCGCTGGGATGAGGGGAGGGGGGAATTTTTGTGTCCCTGTCACAACGCGGTCTTCAGCAAGGAGGGGGAGGTCCTCTCCGGACCGCCGCCGAGGCCGCTCGATCGCTATGCGGTCAAGGTGGAGGCCGGAAAACTTTGGGTCCTGCCGGCCTTAAAGAAGGATTAAGATGCTCTCACTTTGGAAATGGTTTCAGGAGCGCCTCGGATGGACAAGCATCCAGCAGACGCTTTTGGAGAGAAAAATTCCGAAGCCGGGCCGCTGGGCCTGGGCCTACACATTGGGTAGCGCCACCCTAGTCGTTTTTTTGATCCAGGTCTTAACCGGCATGCTTTTGGGGATGAACTATTCCCCCTCGCCCGATCACGCCTACGATTCAATCCGCTACATCATGACCCAGGTTCCTCTGGGCGGATTCCTCCGTGGTCTGCACAAATGGGGAGCCACGGCCATGATTGTCCTGATGCTTCTTCATCTTATGCGTGTTTATGTGATGGCCTCCTACAAGCGCCCGCGGGAATTGACCTGGATCGTCGGCATTTTTTTACTGTTAGCCTCCTTCGGTCTGGGATTCACCGGTTATCTCCTCCCCTGGGATCAAAAGGCCTATTGGGCCACCGCGGTGGGGACCAACATCGCGGCGCAGGCCCCTTTTTTGGGAGAATGGATCGCCAAGGTCCTTAAAGGGGGCGAGGAGATGGGGGCGTTGACGTTAAGCCGTTTTTACGCCTTTCATGTCCTTATCCTGCCGACCTTTTTGGCCCTCCTGATCGGCGGGCATCTTTTTTTGGTCATCTATCACGGCATTTCGGCGCCGCCCTCCCCCAAGGGTCAACCGGAGGGAGACTACAAAAAACTGAAGGAGGAGGGAAAATCTTTTTATCCCCACAGCGTCTTCAAAGATATGGTGATGGCGGTTTTGGTCATCGGCGTCCTCTTTTTTCTTTCCATCCATTTTGGGGCCGACCTGGAAGACCCGGCCGACCCCACCGACAGCACTTATAACCCGCGGCCGGAGTGGTATTTTTTGTTTTTGTTTCAGGCGCTAAAACTCTTTCCGGGCTCCCTGGAGGCGGTGGCCGCGGTGGTTTTGCCTACTGTTTTGATTCTCGTTCTGATTTTGCTCCCCTTCCTCGACCGGGGGGAAAAAAGGCACCCTTTGGCCAGACCTTTTTGGATGGCTGGGGGCATGCTGGCGTTCGGTTTTATCGCCTATTTGTCGTATCAGGGATGGAAATCGCCCCTGGTCAATCCGACGATCGAAAAAAATCCTTTTGTCCTGGAGGGCCAAAGAATTTACAGCCAGCTTCATTGCGCCCATTGTCACAGCATCCGGGGGGAGGGGGGAGGGGTGGGGCCCGATCTTGCCATCGCCGTTTCCAAACGCTCCGATGAATGGCTGGCGAATCATTTTCGCAAACCCCGGGAGGTTTCCCCCGGTTCCCTCATGCCGGAACTCCATCTTTTGGAGGATGAAATTCAATCCCTCATTGCGTACTTGAGGGAGAAGAGCGGAGGTGGTATCCCTCTTCAAGCGATGAAAGTTTTTGAGGAAAACTGCCGGAGTTGTCATCGTTTGCATGGCAAAGGAGAGGAGGTCGGGCCCGATTTAAGCCAAGTCGGCAATTACCGAAAGGCCGAATGGATCCTACGATACCTTCGCGATCCACGATCGGTCAATCCGGAGGCGGCCATGCCCGGTTTTGAAACGCTGTTGACGAAAGAAGACCTGGAAGGGCTGGCCCATTTTCTTGCCAATCAAAGGGGACAATAAATGAAGCGATCCCTTGCTATCTTTTTTTTGCTTTTGCTGGCCGCCTGCGGCCAGCGATCGTGCCGTGAGGCCGCCAAGGAATACCCCGAAGGGAAGGGAAAATATTTGTATGAAATGCATTGCGCCTCCTGCCACGGCGTCAAGGGGGACGGCAAGGGGGCGGTCGCCCAATATCTCTGGCCCAAACCGCGGGATTTTACCGCCGGCATTTTTAAATTTCGGACCACGCGGGGGCCGATCCCCAGCGATCACGACCTGTTGCAAACCATGATCAAGGGGGTGCCGGGGAGTTCAATGCCCGGCTGGGAAATGCTGGCGAAAGAGGAATGGCAGGCAATTTTATCCCACGTTAAATCGTTCAATCCGAGGTTGGCCCAGCAGAAAGCCCCCCGGTCGGTCGACATCCCGGAAGAGCCGAAGGCTACCGACGCCTCGATTCAGGCGGGGAAGGTCCTTTTTGAAAAGGCCGGTTGTGTCGCTTGCCACGGTCCGCAGGGGAAAGGAGACGGGCCGGGGGCCATGGTTTTAAAGGATGTTTGGGGAGACCGGATTGCCCCGCGCGATCTGACCCGCGGGCCGTTGAAGTGGGGGAACACTGCGAATGACATTTATCGCACCCTGATGCTGGGAATTCCCGGCACGCCGATGCCCAATTATGAACATACTTTTACGCGTGAGCAAATCTGGTCTTTGGTTCATTTCATTCAATCGATTCAGAGAAAGTTGCCGGAGGGCTACGACCCTTCCAACCCGCATCGAAATTTAATTTCGGCGGGCCGCGTTCAGGGGGAAATTCCGCTCGACCATGAGGCGGAGGTCTGGAAGAAGGCCCGGCCGATCCCCGTTTTTCTCAAGCCGTTGTGGTATGAACCGAGGGCGACAGAGTGGCTAAGCGTAAAGGCCTTGCAGAATGGGAAGGAGATTGCTTTTTATATCCAATGGGAAGACGACCGGATGGATGTAGAGGGGGAGAGGAAAGACGGCGTGGCCGTTCAGCTTCCGGTGGATGAAATCAGGGAACCGGTCCAGCTCCCCTACTTGGGGATGGGAAGTCCCGGGCGCAAGGTCAACATTTGGCAGTGGAAGGCTGGGAGTTTTACCGAATTTAACGCGGCCGGGGTGGGGAATCTGGAAACCCAAAATTTGGGCCAACAAAATGTTTCAGGCAAGGGAATCTATGAAAACGGCCAGTGGCATGTGATTTTAAAACGGCCCTTTAAGTCGCTCTTTTCCCACGACGCCCCGATCTTAAATCTGGGCTGGCTTTCTTTTGCCCTCTGGGACGCCGATCTGCCGACCCACCGCGGCCCGGAGGCCTTCTCCGAGTGGATCCGCTACGAACTGCAGGAATAGCCAAAACATCGTTTGACATATCTACTTTTTGTTAGTATTGCCTAACACCGATGGAGCCCTCGGTCACCAAACTGTTTCTGGTGGGCAATCCCAATGTGGGGAAGAGCGTCTTGTTTGGGGCTTTGACCGGGGCTTACGCCACGGTTTCCAATTATCCGGGGACCACGGTCGCCCTCTCCCGCGGGCGGGCAACCATCGAAGGTCAAGCCTATCAAGTCATCGACGCGCCGGGGGTCAATTCCCTCCTGCCGATGTCAGAAGATGAGCGGGTCACCCGCACGCTCCTGCTGGAAAACGAGGGGATCGTTCTCCAGGTCGCCGACGCCAAAAACCTGATTCGCGCCCTCCCATTGACCTTTCAACTGCAAGAAATGGGCGTACGCCTGATATTGGTGATCAACATGTGTGACGAGGCCGCGCGCGCCGGCATCCGGATCGATGCTCCAAAACTGGAGGCACTGCTAGGCATCCCGGTGGTCACGACGGTGGCCGTTCGGGGGACTGGGATTCCCGAATTGAAAAAGAGATTGCAAGAGGTCCGCCCGGTCCAAAAAAACCAGAAACATTCCGCCGTCTTCGAGAGGGCGAAGCGGGTTATCGAACAGGCCCTTCCGGAAACCCTTCCGGCCCGCCGGTTTTACGCCGAGATGCTGTTGGCCGGCGATCGTCAAATCAGCGCCGTTTTAAGTTTAAAAATTTCCGAAAAAGCGAAGGCTGTTATTGAACAAGAGTGCCGTCAAACCGCCGCCCAGTTTGCCGAGCCGACCGGGTTTTTGTTGAACCGGGAAAGAAGGATGCATGCCGCCTCAATTTTAAATCGCGTGGTGGCCAACCAAAAAAAGAGCGGGCTGTTTGGGGAGTGGCTGGGCCGGCTGACCATGCATCCCCTTTTGGGCTGGGCGGTCCTGGCCGCCGCCTTGGAGGGGGTCTATCTGTTTGTCGGAAAGTTCGGCGCCGGGACGGCGGTCGATTTTATCGAAACCGGCATTTTTGCCAAATATATTTCTCCCGGCGCGATTTGGCTGTTCGATCATCTCCTCCCTTTTGCGCACGCGCACAATCTTGAGGCGGGGGTGGTGATCGGCAGTTATGCCTTGAGCGGCCCGGCCAACATTATTTTTAAAACCCTCCACGATTGCTTTGTGGGCCCCTACGGTCTGGTGACCATGGGACTTTCCTACGGGTTTGCCATCGTCCTTCCCATTGTGACCACTTTTTTTATCGCCTTCAGCATGATGGAGGATTCCGGCTATCTCCCCCGTCTGGCCATCATGGTCAACCGGTTTTTTAAATGGATGGGGCTCAACGGCAAGGCCGTTCTCCCGATGGTTTTGGGACTGGGGTGCGACACCATGGCGACACTGACCACCCGCATTTTGGAAACAAGGAAACAGCGTTTAATAGTGACACTGCTTTTGGCGTTGGCCGTTCCCTGTTCGGCCCAGTTGGGCATTTTGCTGGGGATGTTTGGGACGATGCCGGCCTGGACCTTTTGGGTCTGGCTGGGGGTCGTTTTGGGCGTAATCTTTTTTGTCGGCTATGCCTCGAGCAAAATCATTCCGGGCGAAGGAAATTCTTTTTTGATGGAGATTCCGCCGTTGCGGATGCCGCGGCTGGGAAACGTGACCAAAAAAACGCTTTCGCGCCTGGAATGGTATGTCAAAGAGGCGATCCCCCTCTTTTTGGTGGGGACTTTTATTTTGTTTTTGTTGGATGCCGTGCATTTGCTGGGGGTGATTCAAAAGGCGGCCGCCCCTCTGGTTGTTTCCGTTTTGGGACTGCCGGAACAGGCCAGCAACGCCTTTTTGATCGGATTTTTGCGCCGCGATTACGGGGCGACCGGCTTTTTTGACATGTACAGCCACGGACAGTTGAGCGTTGTGCAGGCCCTCGTGGCCCTGGTCGTTATTACGCTGTTTGTCCCTTGTATTGCCAATGTCTTTATGATGGTGAAAGAAGCGGGCGGGAAGGTCGCAGGCCGGATGATTTTGTTTATCTTCCCCTTCGCCTTTTTGGTGGGGGGCGTGTTGAACTGGATTTTGTCATGAATCTTTTGGAAGGAGCGCATTTGCCGGGCGCCGTCGTTAAACCCAAGGGGGCCCTGCAGGATTGTCCTTTGTGCGGTTTTCGTTTTTCCACGCACGAGGCCGCTTGCAGTGGGTGCACTTTTTTGGGGGGTTGTTCCATGCTGAAGTGTCCCAATTGTCAATACGAATTCGTGGTGGAATCAAAAATCGTCCGCTGGTTTGAAAAAATGACGACGTCATTGCGAGGAGTCCTTCGCAAAGGCGAAGGACGACGAAGCAATCCAGGGAGGTTTAAGGATGCCGGATAAAATCCTGGTGCGTGATGAGCATGGCAATGTGGAAGAGATGGGCCTGGATGAAATCAAGGACCATATTTTGGTGCGAAGCTGGCTCAACACCGAGACAGGCCGGGAGGAGCCCGACCATTGCCTCTCTCAAGTTCCCCGGGCGGAAAAAGAACGGGGAGAGGGCCAGCTGACGGAGGAGGGCCTGGTTTTGGGAGAAAACGGCGGAGTGGCGCTGACGGCCAAAGGAAAAGACCGGGCCCGTTCTTTGATCCGCCGCCACCGCCTGGCCGAGCGTCTTTTTGCGGTGGTTTTTAATTTGTCGGAAGAGGCGGTCCACGCCCAGGCCTGCCGGATGGAGCACGAAAAGGTCTTGACCCCCGA
>JACQMB010000103.1 GCA_016203765.1 Deltaproteobacteria bacterium
GACGAGCGATTCATAATATGAAATAATCCCGGGTTGCTCACGCATCCCTCCTCCAATTAGATTTCACCCGCCCGGCGAACAATTTCGGGATTGACCAGCTGATAGAGTTTCCGTTGCGGTTTTTGTCCTTGAGCTTCTTCCCGCCAGGAGACGTCGCAAACCATATCGCGTTTTTTAACCCCCACCTGCGGGGCGGCCAGCCCGATGCCGGGCGCGGCGTACATCGTCTCGGCCATGTCATCCAACAATTTGGCGATTTCCGGCGTGACCCGTCCGACCGGTTCACAGACCGTTTTCAAAACCGGATCCGGATACAAAACGACGGGAAGGATTCCCATGGGCCCCTTACATCATATTCAAACAATCGACGTCAATTTGGATTTGGACGGCGGGAGGGAGTTGCCGTTGTGCGAATTGATTCAATTGTTTGAGGCACGACTTCAACGCCGGCGCGTTCTCGGCTTTGAGCAGGATTTGCTGACGGTGTTTGCCGCGTAGTTTGGCCAAGGGCGGCTTGGCCGGCCCCAGCACCTCGATCCAGTGCCGGCCTTTCAGCCCAAACCGGTCCAGGAATTTTTTGATGTTCCGGGCCGCCTGCTCCACCCTCTCCGGGCGGACCGATTGAAGCCGGATTTGAGCCAGTCGGGAGAAAGGAGGATAGCGGAGTGATTCTCTCGCCTTGAGTTCGGTTTGGCTGAAACGTTCGAAGTTATGTGTTTGCGAACAGATTAGGCTGAAATGGTCCGGATGAAAGGTTTGAATAATCACCCGGCCCGGTTTCTCCGCGCGGCCCGAACGGCCGGCCGCCTGGGTCAGAATTTGAAAAGTCTTTTCGGCGGCCCGAAAGTCTGGCAAATTCAGCGAGATGTCGGCCAGGATCACGCCGACCAGCGTCACATTGGGAAAGTCGTGCCCCTTCGCCACGATTTGCGTCCCCAGCAAAATATCGGCCTCCCCCTTTTTCATGGCCTGCAGGGTTTGATGCCGCACTTCGCGCCGGGCGGCGGTGTCCCGGTCCAGACGGATGATTTTGGCCTCCGGAAACAATTCCCGCAATTCCTCCTCGAGGGTTTGCGTTCCCTGGCCCAGCAGTTTGAGGGCGGGGGAACCGCACGCCCCGCATTTTTCGGCCACGACCCTGCGAAACTCGCAGTAGTGGCAGACCAGCGCGGGCGGATATTTGTGATAGGTCAGGGAAATGGCGCAGTGAGGGCATTGCAGGGCTTCGCCGCAGTCCTGGCAGAGCAAAAAATTGGCGAAGCCGCGCCGGTTTAAAAACAAAAGGCTCTGTTCGCCGCGGTAGAGGGTTTCGGCCAGGGCGTTTTTTAAATTTTCGGAAAGGGTTTTGGAACCTTCGGTGAATTTCGTTTTGCGCAAATCAATCAGTTCCACCGCCGGCAGTTTGGCCCCGGCCGCCCGTTCGTCCAAATAAAGGTAGTGATACTTCCCCTTTTTGGCGTTGTGAAAACTTTCCAGCGAAGGGGTGGCGGAACCCAAAAGAATTGCGGTCCCCTCCAGACCGGCCCGCACAATCGCCGCGTCGCGGGCGTGGTAATGCAAGGCCCCCTCTTCCTGTTTGTAAGAGGAGTCCTGCTCTTCGTCGACAATGATGAGGCCCAGGCGGGAGAAGGGGGCGAAGAGCGCCGAGCGGGTTCCCACCACCACATTCAACTCGCCGGCGCGCATCTTTTCCCAGTAGAGATGACGCCAGGCCTCGCTCAGGCCGCTGTGGTAGATGGCGATCTTTTCCTTGAGGCGGCTTTGCACGCGGCCGATCAGTTGGGGGGTGAGCGCGATTTCGGGGGCCAAAAGAATGGCTTGCTGTCCGCGGTTCAAGACCTCCCGGATTAATTGCAAATAGATTTCGGTCTTTCCCGAACCGGTTATGCCGTGGAGTAAAACCGGCTTCGGATTTTTTTCTTTGGAAAATTCCAAAATTTTGTCCAGGGCCGTTTGTTGCTTGGCGTGCAGTTGAATCGATTCGGTCTCATAAAAAGCCGGATGCTCTTCTTCCGGCAGTTTCAGCTTGGCCCTCGCCGGACCCTGGAGCCGGCTCAGGCGGCTGGGAAGGGCGCCGTGGCAGGCCAGGCCGATCGGGGCGCAGTAGTAGTCGGCCATCCAAGTTAACAATGCGATCATTTTTTCGGAAAAGACCGGCTGCGCTTCCCGAACCTCCAAAACCGCCTTGAGATTTTTCTCGTCAAACCCCGTCGGCATCTGATCCGTAAGTCCCAAACAAAATCCGATGACCTGTTTTTTGCGAAACGGGACCACCAGCCTCTGGCCGGCGGTGACTTTATCCTTTAAAGAATCGGGAATCTTATAGGTAAATAGATGATGGAGCGGCGTTGGAACGGCGACTTGGGCATAGCTTGTCATGTTGAAGCCTTGTCCAAAATCCATTATAGAAGCCGGAGGCGAATGACAATCAAAATTATCACGATCGGAAAGTTCTCCCTGAAGCCGGTTCAAGCCCTGTTTGAGGAATACCTCGGACGGATTCGCCGTTATTTTTCGATCGAGCATGGCAATGTTAAATCGCCGGAGGCTTATCTGGCCAAACGGAGGCCCGGCGATTTTCTGGTTTTGCTGGATGAACGGGGGAAAAATTTCGACTCGGTCGCCTTTGCCAAATGGCTGGAGGATAAAACCGTCCACTCGGTGAAAAACCTGGTCTTTTTGGTGGGGCCGGCGGGCGGCTTTTCGGAGCAGGAGCGCCACCAGGCCGATTTTCTTTTGAACCTCTCCCCGATGACCCTCCAGCATGAGTTGGCCCTTGTGGTTTTGGCCGAACAAATTTATAGAGCATGCACGATACTTAAAGGGGAGCCGTATCATAAATAAGGGAATTTTTTTTGACATCAGCCGATAAGTGTGATGAGAGGAAACAATTGTTATGATCACAACCGCAGCAACCCTGGCAGGCCCAAGCCTCATTGCGGGTGCCGGACTGACCGCCTTGACGGAGGCCGGCTATGCCGCGATTCAGGATGAGATGATTTCCATCCCCGGCGGGACATTTGAAATGGGGGATGATCAGTTTGGACCGAGACATGAAGTGACCCTTTCGGCCTTTCAGATGAGCCGGAATCTGGTGACAAACAAAGAATATAAAAGCTGGGTCGATGCCTTGGGCGGCAGGCGATTTTGCCTGGTGGAGACGAATCCTGCAATGGGTTGGCCGAAGGTAGTGGCAATGGGGACACAAGAGGCGGTGAAACAATATAGAGATGAAACGGATATAAAGCGCGCTTTGGTCACTGCTGCTCTGGCGGGGGAAAGACTGACATGGGGTGGTGTTCAAGCCTTTCTCAATCAATATGAAATATGGGAAGCCACACCCTGCGAGCCATTCGAGGACCAGGGCAAACCCGGCCAGCCGGTCAATGTGAGTTGGTATTCGGCCTATCTTTTTGCCTTTATGCACGGGACCCGTCTCGAAACGGAGGCGGAGTTCGAATATGCGGCGAGCAGGGGAGGCGAGATCAGGGAACGCGATTCTAGCCCAAGGTACATGATCGGAAGTGTTAGAACATGGAAGATGGATTGGCATGGGGATTATCCAGAGGGGTCTCAGGTAAATCCGACCAGTCCTATTATGGGGCCAGGCAAAGCCCTTCGCGACGCCGCCCGGATCAACAATAATCCGGGGGTCCGGCGCGTGTCGTTTTGCCCGGACGTCCGCTACGGCTTTGTCGGGTTCCGTTTGGTTCGGCCCCAGGACTCCCCAGGGTAAAGAAATCTCTTATTCTTTACCTTCATTTTGTAGCCGAAGCCATAGGACAAAAAAAGGATCAGAGAGGGCATATCGGCTTTCCTCTTTTCCAACAAATCCCTTCCACACCAAGGCCTTCAGGGCACTTTGGACGGTAGAGGCCGCGCCCAGATTATGGCGGGTCATCACCTCCTGGGAAAAAATTTCCACTTCATCGGCCAGGGCGCGCAACACAGCCCGTTGACTTAAAGTTGATCCA
>JACQMB010000091.1 GCA_016203765.1 Deltaproteobacteria bacterium
ACCATGAACCTCGCCGCGAAAAAGATCGGGATCAAAATATATTCATTGGCCTTGGCCGAATCGATCTGACGGGTCCGGACGACCGCCAGCGCCATGGAGAAACTGGACCAGATCAGGACAACGGTATTGACCGCCCCCAGCACCTTGTTCAAATGATGCGAGGCCTCGTGAAACATCTCCGGGTAGAGGGCCCGGTAGATGATGTAGGTGACAAACAAACCGCCAAACAACAGGATTTCGGTCACCAAAAAGAGCCAAAGCCCCAATTTGGACGATTCAAACGCCTGCTCGGCACTCTCAAAATGATGCGGCACGACGTGCTGCAATTTACCCCTCCCTCTTTTAAGTCCCTAGTCCCTAGTCCCTGGTCCCTTCTTCATCCTCATTGATTTTTCTCCAAACATTCCAAACGGATGAAAAACCAGCATGAGCGAGCCGGTCCTGCCGAAGGCCGGAAGGATCGATCCCGAAAGCGACTTGTGCAGGAGCGAAGCCCGTATGAGGAGCGAAAATTTGTATGGGTTGCAAAATTTGGGAATTGACGAAGGAAAATTCCCAAATTTTAGCTGTTGCAACCCAACAAATTTTCGCGACGAATAGGGCGAGCGGGCACGGAGCTTTCGGGATCGCATCCTGAAGGCCTTCGGCAAGGCCGGCCAGTGAAAAAAATTCATTTCTTCATCCTCACAATCCCATACTCATACGGTCTTCCGGTAATCTGCGGCGTTTCGTGAAAGTTGTGCATGGTCGGCGGCGAGGCGATCTGCCACTCCAAAGTCTTTCCCCCCCACGGATTATCGAGATCGGTCCGCCTCTTTTCAAAAAAAGTCTTTAAAAAATAAATCAGCATCAGCAGGAATCCCGCGAACAAAAACCAGGAGCCGACCGTTGAGGCGATATTTAAGTTGGTGAATTCAGCCGGGTAATCGTAATAGCGCCGCGGCATCCCAAGATAACCCATGAGGAATTGGGTAAAAAAGGTCAGATTGAAACCGATAAAAATCAGGGCCCACGCGATTTTGCCGGCCCACTCCGGATACATCCTGGCGAACATCTTGGGCCACCAGTAGTGAAATCCGGCCAGCAGACCCATCACCGTCCCTCCCATCATGACATAGTGAAAGTGGGCGACCACGAAATAGGTGTCGTGCAGATGGACATCGACCGAGAGGGCCGCCAAAAAGAGCCCGGTCAGGCCGCCGATCGTAAACATAAAGATAAACGAGACGGCGTAAAGCATGGGAGTTTTCAGCGAAATCGAACCGCCATACATCGTCGCCGTCCAGTTAAAGACCTTGATCGCGGTGGGGACGGCCACAAACATCGTCAACAGGGAAAAAAGAAAATTGGCCAGCTCCGACTGCCCGCTGACGAACATATGATGCCCCCAAACAATAAAACTGATAAAGGCGATCGCCAGACTCGAATAGGCAATCGCGTGATAGCCGAAGATATGTTTTCTCGAAAAGACCGGAATGACCTCAGAGATAATGCCCATGCCTGGCAAAATCATGATGTAAACGGCCGGGTGGGAATAAAACCAGAAGAAGTGCTGAAACAAGACCGGATCACCCCCCAGGGCCGGATCGAAGATGCCGATTTTTATCACCCGCTCCATCACCAGCAACAGCGTCGTGATCCCGATCACCGGTGTGGCCAGGACCTGAATAATCGCCGTGGCATAAATCGCCCAGACAAACAGCGGCAGACGGAAAAAGGTCATGCCGGGAGCCCTCAACTTGTGAACGGTTACAATGAAATTGAGGCCGGTCAAAATGCCGGAGAATCCCATGATAAAAACGCCCAGCGTGATCAGAACCACGCTGGTGGCGCTTCGGATGCTGTAGGGGGTGTAAAAAGTCCAGCCGGTGTCGGCCCCGCGGGCCAACAGGGCCCAGACGGCAAAGGAGGCCCCGGTGATAAAAATGTAGTAGCTGGCCAGATTCAATCGCGGGAAGGCGACATCCTTTGCCCCAATCATGATCGGCAGGAAAAAATTGCCCAATGCCGCCGGAATGATCGGAATGATGAACATAAAAACCATGATGGCGCCGTGGTAGGTGAAAAATTTGTTGTAGGTGTCGGCACTCATGATCGTCTCGCCCGGAAACATCAATTCGAGGCGAACCAAAAGGGCAAAAACGCCGCCGACCAGAAAGAATAACATGGCGGCGGCCAGATACATCAGCCCGATCCGTTTGTGGTCGAGGGTAGTCAGCCAGCTCTTCCACCCCTTTTCCGCTTCAAAAAAACTGACCTCGGCATGTGCCATTTTATTTTCCTCCCAGACTCTTGATAAACCCAATCAAGGCATTGATCTCTTCATCGGTCAACTGTCCTTTGAATGTCGGCATGATCGGTTGAAACCCCTTCACGACTTTTTTAGCAGGTTCCATAAGCGATTCGCGAATGTAATTTTCATCCACGGTCACGGTTCCGCCCCCTTCCAATGCCTCGGTCGCTCCAAAAATCCCCTTTTGGGAGGGCCCCAGGCCTTTCGAACCGTCGGTGGTATGGCAGGCCTGACAGCCCTTCGCCATAAAAATTTCCCTTCCCTTTTCGGCCAGGCTCTTCGGTTCTGAGGCCGCTTCCCCTTCGGCCGCCCCGGCCTCGCCCAAAAATCCGGCCAACTGCCACGCCTCAAAGGCCGCCGGCTCCAAAACACGCACCGTGGCCAGCATTCCGGAGTGGGCCGCGCCGCAATATTCGGCGCAATAGACCGGGTGTTCGCCCGCCTCGGTCGCCTCAAACCAAAGACTGGTATAAGTATTGGGGATGATATCCTGCTTGACCCGGAAATCCGGCACGAAAAAACTGTGCAAGACATCCTGCGAGGTCATGATCAGCTTCACCGGTTTTCCCTTGGGAACGACCAATTCATTGGTCAGACGGCGGCCGTCGGGATATTGAATTTCCCACAACCACTGTTTAGCGATCACGTTGATTTCCATCGCGCCGGCCGGGGCCGACCTCAATTTTTTATAATCGGCCCAACCCCAGTAAAAAATCACCATGACCCAGACCAGCAAGATGACGGCCACCGAGAGCTCGGTGGCGGTATGGCCGGTGAGATAGAGGCTTTCTTTTTCCGGAATTTTTTTTCGCCGGAAACGGACCAGAAAGATCAGTTTTCCCAAAACAATAATCAAAAAACTGGCCACGCTGGTCCACAAAACAAAGTCAAAGAGGGTGTCGACCGCGCCGGCCATCGTGGAGGCTTGGGGCAAACGCCATGTCATGTCTTTCTCTTCCTTCCCAAACGATAGACCAGAAAACTTAAAGCGAAAATGGTTGCCGCCCCTCCCGCCTTCATCGCGTTGCTGGCAAACAAGACATATTTATTGGCCTTGGGATCATAGCCGTAACAAAAGAGCAAAAGGCGATCGACTATCGTCCCCACCTTCCCCTCCGAAGCCTCGACCAGGGCCAGGCGCAAGTCGCGCGGGCTGAATTGAATGCCGAACAGGGTGCGGGCCAGTTTTCCATCCGGCGTCAGCACAAACAGGCCGGCGGCGTGGGCGTATTGCTTGATTTCGGGATCGTATTGATAGCGAAAACCGACGGCGTCGGCTAATTGGCGGACGTTTGCTTCGGTTGCCGTCAAAAAATGCCAGCCAGTCTCGCTCCCCGAACGCCCATATTCTTTCAAGTAATTGGCCTTTTTGGTGCTCGCCAGATCGGGGGTTTCATTCGGATCAATGCTGACCGCGACCATTTCGAACTCCCGGCCGGCACTCCATTTCAGCCCCTTCAATCCTTCAAGTGTTCCATTCAATAAGTAGGTGCAAAGGTTCGGACATCCGTAATAAACCAGCTCCAAAATAACCGGTTTGTTCTCTTTGAAATATTTTCCCAGGGTCACGGTTTCGCCGGCCTCATCGGTAAATTCCAGCTCCAGGGGAAAGACCGTTCCCAGTTTGGGATCGATGCCGACGTTCTGGAGCATGGCGGGCGTGGGCTCCGCGGCTAAAAGACTTGCAGATAGCAAAGCCAAGATTAGGGCCATGGACCACAGTCTCCTCACTGGTGATAACTCAACCCCTCTTCCAGCCACGGATCCCTCCTTGCCACCGGCGGTATTCTTTGCAAAACCGCGGTGACACTTAGAACAAACAAACCTAAAAAGCCAAGCAAAATTCCCAACTCCATCCAGCCGAAGGCCGGCGCCCCCACCGTCGGAAAAACAATCCAATAGATATCCAGATATTGAAAGACCAAAACCCAGACCGCCACCAAGGCCAAAAAGAATTCATTTCTCTTGGCCCAGCGGGACAACAGCAAAAAGAAGGGAACAATAAACTTGCCGAACAACAGCGCCAGCGCCACCGGCGTCCAGCTCCCCTCGGTGCGGCGAATCATGTAGGGCGTTTCTTCGGGCAGGTTGCCGTACCAGATCAGCATGTATTGCGAAAAGGCAATGTAGGCCCAGAAGACGCAAAAGGCGAACATCAGTTTCCCCAGGTCATGCAGGTGGTTTTCATTGATCACGCCCCGCAAAGCCCCCTGCCGCCGCAGGGCCAGGACAAACAAAATCGTGATGGCCATCCCGCTCTCAAACAGGCCGGCGAAACAATAGACGCCGAAGATGGTTGAAAACCAGTGGGGCTCGAGCGACATCAACAAATCAAAGGAGGCCAACGTAAACGTAATCCCGAACAAAACCAAAAACGGAGCCGAGACTTTTTTGTTTTTGAAGGTCAGCTCGACCGCTCCCGTTCGATCCTGTCGGAGCGAATTGCGAATCAAATAGAAGGCGACCCCAATCCAAAGGACAAAAAACAAAAGATTACGGATCACAAAGAAGGGCATGTTCAAATAGCCCCGCTTTCCGCTCAAGAGCGGATCGCCCGCCACCGCCTCATGATGGGTCCACTCGTAAAGATGATGCGAGCCGGCAAAAAGGATGAGCAACAGGACAAAAGCGACGGGGAGAAAACCGGTCAGGGCCTCGGGGACCCGTTTCAGGGGCGAAGCCCACTGGGAGGTGGTCACGTAACTCAAGGCGATAAAAAAGAGACCGGAAATGGAAAGCGAAAACCAGAAAAAATAGTTGAGCAAATAGTTGTGCCAGGCCCGGCCGGCATCCTGACCCAGTCCGACGAAAAACGCGGCGGCGCCCAAGGCCGTGAGCCCCAAATAGAAAAAGTGCATCCGGGGCGACATCCGAAATGGTTTTGATTGATGTTCCATATATTTCCTATTCGGTCCCCGACCCCTGGTCCGTAGTCCGTGGTCCGTAGTCCGTAGTCCCTCTTCTCAAATATTCCCCCACATCCTCCTGTGTCGCCCCCTCCGCCCTTTGCAACGCGCGGAGATAATGAATCGCCGCCCATCGTTTTTCGGCATTGATTTGCGAGGCATAGGAGGGCATCAAGTTTTGTCCTTCAGTAACGACGTGAAAAATCCTCCCATCGGGCCAGTTCCGCACCTTCTCGGAATGGAGCGACGGCGGTCTGGGAAAGGGCGGGACCACGGAGCCATTCCCGTCCCCCTTTTCACCATGGCAGACAATGCAATGGGTTTTATAAACTTTTTCCCCCGCCAGCATTGCCTCTTTCGTCATCGGCAGGGGATTTTTCAACTCCCTCCCGGCCGCCTCGGGGTCTTCCTTATAAGGATAGGGCTGGTAGCCACGCGGAATCGTCCCCGGGACCGGCAGAAAGGCGCTACGACGGTGCGGCAGGCTTTTGTCGTATTCATAGGCCTTCAACGCCGGCTGGTCCATCATGTCGGACATGTATTCCCAGGCCGGTTTTGATTTCGAGCACCCGCCCAGCAGGGCGATGGCCGCCGCCAGGCCGCTATTCCACCATTTTAATTTCATAAGCCCCGCTTTTTTCTAAAAATTCCCGAACATCCCCTTCCCTAAACCCCTCTTCCTTGGCCGAAATATAGAGGGCAAAGGCGTCGTTGGTGATTTCCTTGTCCAGCGCCCGCGTGTGATAGTTGGGAAGCCGGCAAAACATCAGCAGTGCGGCGAAAGTGGCCAGCCCGCCCAGCAATACCGTGCATTCAAACGTGATCGGGATGAAGGCCGGAATCGAAAGGAACGGCTTGCCCCCGATATTGAGCGGCCAGGCAACGGCCGAGGTCCAGATTTGCAGGCCCAACCCTCCCAAACATCCCGCCAGGCCAAAGACCAGCGTCACCCACGGAATGAGCGAACGTTTGATCCCCAACAGCTTATCGAGACCGTGCACCGGATACGGGGTGAAGGCGTCGCAGTGTTTAAACTGACGCCGCTGCGCCTCCCCGGCCGCCCGCAAGAGGTGGTAGGGGTCCTTAAACACAGCAACAATGCCTAATAGTTTAGAAGACAAATTCATGCTCCTGTTCTGTTTTTCTTCCCGTATGCATGGTCGCCTTGACCTCCGACATGGCGATGGTCGGGAAGAGACGGCAAAAAATCAGAAAGAAAGTAAAGAAAAACCCGAAACTAAACAGCGTGTATCCCCAATCAACGAAGGTCGGGATGTATTGATCCCAGTTCACCGGCAAAAAGTCGCGGTGGAGGGAGGTCACAATGATGGTGAAGCGTTCAAACCACATCCCGATATTGATGATCAACGAAAGAACAAACATGATCGGAATGGAGCGGCGCCATTTTTTCACCCAGAAAACCTGGGGGGCCGCCACGTTGGAAAAAATCATCGTCCAGTAGGCCCAGGCATAGGGGCCCAGCGCCCGGTTTTTGAAGGTAAACCATTCATAGGTATTGCCGGAATACCAGGCTGTGAAAAACTCGCAGGCATAGGCGTATCCCACCATCATGCCGGTCACCAAAATGATCTTGTTCATGTTTTCCAGGTGAACCATCGTGATGTAGTCTTCCAGCCCAAAGACCTTGCGGACAATGACCAGCAGTGTCACCACCATCGCGAATCCGGAAAAAATGGCGCCGGCGACAAAGTAGGGGGGAAAAATAGTAGTATGCCAACCGGGCAGGATGGAAACGGCGAAATCGAAACTGACGATCGAGTGAACGGAGAGGACCAGCGGGGTCGAAAGCCCGGCCAGAATCAAATAGGCGGTTTCGTAATGGTTCCAGTGACGCTGGCTTCCCCGCCAACCGAGGGCCAACAAGCTGTAGACGATTTTGCGAATCCTGTTTTTGGCCCGGTCCCTCACCGAGGCAAAATCGGGGATGAGCCCCATATACCAAAAAACGAGCGAGATCGTAAAATAGGTGGAGACAGCAAAAACATCCCACAACAGCGGGGAGCGGAAATTGACCCACAAATTCCGCAAATTGGGATAAGGGAGGAGCCAAAAGAAAAACCAATTGCGTCCCAAATGGATCAGCGGAAAGAGGCCGGCGGTCATCACGGCAAAAATAGTCATCGCCTCGGCGGCGCGGTTGATCGAGGTGCGCCAGCGCTGTCTAAAGAGGTGCAGGATGGCGGAAATCAGCGTCCCGGCGTGGCCGATCCCGATCCAAAAAACAAAGTTGGTGATATCAATCCCCCACCCGACCGGATGGTTAAGCCCCCAAACCCCCATGCCGACTTTCAATTGATAGACGATCAGGCCAATTCCCATCAGAAAGAGGGACACGGAGATTCCAAAGGCAACGGTCCACGCGCGGGTTGGAAAACTCTCCAGCGGACGGCAGACGTCGGAGTTCACGTCGGCTATCTTTTTCGCCGGGTTAATTAAGGGTTCTTTTTCAAAATCCATTTTTTGTGTTTATGTGTTTATGTGCCTATGTGTTTATGAGACATAAACACATGAACACATGAACACAGTCATTTATTCCTCACTTTGGTCAAATAAGTAATCGCCGGTCCCACATTTAAATCCTCCAGAACGTGATAGCCGCGCGGGCCTTTCTTTAACTGTGACACTTTGGATTCCGGATCGTTCATGTCGCCAAAAACGATCGCGTCGGCCGGACAGCTCTGCTGACAGGCCGTCTTGATTTCCCCATCCCTCACCTTCCTGCCAAAATCCTTGGCCTTGTCCTTCCCCTCCTGAATCCGCTGGACGCAAAAAGTGCATTTTTCCATCACCCCTTTTTCGCGCACGGTCACGTCGGGATTGAGGACCATGGCCAGGGGGCTCTTCTCCTTCCAGAGATATTCAAACCAATTAAACCGCCTCACCTTGTAGGGACAATTGTTCGAACAATACCGAGTGCCGACACAGCGGTTGTAGACTTGGACGTTCAACCCCTCTTCGTTATGAAGCGTGGCCAGCGTGGGACAGACCGTCTCGCACGGGGCGTTTTCGCAATGCTGGCAGAGCATCGGCTGGGAGGTGACGTCGGGATTGTTTTCATCGCCCGAATAGTAACGGTCAATCCGAATCCAATGCATCTCGCGGCCCTGCTTGACCCTCTCTTCCCCGACCACGGGAATGTTGTTTTCAGCCTGACAGGCAATCATGCAGGCACTGCAACCGGTGCAAGCGTTCAGATCGATCGCCATCCCCCAGCGGTGCCCTTCATATTTATGTCCGGACCACATGCTGGGGAGAGGGATTACCTCCTCGTTGCCGGCCTTCGGATTTTTTTGATACTCGGCAAAAGTCGTCTCCTTAATAATCGGCCGTCCATAAACCTGAAAATGCTGTTGGGTGGTGGGGAGTTTCATCCACTGGCCGGTTTTTTCGATTGTGACCGGCAAAACGGGGGCGGCAAAGGCAAAGGCGTTGGCGCCGAGGTTGTTGCCTACCTGCCCCGCCGCCGTCCGGCCGAAACCCAAAGGCACGGCGGCCACATCCTCATGCAAGCCGGGTTGAATATAAATGGGAAGTTCGACGGTCGTCCCGTCGTCGGTTTTGAGTTTAACAATATCCCCCTCTTTCAATTTTTCGGCCTTGGCCTTTTCGGGGGCAAGGGCCACGTAATTTCGCCAGGTCATCTTGGTGACCGGGTCGGGGAGCTCCTTGAGCCAGCCGTTGTTGGCCGACCGGCCGTCGTAGGCGGGGAGGGTGGGGTAAGTGACCAAGAGGGGACCAGGGACCAGGGACCAGGGACCAGGGACCTTAAGAGTTGGCAAAATATTTGTATTAAATTTCCGAAGAGAATATGTGTTTGCCGATCTTCTGGAATCAAAAATGCCATCGCGCAAAACCGTTTCCCAGAAGGTTTGAAAGGAGGAGGTTAAACCAAATTTCTTGTAAATATTTTCATTCCAATAATTTTTCAAATATTCGTACCATAGTTGTTGGTCCCTGGTCCCTGGTCCCTGGTCCCTGGTCCATTTCAATAAGCTCTCCTGAAATGCCCTGGTGTTAAACAACGGAGCCACCGCCGGCTGGCGCAGGCTGAGGAGCCCTTCAATCGGTTCGGCGTCCCCCCAGTTTTCCAGATAATGATGGTCCGGCAGAACCCAGCCGGCCTTCAAGGCGGTCTCATCGACTCGGTCGGCAAAGCTGAGGGTGTGAGGAACTTTGGCCGCCGCCTCTTCAAAACCGGCGCCCTTGGGAAGCGTGTAGGCCGGATTCGCCTTGTATATCAAAAGACAATCCACGCGCCCCTCTTTCATTTCCCGAATCAAATTTTTCAAATCGCTCGTAGCGCGGTTGTTTTGGTGCGAGGGGGTTCCAAACTCAATCGTTTCTCCCTCATTTTCAAAAAGATGATTTAAATGATTGGCCGCGACGTGCAAGGCTACACCAATTTCCCCTTTCAGGGAATATCCCCCTCCCAGGATCAGCGATTCGCCGCGATGTTTTTGAAGGTCCGCGGCCAGACGGCGCAGGATGGAAAGGTCAATCCCCGTTTCGGCGGCCGCTTTTTCCATCGGGTATTCCCCCGCCAGTCCCAGCGCGATCTTGATTTCATTGCCGGGCCGAACCGGAATATGCAGATCGGCGTTGGAGCCGGTCACGGTGGGATAACTTTCAAAAACAACCAGACGGTTCATCATCCCATCGTGCAGATTGCGGCGCTGAGAAAATTGTTTGGTAAATTCCACCGGCGAAAGCCAGGTGCCCAAAAAATCGGCTCCAAAAGAAACGATCAACTTGGCCTTGTCGAAACGGTAATGGGGAATGAAGGCCTCGCCATAGCTTAAACGATTCGCCTCGCGCAATTCTTCCAAAGCAAGGGGTTCATAAACGATCTGCCTGGCATTGGGAAATTGGCTTAAAAATTCGTCGATCACTTTTTGGGTGGCTGGGCTTTCGATATGGCCGGTCAGAAGGCGAAGAGCGCCGCTCTTTTCTTTTACCTCTTTTAAAATGGCCGCCATCGATTGATCCACTTCCTCCCAGGAGACGGCTTCCCAGGATGGACTACGGACTACGGACCGCGCCGTGCCCTGAGCTTGTCGAAGGGGACTACGGACCGGTCCCCGCAGGCGGTCAGGATCGTAAAGATTCAACAGCGAAGCCTGCCCGCGGGCGCACAATCCGCCCTGATTCATCGGGTGATCGGGGTTTCCCTCCAGCTTGATGGGACGACCCTCCCGGACCTTGGCCAGCATCCCGCAAGCGGCGGGGCACTCCCCGCAGGTGGTGGCGTACCAGTTGGCCACACCCGGTGTTACCTCTTCCGGTTTGTTCAGATAGGGAACGATTTTTTCCACGGGGCGGCGGGCGCACCCGGCCGCCGAGGCCATCGCCAACGCCGCCCCCATCAACTTAAGGAATTCCCGGCGATCGACCCCTTCGGGACGTTCATCCTGCCCCTGCTCAAACTCCGGATGTTTCCAGTGCTTTTCACTCATAACTAATGGTGACAGGTATCACAGCTCGTCGGCGCCTTTTCCTTCCGATGACACTCGACGCAAAATCCCATGTTCAACCGCTCCTGTTGGGTAACCTTTTGCATCCGCTCTACCTTCCCATGACACTTCTCGCAAGCAATCCCTTTGGCGATATGCCTCTTGTGCGAAAAAAAGACAAAATCGGCCACATCATGGACCTTGACCCATTCCAACGAATCCCCCTGTTCGATCAGAGTCTTCATCTTTTGAATGTGCGGCGAGTCGATCCTGACCACCGAGTGGCAGTTCATGCAGACATTCATGCTGGGAATGGTGGCATGCCTCGATTGATCAGCCGCCGCATGGCAATATTGGCAGTCAATCTTTAGCTGGCCGGCGTGAAGTTCGTGGCTGAAGGGAATCGGCTGATCCGGGGCGTAGCCTCGGTTGTCCCCCAGCTTATACCAGAACCAAAAAACCCCCAAACCCAGCCCGCTGGCCAGGGCGAGAGGCAAAATGGTTTTCAACCGGCTTGATTTTAGTTTAATCAACGTCCGCATCACGAAAATGGTACGCGGTTTTTAGGAGAAGCGGCCCGGAATGTAAAGGATATTTACCGAATTTCCAGCACCGCCTCCGGCCCTTGGGCCGGGGGGGAGCCCTTCAGGGAGGCAAAATACGAGGCCTACCCGGCCATTCTGGAAGCGGTGATTGGAAGTGAAACGGTTTCGAGGCGGGTCAAATCCAATTTGGATTTGGCATGATCAATATCAATGCCGACCACATTGCCGGATTTATCAAAATCAACAAGTAGCCCTTGGGCAATCTCGCGTGTTTCCACGCTTTTTTTGGGGCTTAACTCAATATAAAGGGAATCGGTGTCACGATAATAGTTGAGTTTCATGAGATCTTTTGAATTTATGGACGGCAGGATAGCCGATACGAAAAACACGGAACAACCTGTTCGGAAAGGCCTTCATAGCCTTCAGCGCCACCTTCAGCTCATCCCTGCCAATAAAATATTTTCCCGAATCAGGTTCAATCGCAATAATCCTCCCCTTATATTTTGGGATAAGATGCCGCAACAGCCTCCGGTAAACTCTTTCCCCCTTACTGCTCAACCTTTTAAGCTTCTTCTCGACCATACAGATACAAGTTATTTTAAGCCGATCCGTTTGTCAACGGCGGCTCTCACCAATCCGTAGCACCGCCCCCGTCCCTTGGGCCAGGGGGGAGCTCTTCAGGGGGCGAGGACTTTTTTGGCCCCCCTCCCCCACGCCTTGGTGATTCCGCAGTTGTCTCCACACTGTCTAAACCCCCTCTGTTTGGATGCTGCTATGGAATTGCCAGAAAGGAGGCGTCCGAATCGTCTAAAAAAAAACGGATTTCTTCTTGGTAACTACGAATGATTGCTTCGAGGTCTTTTGTTTTAACATTGCCTGTTCTTAACCAAATCACTTTTGGCGGAAATCCAAAAAGAAAACTCCGCTGATGAAAATCGGAGTCCTTAGAAACAATGACGTAACCATGAGACTTCGCAAATTCCCAAACAACCTCATCCTCCGCCTGTTTCAGGCCGTGATCCCTAACGTGTGATGCGCCGGGAAATAAACCCGAGAGACTTTGAACCAAGCGGGGGGAGATGTTTTGATCCAAAAGGAATTTCACCTGGACAAAGTCTGGAGTCTTCGCTCTCGATCTGCAGCGAACGTCAAGCAGGCTTTAATATCTTCCAGGGTCAAATCAGGAAAATCTTTAAGGATTTCCTCAACCGTCATTCCGGAGGCTAAATAATCCAACACCTCATAAACGGTGATACGCAAGCCGCGGATACAGGGTTTGCCCCCTCTTTTGCCAGGCTCGATGGTGATGTGCTTTTGATAATCCATATTGCAAGAATGGAGCAACCCCAAAAAAAGGTCAAGTCCTTTCACTGAATCCGCAACACCGCCTCCGGTCCTTGGGCCAGGGGGGAGCTCTTCAGGGCGGCGAGGATTTTTGTGGCCCCCGTCCCCCACGCCTTCGTGACGGCGTATCTTCCGCCGCCCAAATCGCTGATCCGGAGCTTGGCGTAGTTCCGGGCTTGATTTTTCTCTCCCACCGCCAGCGGCGAGGGGTTGACAAGACTTCCGTCGGCGTGCACTTGCATCTGCCAGATGATTTCGGAGGGTCTTTGGCCTTTCTCTTCGGCCACGGTTTGAAACATCGCCTCAATGTCGCTCGGCTCCATTGTGGAAAGATCGTCTGTGCGCAAAGCCCTCAAACCGATCCAGCCGTCGGCGCGGATGGTCAAAACCTCCTTCAGCCCCTCCGCTCTTCTCAAACCCTCCACCACATTTTTGGCCCCCGTCCCCCGTGCTTTCGTGACGGCGTATCTCCCGCCGCCCAAATCGCTGATCCGGAGCTTGGCGTAGCCGTAGCCCTTATTTTCCTCCCCCACCGCCAACGGCGAGGGGTTGACAAGACTTCCGTCGGCTTGCACCAGCGTCTGCCAGATGATCTCGGAGGGTCTTTGGCCTTTCTCTTCGGCCGCGGCTTGAAACATCGCCTCGATGTCGCCCGTCTCCATTGTGGAGAGATCGTCTTTATGCAAAGCCCTCAAACCGATCCAGCCGTCACTGCGGATGGTCAAAACCTCCTTCAGTCCCTCCGATCTTCTCAAACCCTCCACCACATTTCTGGCCCTCGTCCCCCGCGCCTTCGTGACGGCGTATCTTCCGCCTCCCAAATCGCTGATCTGGATTTTGGCGTAGTTTGTGGATTGATTTTCCTCCCCCACCGCCAGCGACGAGGGGTTGCTAAGACTTCCGTCGGCTTGCACCAGCGTCTGCCAGATGATCTCGGAGGGTCTTTGGCCTTTCTCTTTGGCCACGGCTTGAAACATCGCCTCGATGTCGCCCGTCTCCATTGTGAAAAGATCGTCTTTGCGCAAAGCCCTCAAACCGATCCAGCCGTCACTGCGGATGGTCAAAACCTCCTTCAGCCCCTCCGCTCTTCTCAAACCCTCCACCACATTTTTGGCCCCCGTCCCCCGTGCTTTCGTGACGGCGTATCTCCCGCCGCCCAAATCGCCGATCCGGAGCTTGGCGTAGTCCCGGGATTGATTTTCTTCCCCCACCGCCAGCGGCGAGGGGTTGCTAAGACTTCCGTCGGCTTGCACTCGCGTCTGCCAGATGATCTCGGAGGGTCTTTGGCCTTTTTCCCCGGCCACCAGATCAAAAAGAGTCTCCAAATCGGCCGGAGCGGTCTGGTCCAACGCATCCAGACGCCCTGGCCTGAAATAGTCACCCAAAATGCGCCTCCCCAGATGACGCTCCACATATTTTTTGCCAACCAGATTCCCCAAAGCCTTAAAGAAATTTCTCCGGACCCCCGGATTTTCGGGGGAAACCCCCTCTTCCAAATAGCGCCTCAAGGTTTCAGTCTTAATGCCGGAAACGGCTCCCAACATCCCTCCGTATCTCCGAATCACCATGTAGCGAGCCGCCTTGAGAAGGGCCTGTTCATTGTCGGGAAGATGTTGCGGCATCGGATGCCGCGTCTCGTAATAGCGAAGACGATCCAGCGCCCAGGCGTGCAAAAGAAAACCGGACTCTCTTGAATCCAGCCCCAGGGCCTCCGCCAGTCTCTCCACCGTCAGTCTCGCGTTGGGGACAAACCGCCCGGCCAGAAGGTCTTCCGACAACTCCTGCGAATATCCCAAACCAAACGCGATCGCGCCGGCATTGGGAACGGGGGACAATTGCCTCAAATAACGCCCCAAATTTTCCCCCGCCGCCTCCCCAAACAGGTCAATCGTTAATACATCGGTATCCTTTAATACCTCCCTCCCGCCGCGGGGGCCTGCGGGACGAGCGGATTTCAAAGGAGATCCCCTTTTAATCTCGCCGGCCTCCAAAATATAAACGCTCGGATCAAAGGCGGTCAGGCCCGGATGACGAAAAAACATCCCGGCCAAATCGACAAACAGGGGGGCGCTTTGGGCCCCCAGATGCGCCCCCACCGACTGGAGGGCGTAGCGCAAGCCCCCGGCTCGCTCCACCCCGGCAAAAATCACCGCGGCTAGGGGGTCGCTTTGAAACTCGTCCACCCCTTCCACCAGCGCTTCCACGTGGATCACAATCGGGCGGACCCCCAAGACAAAATCGCGCCAGTCCAGATCCCGCCTCGCCTCGATTTCGGGATCGCCCGATATCACCAGGGCCGCCCGGTCCCGATAACGCCCCTCGGCTTGCAAACGGGCGGCCAAGGCCATGGCTTCCTCACGGCTCCCGGCGTAGACCGCCATCCTCGGTATTTTTTCCTCCCGGCTCAGTTCTCTATCCAGCTGAACGATGGTTTCTTCTAAATGCTCCACCCTCTCGACCAAACCCAACTCCCCCCACGCCTCATGCACCGGCTTGTCCGTCGCCAAAGGTTTGGGCAGATAGACCCTTGTCTCCGGTTTGATCACCAGTCCCTGTTTGAGAAGGGAGGGAAGGTCCTCCGAAAAAATCAGCCCCTTGGCCCCGCCGTAAATGCCGGCCGCCCCTTCCGCGACCGACTCGGTCAGGCCCAACAAAAATTGCCCCTCGACCTTTTGAATCTGAAAATCGGGACTCAAAAATCCCCCCTCCACCAGGACGCGAATGAACCGGCTCCGGTCTTTGTCCTCCGGGTCATCCTCGATCGGACGAACATGATGCTCCTTGTCCAAGATCACCACTCCCGCCCTGGCAAGCGCCCCGCGCAAGTCCGGCCCCTCCATCCGGCTCAACTCATGAATCGAGGCCAGGCGGATTTTAATCCCGTCCCTCTCGAAAATCGCTTGTTCTTTGTCTTGAATCGTTTCGCCCGTCAGACGGGAAAGACGCCCCTGCCATCTTTTGAAATTCTCTTTGCCCTGCACGATCAGCACCGTCTCTTTTTCAACCAGCGCCTGCTGGACCGGCCCCGAGTGGGGCCTTCGCAACAGCCTCTCCAAAAAGGCCTCGGTTAAATCCCGCAACCCCAAAGGAGAGACAATCAAGCCCCGGTCGCTCACTCCCTGTTCCAAATGATCGATCAAACGCTCCAGAGACTCATCCAAAAAACGCGAGTAGCGGCGGGAGGGAATTTCTCCCAAACGATGGAGAGAAATTTTCGCAACCGCTTCCCGCCAGGGGTCCTGGGGCACGGCGCGTATTCTGGCGGCGAACTCCCGTTGAATCTCTTCCCGGTCGGTTCCCGTGGCGGCGCGCCAGCCGCGGACCAAATCCTTCAACTCGGCGCGGAGCCCCTCATCCACCCCCGCAAAGGCGTCCGGAAGCAGGGCCGCGTCGCCGGGCAAAAAATCGGCCCCCTCGATCACACCGGCCGCCAACGACGCCCCCCCATAGACCGAAGGCCCCACTCCCAAAAATAACGCTGATGACGCAAAGATGCTCATGCCTATTCCTTATCGGCTAAACCCAAAAAATGTTGCGTGCGCGGCCGCCTTCGAGCGATTCATTGATTTTGGCCAATAAATCCGCTACCTTATTAAGCAATGGCCACGCCACATGAATCTCCTCCCCCCTTCCCCCAAAAACCGGTCCGGGCGGGGCAATACTATCTTTTAGAAAAAATCGCCCAGGGGGGAATGGCCGAAATCTACAAGGGTCTGGCCTATGATCTGGCCGGGATCAAAAAAACGGTCTGCATCAAAAAAATTCTCCCCCACATCGCCGCGAGCCGCGAATTCATCGACATGCTGGTCGATGAGGCCAAGATCGCCGTGCAATTGAGCCAGGGAAATATCGCCCAGGTTTATGACCTGGGAAAGGCGGGCGAGGACTATTTCATCGTGATGGAGTTTGTGGAGGGGCAGTCTTTAAGCAAAATTTTTAAGAAGGCCGCAAGAAAAAAAGTCCGTATCCCCGTCCCTATCGTCTGTCATATCGCGGCCGAGATCGCCGGCGGGTTGAGCTACATGCACAACAAGACCGATGAGGCGGGGCGCAACCTCCATATCGTCCATCGGGATATCTCCCCCCAAAACATCGTCGTTTCCTATTCGGGCACGGTCAAGATCATCGACTTCGGCATCGCCAAGGCGGCGGTCAAAGTCGGCCATACGGAGTCTGGAATTTTAAAGGGAAAATTCGCCTATATGTCTCCCGAACACGCGGCGGGCGATAAGGTCGATCACCGGAGTGATATCTTTTCGCTGGGGGTAATTTTTTATGAACTCCTCACCGGCGCAAGGCTCTTTAAAGGCAAAGATAACAAGGAGACCGTTAAAAACGTGAAACGGGCCAGGGTCCCCCTCCCCTCCACAGTGGTCGAGGATATTCCCGAAGCGTTGGATGCCATTGTCTTGAAGGCCCTGGCCAAAAACCGTCGTCACCGCTATCCTTTTGCCTCTGACTTTCAAGAGGAACTTTTACGTTTTCTCCACACCCATTATCCCGATTTCAAACCCTCGCAGGTGGCTGAATTTGTCCGGGAACTCTTTAAGGAAGAGTTGGTCCTGCTTCGGAAATTAGGGAACCAGGAGGCCAAAACCCCCCATTTGATCCTGGAAAAGACCAGAGACCGGCCCGACGAGGAGAATACTGAGGGGGGAGGCCCGATTGACTGGCGGGAGTTTATGTTGGAGGCGGAGTGGCCGGAGGGGGAAATGGACCGTGGACCGGGGACCATGGACCACGGACCTGAAGAGGTCGATGAAGAAGCCGCGGAACTGACGAGCCGAAAATGGTTTCCGAGATTGGGTTTTCGAACGCAGACGGTTGTGATCGGATTATTACTGATCTCATTGCTGGCGGGAGGCATATTCTACTGGACCGAGGACCGTGGACCATGGACTGTGGACCGTGGACCGTGGACCGTGGACCAAAGGCCACGGACTACGGACCAGGGACCACGGACTACGCCAATTACCCTGCCGGCAAAAATCATGGTTGAATCGAACCCTCCGGGAGCTCAAATCTACCTCAATGACCGAGATACGGGAAAAATCACGCCGGCGGAGCTGGAGGGTTTCAAAACGAACCAAAAACTGACCCTGGGACTTCACCTCGACAAATACAAATATTATCAGACCGAATTCTCTCTCCGGCGGGGGGAGACCAAACATTTTCATGTTGAAATGGGACTCGATTACGGGTCATTAAGGATCGTTCCCCACCCCGCCGCCGCGCGCGTTTTTATCGACGGGGAGCCGTTTGGTTCGGGGACCGTATTCAGGGAGAACCTCGAGCCGGGGCAGATTGTGCGTGTTCAAGTGGAACAGGAAGGCTATCACCCCTTCCGGCAGGATTTGAAAATCGAGGCGGGAAAACAACACATCGTTAACGCCCGCCTGGAGCGCCTATGACCCAAAAAAAGGAGCTGGCCGAAAAAACCGTCATTACCGAGGTGGGGAGGGTTAAGGAGGTGGGTGAAAAGAATGCCTATATCCTTTTCCTTTCGGGCCCGCTGGTGGGCAAACTGCTGGAACTCAAGGCGGGAGAAACCATTTTGGGCCGCTCCCCCGATGCCGCCATCTCCGTCAACGATTCGCGCGTCTCCCGCCAGCATATCTCCCTGACCGTCAGCAAAGCGGGCACCACTCTTACGGATTTGGGTTCCACCAACGGCACCTTTGTCAACGGCGGCCGCGTTCAAACCCACCTCCTGCAGGACGGCGACAAGGTGCAGATATCCTCTTCCACCATTTTCAAGTTTGCCTATCAGGACAATCTGGAAAACATCTTTCACAAGGAGCTCTACAAAATGGCGGTGATCGACGCGGTCACCGGCGTCTTCAACAAGCGCTATTTTTCCGACCGCCTCAAAGAAGAATTCGCCCACTCCAAGCGGGCCAGAGTGCCCCTGGCCCTGATCATGATGGACCTCGATCATTTCAAAAAGGTCAACGACACCCACGGCCACCTCGCCGGCGATTTTGCCCTGGCCCATATCGCCAAGACCGTGCAAAAGATGGTCCGGGCCTCCGATGTCTTCGCCCGCTACGGCGGGGAGGAGTTTATCATCTTGCTGAGGAACACCGATGAAAAGGGAGCCTCGCAGTTGGCCGAACGGATTCGCCTGGCCGTCGAACAATCACCGGCCACCTTCGAGTCCCATACCATTCCGGTGACCGTTAGCCTGGGGGTGGCTTCTTTAGGTGAAGAGAATTACGGTTCGCCGGAGGTTTTTATCGAAGCGGCCGATCAATATCTCTATCAGTCCAAACAGGGAGGGCGTAACCGCGTGATTTCCGGGCATTATAAATCCGCTTCCTCATGAAAACGCTTTGGGAAATGGTGAAAAGCCTGACGCGGCTGGTGACGGTCCTGGGGGCGGTCTCGGCCGCGGGGCTGGCCGTCGGTTTTTGCCTCCTCTTTGGAACCTATCTTTATTTCTCTCACGATCTTCCCAAAATCCAAACGGTGGCCGACTACCATCCGCAGGTTGTCTCCACCGTTTATGGATCGGATGGAACCAAGATCGGTGAATTTTGGAAAGATGAACGGCGCGAGCTGGCCGAAGTGACCGAGATCCCCCCCCTTTTGATCAGCGCCTTCGTGGCCGCCGAGGATTCCCGCTTTTTTGAACACCGCGGGGTCGATTTCAAGGGGGCCCTGCGGGCCTTTGCGGCCAACTTGAAGGCCGGCTCCATCGTCCAGGGGGGTTCCACCATCACCCAGCAAGTGACCCGCTCCCTCCTCCTCACCCGCCAGCGAACCTACGTCCGTAAAATTAGGGAGGCGATCCTCGCCACCCGTCTGGAGCGTTATCTCTCCAAGGATCAGATCCTTTATTTATATTTGAATCAAATTTACTTCGGCAACCGGGCCTACGGCGTGAAAGCGGCCGCCGAAAACTATTTTCGCAAAGAGCTCAAGGCCTTGAACCTGGCCGAGATGGCCCTGCTGGCCGCCTTTCCCCGCGCCCCCGAAAACTATTCCCCTTTCAAACATCCCAAAAAGGCCAAGGCGCGGCAGCGGTATGTCTTAGATCGCCTCCTGCAGGAAGGGATTATCCGTGAAGAGGAAATGGAAGAGGCCTTGAAGACCGAGCTGGATCTCCATCAGCGGGGTACCGACAAGGAGAGCAATCGGGAGACGGCCCCCTATTTTACCGAATATCTCAGACCGATCCTTTTGGAAAAATACGGGGAGGAAAAACTCTATTACGGGGGCCTGAAAATTTACACGCCGATCGATCCGGTTTTGCAAAAGGCGGCCCAGAACGCCCTGCGCCAGGGGCTGGAGGAAGTCAACCGGCGCTACCGGCGGGACGTAAAAATTCAGGGGGCCCTTTATGCCCAGGAAATCCCCACTGGTTTCGTCAAGACCATGGTGGGAGGTTATGACTTTCAGACCAGCGAATTCAATCGGGCGATGAGCGCCCTGCGACAGCCGGGGAGCGCCTTCAAACCCTTTGTCTATGCCGCCGCCCTCGACAAGGGCTATCGTCTGCCCAGCCCGATCGCCGACACCCCTTTTGCCATTCCGGTGGGAGACAAGGTTTGGGCCCCCAAAAACTATGATGGCCGATACCGGGGGATCACCACCGTCCACAACGCCCTGGTCCATTCCTACAACGTGGCCACCGCCCGGATCGGCTACCATATCCGCCTCCCTTATTTAACCGCCTACATCCGTAAAATGGGGATCACCACGCCGATCAATCCGTTCCCTTCGATGTCACTGGGGGCCAACGGGGTTCATCTTTATGAAATGGTCGCCTCCTACGCCATTTTTCCGAGCCTCGGGGTTTATCATCCGCCGGTTTTTATCCTAAAGGTTGAGGACCTGAAGGGGAATGTGTTGGAGGAATATAAGCCGCCTCTCGTGCCGGAGGCGGGGAATGGAAACAATGAGGAGGAACTCAACAAGATTTTATTCGAAACCAATCAAAAATGGATCAAAACCGACGGGCTCGACCTGTATCCCAGTGAACTAAAAGTTTTGTATGGCGGCAATATCCCGCCGGGGCGGGTGATGACCCCCCAGACCGCCTATCTGATGTTGAAACTGATGTCCGATGTCGTGCAGATGGGAACCGGCCAAAGGGTCAAGGCATTGAATCGCCCGGTGGCCGGCAAGACCGGAACCTCCAACGAGTCGACCGACGTCTGGTTTATCGGCTACACCCCCCAACTGGCCGCCGGCGTCTGGGTCGGCTACGACGACAACCGTCCCATCGGCAAAGGGGAACAAGGTGGCCATACCGCGGCACCCATTTTTTTGGAATTTATGAAGGCCGCCGCCGAAGGAACGGAGCCTTTGGAATTTGCCATGCCCGAGGAGGTCAAGGGTAAAGATCTGTTGGCATTAACGGGAGGCTCGGCCAAATTTGCCGAATATGTCCCCATGGAGGCCTTGGGTTTGATTGAGGGAGGCACCAGCCAAGACCGGGCGGCCGATTTTTTGGAGATGGATATGGAAGGCCCCCCCAAAACAGAATCCCCTTCCGAAGAGACACAAGATGAACTATACTAATGCCATGCCGAATCATCCGCGAAGCCCACAACTTCCCTACCGGCAAAAGAACCCGCAGAAAGGCTGGCAACCTCCACAAAACCAGAAAAGCCCGCCTCAAAACCGGCGGGAATCGCGTCTCCCCCGGAATTCAAGCAAACACCGCAAAAGTTTTGGGCATGTTTAACAACAACTGCCGGATACTTATTGGCTACTCCACCGCCACGACCACATCTTCAATGCGGTCACCGCGCTCGATCTGTTTGGTCACCTCCATCCCCTCAACGGTCTGGCCGAAGACGGTGTATTCGCCGTCCAGGGAGGGCTGGGGCGCAAGGGTGATGTAGAATTGGGAGCCGCTCGATTCCTTTTTGGGGTTGAGAGGCTTGCCGGCCGGGTCGGTATCGGGAAGCCGGGCCCAGGCCAAGGCACCCTCCGTGTGGGAACGCTTGATTTCAGGCGCCAGGGTATAACCGGGCCCTCCCCGGCCCGTTCCGGTCGGATCGCCTCCCTGGATCACAAAATCGGGGACCACCCGGTGAAAAATCAAACCTTTGTAGAATCCCTTCTGGGCCAGCTCTACAAAATTGGTGACCGACAAAGGGGCCTCCTTTGGATAAAGTTCAACTTTAATGTTTCCCTTGTTTGTCTTTATAATTGCTGAATATTTTTTATTAGAATCCACATTGACCTCCTGCGGCGCCGACCAGGATGTCGCCGCCTCTTTCGGCTGGGGACCTTCATCCCCCTTTTTGGTTTCCTGATCGCGGCTACAATGGATTAAAAGGAGTGGAACAATTAAGACAAAACCGAAAATCTTTCTCATACTGGCTCCTTCGGATAATTTTGATTATGTAAACTATTTGTAAAGTTTATGTTTTACAATATACACAATGACCGATTTTGGCAACAATTCTTCCAGCCTCCCCCCCCTCTCCAGCGACTCGCGCACCGCGGTGGCGCTGACATCCGGAACGGGAGAAGCAGGCCCCCTGGGAACGACGATCCGTTCCGCTTCCCGTTTCAACGCTTCTGCCCGGTTCCAGGTGTCGATCTCGGCGGCGGCGTCCGCCCCCACTATCAAATAAAACCGTTGGGCGGGGTTTTCTTTTTTTAAGCGAACAACGGTTCGATAGGTAAAACTTTTGCCCCCCATTTTTTTTTCGATGTCCAGGACACGGACTTTCGGTTCTAACCCCTGAAAGGCCAGGAGGCACATCCGGAAACGGTGCGCAAACGCCGCCAGCGGTTTGGCAAAGGGATGCTCGTCGCAGGGAATCACCCAGACCTGATCGACCTTCCCCTCGTTCAGCACCCATTCGGCCATCCCGACATGCCCCGAGTGGGGAGGATTGAACGACCCGCCCAGCAGGCCCACTCGTTCAGAAGACACTTGACCTCCCTTTGAAGTTTTATGAATATAACGGGCCTGAACCGATGAAGCAAGTCATTGTTGTCACCAAACTGAAGCACAAAGACCTGCGGAAGGCCACCCGGCATATCCACAACCAAACCTTGCAAGCCGTTAAAGAATTTCTCAACGGCTTGCGGATCCGATACCGCGTTGTCGATCGAAGCCGCCTTCAGTGCCCCTTGAAGACCGATCTGATCGTTACCGTGGGGGGGGACGGAACCGCCCTGGCCGCTTCCCATTTTGCCGGGAGCTCTCCCCTCTTTTGCATCAATTCCGCTCCCTCCACCTCGACCGGTTTTTTTTGCCGGGCCTCGTCAAGAAATTTTCGCCCCCGCCTCCAAAAGATTTTAGAGGGAAAGATAAGCCCCCAAAAACTTCCAAGGCTCGCCGTTTATCTGCAAGGGAGGAAATTAGGACCTTACGGGTTGAACGAGGTCCTGTTCGCCTCCAAATTGCAGGGTGAGACGGCCCGTTATACCCTCCGGGTCGGCCGCCACGGCGAGTATCACAAAAGTTCGGGGGTTTGGGTGGCCACCGGGGCCGGTTCCACCGCGGCGATTCATTCGGCCGGCGGCAAACAGGATTCCCCGCGCAGCGGGCGACTGCAATATAAGGTGCGCGAGCCGTGCCGCTTTCCCAAAAGCCGTTACCGCCTGCTCTCCGGTTTTGTCCAGGCGCGCGGGGCGATAAAAATCATCTCCGGAATGGACCAGGGGATGGTCTTTATCGACGGCGGCAAATGGCGCTATCCGGTGCCGCACCAAGCCGTCCTCACGGTGCGTGGCAACGTCGCCCCATTAAAGATTTTCTTGTAGATCTTCGGGTGACCCAGCCGGTTCGGCTAGGGCGGGGGCCGGGGCCACCTCCAGATGGGAAATCCTGTCTTCCAGACGGCCCAGCCGTTTTTCCGATTTGCCGAAACTCGATACGGCGTTGTTCAGGTGACGGCCCAGGGTGCCGAAATCGTCCTGAAACCGGCCCAGCTCCTGACGGATCCGACCCATCTCGGTTAAAATTTCCTTGACCCGTTTTTGCACCTGCATCCCCTGTAACCCCAAAAGAATGGTCTGAAGATAGGCAAAAAAGGTGTTGGGGGAGACGGGGATCACCTTTCGCTTCAGGGCGTGATTCATCAGGGAGTGATTTTCTCCGGCCGAAATGTCCTTGGTGATGATTTCATAGTAGACGTTCTCCGCGGGGATATACATGAGGGCGAACTCAAACGTCCCCTCCCCCGGCTGGATATATTTGTCGGCGATATCATCGATATGTTTCTTCACCCCGGCCAGAAAGATTTTACGCAAGGAAGCCTTTTCCTCCTCGCCCTTGGCCTCCACCAGGCGGCGAAAGTGTTCCAGGGGAAACTTCGCATCGATCGGCACCAGCCGCTCGGCGGTCCGAATCACCGCGTCGACCCGCTCCCCGTTGCCGAAGGTATGTTGCAGGATAAAATAGTCCTGCGGCAGCATTTGCGAGAGGAGATCCCCCAGCAGTTGTTCGCTGAAGTTGCCGCGCAGTTTGGGGGCCCGCAGAATCTGCTGGAGCTCCGCGATATCCTTCCCCAGGCCCAAGACCTGTTTGGTGGTCTCCTCCATCCGGACGATTTTGGATTCCATCCCCCCGAAAAATTTGGAGGCATTGTCGAGACGATGGCCGATCCCCTCCTGGGATTTTTGCAAAAGGGCCGCCTGGCCTTGGGCCTGGGAGCGAAGCTCCGTTCTCAAGCCATCCAACTGTTGCTGGAGGAGCAAGAAAGGGGACTCCCCCGCCGGAGTGCGCCGCCGCCAATACCAGACCAGCACTCCCCCGGCAAAAAACAAGACAACGGCCGCCAGCACCAAACCCCAAGAGTCCATCCGCGTCCCAATAGCAGGATTTCATTGACAGATCAAGGTATTACGCTTATTTTTATAAGGCGATGGCCAAAGAGACCAAATCAGAGGTCCCCGAGGTGGAAATCCCTTTAAACAAAGGACTGCTGGATGAGGCCTCCAAGTTCAAGGAAGAACGCCAACTGCTGAAGGAACGGCTGGCCAAGATTGAGGCCGGCCGCAGTCAAGTCACGAAAAATGTCTTTGAAAAAGTCTACGGCGATTATGCCGACCGCCTGCAAAAAATCACCGACCGGTTGATGGAAAAAAAACAGGATATTGACCGGGAGCTGGGCACCCTGTATGAAACGCGCGATAAAATCCAAGCCGGCCTCAAAAATCATAAGGAAGTTTTGGAAGAGTTGAAATTCCGCCAGCAGCTGGGGGAGTTCGGGCGGGAGGATTTTCAATCCAAATCCAGGGAGCAGGAAGACAAAATCGAGCGGTTTGAAAAGGTCTTATCCGGGATATTATCAAACATCCGGCGTTACGAGGCCCTCTTTGAGGGCCAGGAAGATCTCCTCGATGAAGCCCCTCTGGTGTCCCGCGGCGAGGCAGGCGACGTTTGGGAAGCGGAGGCGGCCGAGGAAGGGGCGGCCTTGAGCCGCGGCGAAGGGCCGATTGGCAAGGGGGAGGGAGGAACCGGCTGGGAAGAGGCAACCAAGCCCAATCTTCAGGCGGTCTCCCAGATTACCATTCTCTCCGGCACCGATAATGTCGGCAAAAGTTTTCCCGTCAACGACACCGTTTCGATCGGGCGCTCCCACACCAACAAGGTCATCCTGAAAGACTCGAAAGTCTCCAGACAGCATGCCGAGATTAAGATGCGGGGGAGTGAGTGTATCTTAATTGACCTGAACAGTTCCAACGGAACCATGGTCAATGGCCAGAAGATCCACGAACACATCCTGAGTCCCAACGACGAAATCCAAATCGGGGACACTCTTTTGCAATACCGGCAATAGGTACGGTTTTAACGAAGGCTGAACCGGCCGCGTCCGCCGCCGAAACCGCCGCCGCCCCGAGAGCCGCCCCGAGAGCCGCCCCGACCACCGCCGAAATCGCCGCGGGGCTCCCGTTTTTCCATCGGACGGGCCTCGTTGACGACCAGTTTTCTACCCCCGAGATCGAGATTGTTCAGCTTCTCGATGGCGGCAGTGGCCTCCTCGTCATTGCTCATTTCCACAAAACCAAAGCCGCGCGAGCGGCCCGAGAATTTGTCGGTGATGAGCTTGGCGCTGACGACCTCGCCTTCCTTCTGGAAGAGCTCGTTTAATTGCTCTTCCGTCGTTTCGTAGGACAAATTGCCTACGTAGAGTTTCTTTGCCATTGTTTTGGCCTCCTTGTGCGTTTGTTTAGAGATCGATAATCGTGAAGACTCCTGAATTATCCGGGGTTATTGAAATCATTGGCGAGAAAAGAAAATATATTCACTAGAAGTAGTCTGGCATAAACCCAGCCCAATGTACAGTGAAAATTGTGGAGCCGATCGGGATCGAACCGACGACCTCGACAATGCCATTGTCGCGCTCTCCCAATTGAGCTACGGCCCCTAAATGTATTCTCCAATGTTGCCGTGATGGTTAACGATATTTTTTTCTGGCCTCTTGGTAAATCTCCATGGCCCGGGGCAGGAGGGCTTTGAGGGCCTTGGCCCGCTCACCGCTGGCCGGGTGGGAGGCAAAGACACTGGTTTGGTCGCCCCGTTTCTTGGCGGCCCGTTCCCAAAGACGAACCGCCGCCTCCGGGTTGTAACCAGCCTCGGCCATATAAATCAAGCCCAGGCGATCGGCTTCCGATTCCGCCTTTCGGGAATAGCTTGGAACATAGACATTCATCCCCTGGGTAAATACCTCATTAAAAAGATCGGAGCCCTGCGCCGATCCCCCTGAGGCAATGGCGCTGGAGGCCACCGCGCCGGCGATTTGCAGGGTGGTGATCGTACTCAAACGTTCGGTGACATGCCGGGCGGTGGCGTGGGCGATCTCATGGCCGATCACCGCGGCCAGTTCATTCTCATCCCCCTTGGTAACCAAACCCTTTTCCTTGTCCCAAAGACCGGTATAAACCATGATCTTGCCGCCGGGGGCGCACCAGGCATTCACCACCTCGACGTCGGCCAGGTGGGATTCATAGGGAAAATTGGGGACGTGGGTGAGGGGGATAATTCTTTGCACAATACGACGGATGCGCTGGTATTCCTCTGCGTCGGCCTCCATATCCATCTTTTTGTCGCTTTTCACCAGGGACTTTTGTTGAGAGGCCATCACCTGCTGGCCCAGTTTGATGTCGGAGGCCAGCGAGTAATAGTTATGGGTCGATTTCCCGGTGACCGGGTCTTTGCTGCAGGTAGCCAGCAGGGACAAGCCGGAGAGGACGATTAAAAGTTTTTTCACCGGGCTCCCCTTTTTCTCTTGGTTGACGGCTTCTTCTCCTCCTGTTTCGCTTTCGCCTCCTTTTTCCCGGCTCCCTTCGGCCCCTTGAGCCTTGGGGCCGGCGGCGGGTTGTCCAAATATTCTATCAAAGCCATCGGGGCCTGGTCGCCATCTCTAAAGTTTAACTTTAGGATACGGGTATAACCTCCGTTGCGACCGGCAAAACGAGGGGCCAATTCGGCAAAGAGCATGCTTAAAGCCTCATGATCATGGAGATATTGGCGCGCCCGGCGCCGGGCAGAGACACTCCCCTTTTTACCCAGGGTTACCAAACGATCAGCCAGGCGCCTTAACTCCTTGGCCTTGGGCAGGGTGGTTTTAATCCGGCCGTGCAGGATCAGCGAAGCCGCCATGTTTTTGAGCATCGCCATCCGGTGAGCCCCTGTCCGGTTCAATTTCCTGTGATCGACCAAATGGCGCATGGTTTTCCCCTATTCCACATCCTTGGGGCGGTATTTTTCCGCATCCTCCACCGAAAAACCCTCCGCATTCATGCCTAAGGTCAGGCCCAGTTCCGTCAAGGTTTCCTTGATTTCATTCAGCGATTTTCGGCCGAAATTCTTGGTCTTGAGCATTTCGGCCTCGGTTTTTTGAACCAGTTCCCCCAAAAATTTGATGTTGGCATTGGCCAAACAGTTGGCCGAACGGACCGAGAGCTCCAGCTCATCCACCCGCCGGTAGAGATTGGGATTGAGGCCGGGCCCCTCCTCTCCGCCCTCCTCCTCTTCCACGATTTCGGGCAGGCCCGCCTCGTCAAAATTGATGAAAATCTGAAGCTGTTCCTTCAAAATTTTGGCGGCGAAGGCCAGGGCATCCTCGGGTTTTACGGAACCGTCGGTCCACAATTCCATGGTCAACTTGTCATAATCGGTGCGCTGGCCCACCCGCGCATGGGTCACGTTGTAGTTGACCCGCGTAACGGGGGAATAGACTGCGTCCATCGGAATCATTCCGATCGCATCCCCCGACGCTTTCCCCTCCTCGGCCGGCACATATCCCCTCCCCATCGTCACATGAAAGGTTCCCTTCAGTTTTCCATCTTTGTTGAGGGTGGCCACGGTCGACGAGGGATTTAAAATTTCCACTTCCGCCGGGCATTGAAAATCCCCGGCCCTCACCTCTTTGGGCCCTTTCACATCGAGTTGCAGGGCGGCCTTCGACCCGCTTAACAACCTCAGTTTCACCCCTTTCAGGTTGAGTAAAATGTCGGTGACATCCTCCTTGACGCCGGGGAGGGTGGAAAACTCGTGCTGCACCCCCTCCAATTTTATCTTGGTGATGGCCGCCCCCTGCAGGCTGGAAAGCAGGATCCGCCGCAGGGCATTGCCGATGGTGATGCCGAAGCCCCGCTCCAGCGGAGAAGCCACGAACTTTCCGTAGCCGGGCGTCAGCTCCTTGCCGGCGAACTCCAGGGCCTTCGGGCGGATTAAATGAACCCAGTTGCGTTGAATCATGTCAAACCTCCCTTGGTCATCCTTCGGGTTTCGCCCTCAGGAGGACATCATTTTGAATACAACTCCACAATCAATTGCTCTTCGATCGGCATGGTCAGTTGTTCCCGGCCGGGAAAATCAGCCACCAGGCCTTCCATCTTTTCCTTCTCCAATTTCAACCATGCCGGGATTCCCCGCCGGGGCGCCCCCTCCTCCGTTTCGATGATCCCGTTGATGGTGCGGGTCTTCTCATGCACGGCGATCTTGTCCTCCTTTTGAACGGTATAGGAGGGAAGGGTCACGACCTTTCCGTTGACAAGGAAATGCCCGTGTTTCACCCATTTTCTCGCCTCTTTCAAGGAGCGGGCAAACCCCATGCGCCAAACAATGTTATCCAAACGCCTTTCCAACAAAACCAGCAGCATCTCGCCGGTAATGCCTTTGCTGCGCTCGGCCTCGCCAAAGATCTTTCGAAATTGCCGCTCCCGCAGGCCGTAAATGCGTTTAACCTTCTGTTTTTCACGGAGTTGAAGGCCGTACTCCGAAGGTTTTTTCCGGCGCTGGCCGTGTTGACCGGGGGCATAGGTACGCCGCGAGATGGCGCACTTGTCGGTAAAACAGCGATCCCCCTTCAAAAAGAGCTTGATCCCCTCCCGACGGCAATGTCTACATACGGATAAACGCATTTCTTCTCCGATTCATGACTCTTATACCCGTCTCCGCTTGGGCGGGCGGCAGCCATTATGCGGCAGCGGGGTCACATCCCGAATCGCAGTGACCCGCACGCCGGTCCGTTGCAAAACCCTCAAAGCCTGATCCCGTCCCGATCCGGGGCCCTTCACAAAAACGGTCACCTGTTTGAGGCCATGCACACTGGCCTTTTTGACGGCATCTTCCACCGCCAGCTGGGCGGCAAAGGGGGTCCCCTTCCGAGAGCCCTTGAAACCGCACACGCCAGCCGAAGACCAAGCGATGGTATTCCCCTGCAAATCGGTTACCGAGACAAGCGTGTTGTTGAAGCTCGACTGAATATGAACGATTCCCACCGGAACATTTTTTTTCGTCCGCTTCTTTTGCTTGGCCGGCTTGGCGGGCTTGCCGGGTTTCGCCTCCGAGCCCGCCTTCTCTCCCTTGGCCTCTTTTTCTTTTTTTTGTTCTTCAGCCATTGATTCAGTCATGAGTCATGACTACTTCGGTCCGGGGGCCATCTTTTTTCCCGCAATCGCGATGCGCGGACGCCCCTTCTTGGTCCGCGCATTCGTCTTTGTCCGCTGTCCCCGGCTCGGCAAATTCCGGATATGCCTTAAACCGCGATAGGCGCCCAAATCTTTCAGCCGCTTAATGTTGCCGCCGACTTCACGCCGGAGGTCTCCCTCCACTTTGTAGTCCCGGTCAATGATCTCACGGATGTGAGCCGCCTGGGCCTCGGAGAGCTTTTCCCCTCGCAGAGTCTCGTCGATCTTAGCCGCCTCCAAAATTTTCCGGGCCGAGGTCAGACCGATCCCGTGGATATACTGCAACCCGTATAGAATCATATTTTTCGACGGTATGTCTACCCCGGCAATCCGCGGCATTCTTCCTTATCCCTTCTCATGACTCATGACTCTCTTCACCCCTGACGCTGTTTGTGTTTCGGGTTTACGCAGATCACTCGCACCACGCCCTTGCGTTTAATGACCTTGCATTTATCACAAATTTTTTTAACCGACGCACGCACTTTCATGGTTTTTGATCATTTGCCCCGATAGACGATCCTCCCCCGCGATAAATCATACGGGGAGAGTTCCACCGTGACCCGATCCCCCGGCAAAATCCGGATGAAATGCATCCGCATTTTGCCCGAGACATGGGCCAACACCTTGTGACCGTTTTCCAGTTCCACACGAAACATGGCATTCGGAAGCGTTTCCAAAACCTTTCCCTCCGTCTGGATTAAATCTTCTTTTGCCATTCTTTGAATAAACCGCGTGTCTATACCAAATTTAAATGAAAAATCAAGTACTTCTAGTCCCAACGGCTTAACACGTCGGGACCCTCCGCCGTAACCGCCACCGAGTGCTCAAAATGGACCGCCAGCCCGCCGTCCTGGGTCACCACCGTCCAGCCGTCGGATAAGGTCTTAACCGCATAGTCCCCCTCACAGACCATCGGCTCAAAGGCCAACACCAAACCCGGTTTCAGCCGCATTCCCGTCCCCGCCTCCCCAAAGTTGGGTAGCTGGGGGTCTTCGTGGAGATCTTTCCCGATCCCGTGTCCCACAAAATCGCGCACCACGGAAAATCCGGCCTTTTCCACCAAGCCTTGGACCACCGCCGAGATATCATAAAGCCTGGCGCCCGCCCGCATCTTCTGAATACCCAATTCCAGAGCTTTTGCCCCGACGGCCAAAATCCTTTTCGCTCCCTCCGAAACTTCTCCAAGCGGAAACGTCCAGGCATGATCACCGTAAAAGCCACGATACAAAACCCCGCAATCGATCGAAACAATGTCCCCTTCCTTCAATTTGCGCTGGGAGGGGATGCCATGGACCAGCTCTTCATTGATGGAGATGCACAGGGCGGCGGGAAAACCGCGGTAACCTTTAAAGGCGGGCTTTCCCCCAGCCCGGGTTATGATTTCCTCGGCCAGGCGATCCAATTCCTGCGTGGCCGTGCCGGGGGTCATCTTTTCCTTCAGGGTCTGCATCACGCGAACCGCAATCCGGTTCGCCTGCCGCATGACCTCAATCTCTTCTGGCGACTTCAGATAAATCATCCCTTTATCAAAGAACAAATGGCTTTAAAAACTTTTTCGGGCGGCCGGTTCCCATCCACTTTTTGCAACAGGCCCTGCTTTTGATAAAAAGGAATCAGCGGGGTGGTCTGTTGTTGATAAACTCTCCAGCGTTCCCGCACGGTCTCTTCCCTGTCATCCGGCCGTTGCATCAGCGCCCCGCCGCACTTGTCACAAAGACCCTCCTTCCGGGGGGGGTGAAACTTTAGATGATGGGCCGCCCCGCAATGACTGCATTGACGCCGGCCGGTGTTGCGCGCCATCGCCTCCTCTTGCGAAATTGCGACGGCCAAAACGGAATCGAGTTTTAGTTTCTTTTCCTCCAACCATTGTTTGAGCCCTTCCGCCTGGCCGACGGTGCGGGGAAAACCGTCCAGGATGAAACCGGATTCACAATCTTTTTGTTCCATTCGTTCGGCCATCAGGGCAATGGTGATTTCATCCGGGACCAAATGTCCGGCATCCAAAATCCCCTTCACCTTTCTCCCCAGCGGCGTCTCTTTGCGAATGGCCTGACGAAAAAGATCCCCGGTGGTCAGACGGGGAATATTAAAATGTTTAGCCAGCCTTTCCGCCTGCGTCCCCTTCCCCGCCCCCGGCGGTCCAATCAGTACCAACCGAAGGGATTTGGGTCCGTAGTCCGTAGTCCGTAGTCCGTGGTCCGTCACTATCGTCTTCCCCGAAATCGCCCGCCCCCTTTGGCCCCCAGAAAACCCTCGTAATGGCGCGACAACATATGGGCCTCGATCTGGGCCAGGGTATCCATCCCCACGCCGACCATGATCAAAAGAGAGGTCCCGCCGAAAACCTGGGTGAGGGTGCGGGGGATGCCAAACCGGTCTCCAATGAAGGTGGGGATCAGGCAAACGGCCGTAATATATAACGCCCCTCCCAGGGTAATGCGGCTCAAGACCTGGTCGATATAATCGGCCGTGCTTTTACCCGGCCGGATGCCGGGGATATATCCCCCCTGCTTTTTCAAATTTTCGGCCACATCGACCGGATTGAAGGCGACCGCCGTGTAAAAATAGCAGAAAAAGATGATCAACCCTCCGTAGAGGGCCACATAGACCCAGCCGCTCGTCATCAGATTGGCGAGACTGTTTAAAAACGGATTGTCGGGACTAAACTGGGCAATGGTGGCCGGAAACAAAATGACCGAGGAGGCGAAAATAGGGGGAATCACGCCGGCCGAATTGACTTTCAATGGGAGATGGGCGGCCTGAATCCCCACCAACTGTCTTCCCACCACCCGTTTGGCATATTGGACCGGAAGCCTTCGCTGGGCCCGCTCCATATAAATGATAAAACCGATCACGACCGCGAGTGCCGCCAGCAAGAAGAGGAAACCGAACAGACTGCCATACTGTTCCTTGCTTTCCCAGGCGTTTTGAAATCCGCCGGGGATAGAGGAAATAATGCCGGCAAAGATAATCAGGGAGATGCCGTTGCCGATCCCCCGCTCGGTGATCATTTCGCCCAGCCACATCAAAAAACTGGTGCCGGCGGCCAGGGTTAAAACGGTGCAAAAATAAAAGGTCATTGCCGGAATGCCCGGGGTGGCAAACCCCTGGGAGCGCAACCCGTAACTGATTCCAAAACCCTGAATAAGGCTCAGGGCCACCGTGGCATAGCGGGTATACTGGGTGATCTTGCGGCGGCCGGCTTCTCCCTCCTTGGAGAGACGCTCCACGGCCGGAACGGCGACGGTCAAAAGCTGAAAGATAATCGAGGCGCTGATGTAAGGCATGATCCCCAAGGCAAAGACCGAAAACTGCTCCAGGGCCCCGCCGGAAAAGAGTTTAAATATTTCGAACACGGTCCCCGACTGCAAAAACTTGGCCACCGCCTCCGCCTGGATCCAGGGGGTATGGACAAAAATGCCGACCCGAAAAACGGCCAGCATCCCCAGGGTGAACAATATCCGTTTTCTTAATTCGGGGATTTTGGCAAGATTTGCGACTTGAGCCATTGGAGTGCCATCGGGCGAGGGTGCGAGGGTGCGAGGAGACTAATGAATCGCACCGCCCGATTTCTCTATTTTTTCCTTTGCCGTTTTTGAAAAACCGCAAGATTTAAACGTCAAAGATGTTTTTACTTCTCCCACGCCTAAAATTTTTAAAAAATCGGCCCGGTTGGAGATCCAGCCTCTTTCCTTGGCCAGCGCCAACGTCACTTCGGTCCCCGCCGGGAGGCCCGCCAGTTGATCCAAATTCACAACCCCCACCCGTTTGCGAAAAATATTGGTAAAACCACGTTTTGGAAGCCGGCGAGCCAGCGGAGTCTGCCCCCCCTCAAAACCTCGTTTGTGAAAGCCCCCCGCCCTGGCCCCTTGCCCTTTATTTCCGCGACCGGCGGGCTTGCCGTGGCCCGAGGATTCTCCGCGGCCCAGGCGTTTCGGCCCCTTACGCGCAACGCGCGGGCGGAGCCGGTTCAACGTCCAAGCCACTTTTTTTTCCGTTTTAACCACGCGGATGCCTCAACAGCCGGACGGCCTCTTGTGATCTCAATTGCACCAGACCATCCAACGTGGCCTTCAAAACATTATGAGAATTTTGAGTCCCGATCGATTTGGTCAGAATATTTTTAACGCCGACCGCCTCGACGACCGCCCGCACCGCCCCGCCGGCAATCACACCGGTTCCCTGGCTGGCCGGTCTCATCAAGACATGGGCCGCTCCATAATGTCCCTTCACTTCATGCGGAATGGTTCCATGCGTCAGGGGGATGCGCACCATTCCTCTTTTCGCCCGCTCACTCCCCTTCTTGATGGCGGCGGGGACCTCACCGGCCTTCCCCAACCCCACCCCGACCCTTCCGTTCCCGTCTCCCACGACCACCAGGGCGGAGAAACGAAAGCGCCGGCCCCCCTTCACCACCTTGGCCACACGGCTGATATTAACCACCCGTTCCAACAAGGCGGAGCCGGCGGCGGTAATTTCAGAATGAGAATCCGATCGTGCCATCTTTAATCTTTCCTAAAACTTGAGGCCCCCCTCGCGGGCGGCATCGGCCAGCGCCTTTAAAACCCCGTGGTAGCGAAAGCCGTTCCGGTCAAAAACCGCCTCGGTAATCCCCTTTTGCCCGGCCCTCTTGGCCAAGGCCGTCCCCAGCACCTTGGCGCCGGGCACGGTACCCTTGGCCTTATCGCGCAATGCCTTATCCATGGTGGAGACGCTGGCCAGGGTCTTTCCCTCCCCGTCATTGATCAGCTGGGCATACAAATGCCTTGCCGATTTAAAAACAGAGAGTCTCGGCCTGGAGGCGGACCCCAACACCTTTTGCCGAATCCTCAGCTTTCTTCGTTGTCTCCCCCTCTGTCTTTTATTCATCTTTTCCATATTATTTTTTCGTCATTTTATGCACCCGTTGCCCCCGCGGCCGCCTTCCCCACCTTGAGCCGGATATATTCACCCTTATAACGAATTCCCTTTCCCTGATAAGGTTCCGGAGGTTTTAACCGCCGGATGTTGGCGGCCACCTGGCCCACTAAAACCTTGTCGCAACCGGCGATCTCCAGCTTGGTTTGACCTCCTACCTTGATTAGAATCCCCTCGGGAATAGGAAACAAAACCGGATGGGAAAATCCAAGACTCAACCGGAGCTGATTCCCCTTCACCTCGGCCCGGTAACCCACCCCCTGAATCTCCAGCTCTTTTTGAAAAGGCTGGGCAACCCCCTGCACCATATTGTGGAGCACCGCCTGGCTTACCCCATGCTGGGACCGGGACCGGCTTCCCTCCTCGGCGCGGCAGACCAGCAGTTTTCCCTCTTTCTGTTCCACCGTGACTCCCTCGGGGATGAGATAGTAAAGTTTTCCCTTAGGGCCTTGAATATTGATCCGCGGCCCCTCCCGCTGGACGGTCACCCCCTTGGGAATTTCAACCGGTCTTTTTCCGATCCGAGACATTTACCAGAGCTCCAATAAAATTTCGCCCCCCACCTTTTGTTTCCGGGCCTCTCCATCCGTTAAAATCCCTTTCGAAGTCGAAAGGATTTGGGTCCCCAGGCCGCCGCGGAAGGGTTTGAGATCTTTATAACTGAGATAGACACGACGGGAGAGGCGGCTCACCCGTGACAAATTCGTAATGGCACCCGCACCGTCGGGGAGATATTTCAGTTGAAGCACCAGGGCCTTTTGTGTCCCCTTCCCCACCACCTCGAGGCCGGAGATATACCCCTCCGCCGACAAAATTTTGCCCACCGATTCCTTGAGTTTGGAATGGGGAATCGTCACCTGCTCATGCCGCATCATCAGGGCATTGCGGATTCGGGTTAACAGGTCGGACAAAGGATCGGTCATCATATTTTTTTACCAGCTCGCCTTTCCTACACCGGGGATTTCCCCCTTCAAAGCCATTTTTCGAAAGCAGAGACGGCACATCCCAAAACGCCGCAAAAAGGCCCTGGCCCGGCCGCACAAGGGACAACGGTTGTACCGCCTCGTCTTAAATTTCGGTTTCCGCTGTGACTTCACCAGCAAACACGTTCGAGCCATGGCTACCTTTCCCGAAAGGGCATCCCGAAGTTTTTCAACAGGGCCTTTCCCTCTTCGTTGTTTTTCGCCGTTGTTACAAAAGTAATGTTCATGCCGAAAACACGCTCGATTTTGTCGTGATCGATTTCGGAAAAAATGGTCTGCTCGGTCAGCCCCAAGGTATAGTTGCCCCGCCCGTCAAATCCCTTCGGGGAGACCCCCTTGAAATCACGCACCCGCGGCAAAACAATGTTGATCAGCCGAGTCAGAAAGGCATGCATCTTCTTGCGCCGCAAGGTCACGCAACAACCGATCGGCTGGCCGGCCCGCAATTTAAAATTGGAAATCGACTTGCGAGCGCGGCTCAAAAACGGGCGCTGGCCGGTGATCTGCGCCACTTCCAGGGCGACTTTTTCCAGGACCTTGCGATCCTGCGCGGCCTCCTTGAGCGAGGTGTTCACAACGATCTTCTCCAGACGCGGGGTTTCCATCACGTTTTTGGCCTGCGTTTCTTTGTTCGTTTCCTTGTTCGTTTCTTTGTTCATTTCTTCTTTTTCACCTCAATGGCCTGGCCGCAACGGGCGCAAAGGCGGTCCTTTTTTCCCTCTTTGTCCCGCTTCACCTTGACGCGCACCCCCCGGTTGCACTTGGTGCAGTAAGGCATCAGCAGCGCGAGGGACAAGGGGGCCTCTTTTTCCAAAACTCCCCCTTGCTCTTTTTGGCTGCGGGGCCGCAGATGCCGTTTGACCTTGTTCAATCCCTCCACCAAGGCCCGTTCCTTTTTCATTAAAATCCCCAGGATCGTGCCGGTCTTTCCCTTTTCACGGCCGCCCTGAACCTGAACGGTGTCTCCGGTTTTGATGCGCGCGAGTGTCATTGTTTTTGGACCATGGACCACGGACCAAGGACCACGAACCTGTTTCCCCTCTTCAGTCCGTAGTCCGCAGTCCGTAGTCCGTAGTCCCTCTTTAGTCCGTAGTCCCTCATATCACCTCCGGGGCCAAGGAAACAATCTTCATAAATTTTCTCGCCCGAAGTTCCCTGGCCACCGGGCCAAAGATGCGGGTGCCGATCGGCTCCCCCTGTTCATTGAGCAAAACGGCTGAATTTTCGTCAAACTTGATGTAGGAGCCGTCGGGCCGGCGGGTCTCTTTTTTAACCCGCACAATGACCGCCTTTTTCACATCCCCCTTTTTCACCTTGGCCTCCGGGATCGCTTCCTTGACCGACACCACGATGATATCGCCCAGGCCGGCGTACCGGCGCCGGCTCCCTCCGGGGACCTTGATGCACATGACGCGCCGTGCCCCCGAATTATCGGCCACCTCTAACATTGTCCTCATTTGGATCATAAAATAACCTCATGCCGTCTCGCCATGACCTTTCTTTAAAACAGAAACAACCCGCCAGCTTTTGCGCTTGCTCAAGGGACGCGTCTCTTGAATTTGCACCACATCCCCCGGTTTGCATTCCTGTTTTTCATCATGCGCCAAATATTTTTTGCGCCGGGAAATATATTTATGAAAGCGGGGCTCCAAGACCCGGCGGGTCACCAGGACGCTCACCGTCTTTTGCATCTTGTCGGAGAGGATGGTGCCGACTTTTGTTTTTCTGTTTTTTCCGGTTTGTTCCTTCATGCCTTTGATTCCTTCTCCCTTAAAATCGTCAACATCCGGGCCGCATCCCTTTTATTTTTCCCCATGGCCGAAAGATCGGCAAGCTGGCCGATGGCTTTCTTAAGCCGCAGATCAAAAAGGGCCTTGCGCTTTTCTTCGATCATCTTGGCTATCTCCTTGGGGTCTTGGGAGCGAATTTCGTTAGGCTTCAAGATAGCCCTCCTTGCGAATCAAAATGCGCGTCTTGACCGGCAATTTGTGCCCAGCCAAACGGAGGGCCTCCACGGCCAATGCCTTCGGAACCCCCTCCATTTCATACAAAATTCTCCCTTTTTGGACCGGAGCCACATACTCTTCCGGTGCCCCTTTTCCCTTTCCCATACGCACCTCCAGCGGTTTTTTGGTGACCGGTTTGTCGGGAAAAATCCGCGTAAACAATTTTCCTCCCCGCTTCACATGCCTCGAAATGGCCATGCGGGCCGCCTCAATTTGACGGGAGGTGATCCGGCCGTGTTCCAGGGTCTGCAAGCCGTAATCGCCGAAGGCCAAATTGATGCCGCGGCAGGCCGTCCCGCGCACCCGCCCCTTTTGCTGCTTTCTGAATTTTGATTTGGCCGGTTGTAACATAAATTAACTCGGCAACACCTCTCCTTTATAAATCCAAACCTTTACCCCGATGACCCCATATGTGGTCTTGGCCTCCCCCAGGCCGTATTGCACATCGGCCCGAAGGGTGTGGAGGGGAACCCGCCCCTCCCGGTACCACTCCTTGCGCGCTAATTCGGCGCCGCCCAGGCGTCCTTTGCATTGGATGCGAACACCCAAGGCCCCGAATTTCAGGGCCGATTGAACCGCCTTTTTCATGGCTCGCCGGAAGGCGATGCGCCGTTCCAACTGCATGGCCACATTCTCGGCCACCAGCTGGGCATCCAATTCGGCGCGGCGCACCTCCCGAATATTGATGTTGATCTCGTCGGCCGTCCGCCGGCCCACGTCTTTTCTAAGGGCCTCGATGCCGGCCCCCTTTTTGCCGATCACCAAACCGGGGCGGGAGGTATGAATATTGACCGTGACCGAATCGGAGGCCCGCTCAATTTCAATGCAAGCAATCCCGGCATGGTAGAGTTTTTCCTTCAAGATGTCCCGGATCGCTTTATCCTCATGCAGATAACGAACATAATTGCTCCGCGGGGCAAACCATTTCGAGTCCCACGTTTGGCTCACCTTTAATCGAAACCCTCTTGGATGCGTTTTTTGTCCCATAAAACTTTGTCGTTATTTCTCCCCCAATATAATCGTAATATGACTCGTCCTCTTCTTCACCGGTGTGGCCATGCCGCGGGCTCGAGGCATCCATCGCTTCATGGTCGGGCCGGGACCGATTCGCAGCTCGCGCACGCGGAGGTTGTCGATATCCACCCCTTTTTCCTGGCCGGCATTCACCAGCGCCGACTTGAGGAGTTTATATAAAGGTTTGGAAGCTCCCCGCCTTGAAAATTGCAAATAGTCCATGGCACGGTCGACCGGCAATCCCCGAATCGCATCCGCGACCTTTTGTACCTTGCGGGGGGCCATGCGCAAATAACGGTGGGTGGCCTGTCGACTCATCTTATTTTGCCCCCCCCTCTTTTTTTGCAGGTTTGGCCGCCGGTTTTGCCGCCGCCGCCGGGGCGGCTCCGGGCGCCGCCTTTGGAGCCGCCGTTGGCGCGGCTCCCGGGGCCGCTTGCGGGGCCTTGCCGGGCGCTTCCTCCTCCTTCTTGCGCATACCGCCGTGAACCCTAAAGGTGCGGGTGGGGGCAAACTCACCCAACTTATGCCCGACCATCCCTTCCGTAACATAGGTCGGCACGAATTTCCGTCCGTTATGGACGGCGAAGGTAAAACCGACCATCTCCGGCACGATGGTTGAACGGCGCGACCAGGTCTTGATGACCGGCTTGTCTTTCTTTTCCGCCGAAATCATGACCTTCTTCATCAGGTGTTC
>JACQMB010000087.1 GCA_016203765.1 Deltaproteobacteria bacterium
ATATCGTTTGACACCGAAATATATTGTGGTTTAACATTAAGTTATACACAATATATTGTGGATAAAAAGGGGATAACGGGCTGGACAAAAACCCTTTTTGACGTAACTAATTGAAATAACTATAAAATAATGAATGGGCCGGTCCAAGAGGAGGGAGTTGTGTCTATAAAATCGACGCCGGAAACAAAGCGAGAGCCCCAAGGGGAGATCGACGCGCTCCAGCCTGTTCCGAAGGGGCTCACCGTCGAACGTGTTTTTACGCAGCGGGGGGCCAACCCGCTGGATGGCATTCCCTATGTCCGGCGCTCCTCGCTGATTACCAACCCGGACGGCTCCGTGGTCTTCAAAATGGATGATTGCGAGGTGCCGAAGATCTGGTCCCGGCTGGCCACCGACATTCTGGCCTCCAAATATTTTCGCAAGCGGGGCGTGCCGGGAAAAGGCCAGGAACATTCGGTCCGTCAGGTTGTCTGCCGCATCGCGGAGTCGATCCGCAAAGCGGGAGAAAACCTGGGGGGGTATTTTGCCTCCGCGGAAGATGCGCTAGGCTTTGAGGATGAGTTGAAATTTCTGCTGGTCCATCAGTACGGCGCCTTCAATTCGCCGGCCTGGTTCAACTGCGGTTTGTATGAGGCCTATGGCATCGAGGGTTCCGGAGGCAACTGGTATTGGGATCCAAAAACGGAGCAGATCGAGCCGACCAAAAACGCCTACGAACATCCGCAATGTTCGGCGTGTTTCATTCAATCGGTCAAGGATGACCTGATGTCGATTTTTGACCTGGCCAAGTCGGAGGCGAGGCTTTTTAAACACGGATCCGGTACCGGCAGTAATTTTTCCGCCCTGCGCAGCTACCACGAACGTCTCTCCGGCGGCGGGACCTCTTCCGGCCTGATGTCCTTTCTGGAGGTTTTTGACCGGGGGGCCGGGGCGACCAAGTCCGGCGGAACGACCCGGCGGGCGGCCAAGATGGTCTGTTTAAATATGGACCATCCGGAGATCATCGATTTTATCGAGTGGAAGGCGAGGGAGGAAAAGAAGGCCCAGGCCCTGATCGCCGCCGGCTATGAATCCGATTTCAACGGGGCGGCTTACAAGACCGTTTCGGGTCAAAATTCCAACAACTCGGTCAGGATCAACGACGACTTCATGTATGCCTATCTCAACGACGGCGAATGGCACACCCGATTGCGCACGACGGCCGAGATTTGTGAAACGTTCAAGGCGCGCGACCTGATGCGCCGGATCGCTAGGGCCGCCTGGGAGTGCGCCGATCCGGGGGTGCAGTTCGACACCACCATCAACAAGTGGCATACGTCCGCAAACATAGGAAGAATTAATGCTTCCAACCCGTGCTCGGAATTCGTTTTTCTCGATGACACGTCTTGCAATCTCGCCAGCTTGAATCTGCTGAAATTTTATGATGAGGAAACCGGAAAGTTCGACATCGAAAAATTCCGGCACGCCTGCAAAATTTTTATCACGGCGCAGGAAATCTTGGTCGATCATTGTTCCTATCCCACAAAGGTCATTGCGCAAAACTCGCACGACTATCGTCCGCTGGGGCTGGGCTATGCCAACCTCGGCACCCTGTTGATGGTGATGGGCCATCCTTACGATTCCGACGAGGCCCGGAGTATTTGCGCGGCCGTCACCGCAATCATGAGCGGTTATGCCTACACCGTCTCCGCCGAGATCGCCGCCCACAAGGGGGCCTTCCCCGGCTTTGCCCAAAACCGGGAGCCGATGCTGGGGGTGATGCGGATGCACCGCGATGCGGCCTACGAAATCGATGAAGAAAAGTGTCCCGCCGAATTGCGGGAGGCGGCCAAAGCCGATTGGGATCGTTGTCTGTCCGCCGGCCAAAAAGTTGGATACAGAAATGCGCAGATCAGCGTGTTAGCGCCTTGCGGGACCATCGGGTTGCTCCTCGACTGTGACACCACCGGAATTGAACCGGAATTTGCCCTGGTGAAATTCAAAAAACTGGCCGGCGGCGGTGTTTTCAAAATCGTCAACCAAAGCCTGCCGAAGGCGTTGAAAAAACTCGGTTATACCCAGGCGCAAATCAACGACATTGTCACCTATGTGGTGGGGACCAACTCGCTGAAAGGCGCCCCGCATATCAATGAAACGTCGCTCAAGAAGAAGGGGTTTACGGCCGAGGACCTGGACAAGGTGGAACAGGCCCTGCCGGCTGTTTTTGATCTGCCTCAGGCGTTTGGCCCTCATCTCTTGGGAGCCGAAGCGATGGCCCGATTCGGTTTTGCCGAAGAACAGTACAAAAAACCCGCTTTTAATTTTCTCAAGGCGTTTGGTTTTACGGATAAACAGATCGGGGAGGCCTCTTTGACCATCTGCGGCCGGATGACGGTGGAGGGGAGCCCGCATCTCAAGGAAGAACATCTGCCGGTTTTTGATTGCGCCAACAAGTGCGGCCCGTTGGGCAAGAGGTATTTGGAGCCGATGAGCCACGTCAAAATGATGGCGGCCGCGCAGAAATTCATTGCCGGTGCAATCAGCAAGACCATCAACCTTCCCAACGAAGCCACGCCGGAGGATATCGAAAAACTCTACGTGGAGGCATGGCGTTTGGGATTAAAGGCCGTGGCCCTCTACCGGGACGGTTGCAAACTTTCCCAGCCGTTGAATACGGCGGCCGACCGGAAAAAAGAAGAGACCAAGGAACTGGCCGTTGAGGCCGTCGACCATCCGCCGGCCCTGAAGCGCCGACGCCTGTCGAAGAAGCGGCGCGGCCTGACGGTGGAGGCCCGGGTCGGCGGCCACAAGGTCTATCTAAGAACCGGAGAATACGACGACGGGGCCTTGGGGGAGATTTTCATCGATATGCACAAGGAGGGAGCCGCCTTTCGCAGTATGATGAACTGTATTGCCATCGCGGTCTCTTTGGGATTGCAGTACGGCGTGCCGCTGGAAGAGTATGTCGATTGCTTTACCTTCACCCGTTTTGAACCGCACGGGACGGTCGATCATCCCAACATCAAAATGGCCACTTCGGTGATCGATTTTATCTTCCGCGCCTTGGGGATGGAGTATTTAGGCAGGACCGATTTTGTGCAAATCAAACCGCAAGAAAAGGAAATTGCGGAAGAACCGGTTTCTCCCAAAACAAAAGAGATCAAAAAGGCGGACAATGTCATTCCCCTGGCGGTCCACGGTCCTCGCCCTGCCCTGAGCCTTGCCGATGGGTCCCCTCTCCCCGGTCCGGGCAGTCACGACCACCTCTCCAAACTGATGGGCGATGCCCCCTTCTGCGATAACTGCGGCCACGTTACGGTGAGAAATGGGAGCTGTTATCGCTGTTTGAATTGCGGGAATTCGATGGGGTGTTCTTGAGGAGGACTACGGACCGAGGAGGCGGAGCTTGAGGTCGTCAAGTTCTCTTTGAATGCGGGTGGTGGTGGCCTCCTCCTGTTTTAGCTGTTCAACGCGCGCGGATTCGATTTTCTTCCATAAATCGTTGTCTCGAATAACCTCGGAGAGAATTTGGCGCTCGCTCCCGGAAAGATGCGAAGCTTTTAAAACATGCTCCTCAAACGCCTCCCAGGCAATGGGGCACTGTTTTTTGACGAAGACCGCCATCGCCTCGGCAAAAATGCGGATTTCCTTTTGGGCGTGGGCGTCCATCCGCAGGCTCAAAAAATGCAAAAGATTGTGCAGGTCGATTTTCCAATACCATTCGGTGTAGAGGGACAACGGCAGATTGGTGCGGGCGATCTCGCGCGCCACGCCGGCGCCCAGATAACTTTCATATTGTTGGTAGAGATTTTTTTGTTCTTCCCTGAATTCTTTCGCTATTTTTTCGGCGGTTTTTCCTTCAAGGTGTTCACCCGTTGAGCCTTGGCGGTTTGTTCCCGATTGCCTGCGCAACTCCTCCGGCGTCGGTTCCCAAAAACTTTCCTCCAGGATCGAATAACGGCCGCTCACTTCGTTGACATTGGCGGTCCGGTGCCGGATCCACTGCCGGGCCACAAAAATCGGCATCCGACAATGAAACTTGAACTCGACCATCTCAAAAGGGGTGGTGTGGCGGTTCTGCATCAGATAATGAATCAGGGCCCGGTCGGCCCGGACACTCTTGGTCCCCTTGCCGTAGGAGACCCGTGCCGCCTGCACAATCGAGTGATCGCCCCCCATCACCTCGACCAGGCGGACAAAACCTTTGTCTAGGCAAGCGATACAATTGGGATCTTGTTTGGGGTCGTAGTCTTCTTTGGGATTGACGGGTTGAATCTCTGCCATTAGGAAGCGGATACTTCGTGGTCGGCCGCGAGTCAATATGGAAAATTACAAAAAGGGTTGGACCGAACGCCTTATTACGTTAGGGCTGGTTGTCTATTTTGTCTTCGGTTATTTGCCTATTGCCGATTGGAACGCCGCACGGGGCATCTATCATGTGGTCGGGGTTCCGTGGGAAGAAAGAATTCCCTTTTTAGCCCCCTTTATTCTCGGTTATTCTCTGGTCTATGGAAGCGTCTTTTTGATTTATTGGATCATTCCCAGCCGGGATGTTTTCAAGAAAATGGCCTGGGGATTTTTCTGGGTGACAACGGTTCATTACGTTTTGTTTGTTTTATTTCCGGTTAAAATGATTTGGAGGCCGGAGATCATCGAGGCAAATAATTTTTTTGACTGGCTGGCCCGGTTTATTTTTTCATTGGACAATACCTATAACTGTTTTCCCTCATTGCATGTGGCCTACCCCACCTTGGCGGCGGTTTTGGCCTGGCGGTTTGTTCCCAAACACCGCTGGCTCTTTATCAGCCTAACCCTGCTGACGGCTGTCTCCGTGGTCCTGGTCAAACAGCACTATATCGCCGATGCCATGGCGGGGGCTGTTGTTTCCATCCTGATTGGGGTTTTGAGTCACCGGAATCAAGCCGCCAAATAGTATTAACCTATTGATATCATTAAATTTATTCGCCTAATTTTTGGCCCGATTTTTGCAAATCTCCTTATATTGATGAAATTAGGCCGTGTCATTTTGTTTCTGTTGCCAATGGGATTTTTGTTGGGCGGGTGTTTTCCTGAAGGCGCGGGGAATTATGAAACCTACTACTCGCGGGGAGAGGAGATAACCAAAATCTATTTTGAGTTCGATGCCGTCTTGGAAGACGGCTTCAGAAATTTTGAGGAGGTCAACGGCGTTGAGGTTGATGGGGAGTCCCCCATGTTTTTTGTGGAGTTTTCCAGGCTGTTAAATTATCGGGCCGTGGATCAGGATGGGGAGGAATATTTTTCGAGTTGCCGGGTTTTCAATGAATACTCCAACGCCGCGCAATGCCTTGTCGAAGTTGAAAACCGCCGCTTGCAGAATCTTCTCTGTGACGAAGAAAATTATTTCAAGCTGGGATTTTACGAGGAGGAAAATACGGTGGATGGGATTCCATTGACCCTTCTTTCTCCACCCATTCCCGTCAGCCGTTTGGAACCCGCTTCCGAGGAAGACGCGCTAAGTTGCAAAAGAATGGATACCGTTGCGGAGAGAGAGGACGAGGGCAGTGGCGGTGATCCCGAGTGCGGCGACGGGGAAATTTTGGTTGATGGGAAATGTGTTTTGGATGGAGAAGGTGGCGGTAGTGGAGGCGGCGGAGGCGGGGGTCGTGTTGAAATCATGTGCCGGGAGGCCTGCGCTACCGGATTTGTTTGTGATACTGCCGTCGGCGAGTGTGTCCCCGAGGAGCCCGAAGCGGGACTTTGCGACGATATGGAGTGCGGAGCCGGCCAATACTGCAACAACGAGACCGGCTCCTGTGAAGATTTTGATTTTGGCATGCCGACGGAGGGGACGGGGAGCGGAACCGAGGTGAACAACCAAGACGACAACAACAACGAGCCCCAGCCGGAGGGGATAAACTGCGCCTTCAATCCCTCGCAGTGTAGCAACACCAAGGGATGGTGCCAGCTCAATCCCTCGGCCCCCTTCAACCCCTTTGTTTTTATTTCCCTTCTCGGCCTGCCGTTGATGATCTGGTTTAGGCGAACTGTCTGACAAAACTTTCAAACCCAAGCTCTTTTCCCGTGACATGCTCGACCAATTTTTTCCAGCCCCACTGACAACCCTTTTCAAATTGTTTTTTCTTTAAAATCTGACCGACCTTCGGTTTGTTCCAAAAAGAAGTTTGCGTGAGCGGTTTGCCCAGCGCCTCTTTTTCCAGCATCTGCGCGATTTGGGCCGCCATCAGTTCCCCCAACAAATAGTTTTGATAATAACAAGGGTAGGAGGCAATGTGGATCTTGGCGGCCCAGTCCGGCGCCTCCCGTCCTTCCGGTTTGTTGATGAGTTGAAATTCCCTGACCAGCCGCCACCAAAGCCCGTTTAAATCCTGATCGGGATTTTCATAGAAATTCTTTTCAAAGTTCGTCACCACCATCACCCAGCGGGCGATGATCAGTTTGTCCAGGGCAAGCGAGGCCCAGAGGTCTTGTTCCATTGTTTTGAGGTCGGCCGGCGCTATCTCCAGCATCACCTCCAACCAGTGGGGGTGATGGATCATCCGTTCCATCAGCATGGCGATCGCCTCGGTGGCGAAGGTGTGGGCCTCGTCTCTCAAAAAGTGGGGGAGGTTTGCGTCGATGTTTTTGGAATAGGCGGCGTGCCCCAGCTCATGGAGCATGGTGGAGGTCCAGTAGCTGTTGGGTCGGATGTTGGCCAACACGCGGACATCGTTTTTCTTGTCCATGTTGATGCAAAAGGCGTGCTGACACTTCCCCTTTTTTTCAAAAAGGTCGCTCCGTTCCAAGACATCGGCAATATCGAGATCGATGGTTTGATAAAAATCGCGCATGATTGTTAAAATATCTTTTCCCTTGATAAAAGGGTCGAGGTCCACCGTGGCCCGGGCCGGGGCGGCTTGCGCAAAGGGATCGTCGTAGTGCCACGGCATGATCTCCTCGGCGGGGATTTTGAAATATTCGGCCAGCCGGCCGTGCAGGCGCTCGATCTTTTGTTGAAACGGTTTTTGGGTGGCCTTGTTCAGGCCGTCAAAAATATTTAAAACCGAACGGCTGTCCAGTTCCTGCAACTGAAGCGCCATTTCAAAATGGTTTTTAAAACCCAGTTTTTGCGCGGCCCGGTTGCGGCGGCGGGCCAGTTCCTTGACCTTGTCGGCCACCTGGCCGCCGACCTGTTTGGTCGCCTCCCAGGCCGCCTTGCGGCGCGCGCCGTCTTTCTCGGTTTTGAGGATCTCCTTCAGATCGTTGTCGGAAAGTTCCTTGCCGTCGAGGTTTGCCCGGAAGTTATTAAAAATGTTTTCGATTTCGGTTTGGCGCTCCACCAGATCGGAAATCGTTTTTTCATCGAGCTGGTTGGGGGTGTAGGCGTTCACGAGCAGTTCGACCTGACGGGCCACCAGGGGCTCGGCGTTTCTCTCCTTTTGCCAATTTTTTAAATTTTTGAATTCGTCCGGGTTGGAAAAAGTCAGTTTGAATTGTTTTTCGGCCTCGGCCAGCTCTTTGGCCGTTTGCGGATCACCGGTGGTGGCCAGCTTCCAGTGGAGGGCGCAGAGCCGCTTTTCCAAAGGGGCCGTCTTTTCGGCCATTTGATTGACAAATATTTCGGCGTCGCTCATAAAGAAGCGGATACCTCGTGAACGTTCCAATGTAAAGGAGGAAGGGCACTTAGCTCAGCTGGTTAGAGCGCTGCGTTCACATCGCAGAGGTCGGGGGTTCGAACCCCTCAGTGCCCACATCCATTTGCCCCCGTAGCTCAACGGATAGAGCACCAGCCTCCGAAGCTGGTGGTGGGTGTTCGATTCACCCCGGGGGCACCAAATAAATTTAAGGCGATTGACAAGCTTCACCTCCTTGGCTATGGGTAGCCGCCCATGAAAAAGTTGTTTTGTTTTTGGGTTTGCTTTGTTGCTTTGGCAGGGGACACTTTAGGAGCCTCTTCTTATCAAAATCAAAGTTATCCTATAAGATCGATTACCCTTGTTTGCCCGGTTTCTCCCGGCGGTATCTCTGACTTTGTTTCCCGCACGATCGCAGCCTACGCTGAAAGGCATCTAGGCCAAAGGATTAATGTCATCAACAAACCGGGAGGGACGGCATCCATTGGACTGACAATGGTAGCCGCATCCAAGCCGGATGGTTATCTGATTGGGTATGCCCCCGGAGTTATTAGCGGGCTTCAATACTTGGGTTATAGTGACGTCAAACCAGAACAGTTTGAGACGATTATGCTGGCGGTGACGATGCCTGCGGCGATTACGGTTCAAGCAAATAGTTCCTATCGAAATATCAATGATCTTATTGCAGCAGCCAAGCAAAGACCGGGCCAGCTCGTCATTGCCAATGCCGGAGTCGGGTCACCCTGGCATATGTCGGCTGTTGCGCTGGAGAAAAAAACCGGAACGAGGTTTAAACACGTTCCATTCGATGGATCGGCGCCGGCACTGGTGGCCCTGCTCGGTGGCCATGTGGATGCTGCCGCAACCGCTCCTTCTGAAACGTTAGCCCATGTGAATGCCGGAAAACTGCGCGTCTTGGGCGTGATGGACAAGCGGCGTTTTGAACCGCTCAAGCAGACCCCCACATTAAAAGAACGGGGGATACCTCTTGTCGTCGTCGATTGGGGTGGTTTTGTGGCTCCCAAGGGAATTCCCGCGGATGTCTTGGAAGCCCTGCGCACCGCATTTAAAAAGGCCTTTGATGAAAAAGGGGTGAAGGAGCTCTACGCAAAACAGGGATTGGGCTACACCTATTTGAGTGGGGAGGATTTTGGAAAGTTTACAAGAGATCAAACAAGTGTTTTCAAAGAAATGATTGCCAATGCCGGGCTTTCAAAATAGAGGGAGGTCGTTTATGGTCTACAGAGTCGGCTTGTTTTTAGCAGTTGGTATCGGGTTGCTCGCTCCAGTTTTTGCAGTTGAAAAGTACCCCACTCGAGAAATTACTCTGGTTGTTCAATCGGCGCCGGGCGGGGGATCCGATTTTACCTCTAGGACCATTGCTAAGGCGGCGGAAAAGTATTTGGGTCAAAAAATCAATGTGATCAATAAACCAGGGGCCTCGGGAGCCATTGGCATGGGATTTGTGGCCAATGCCAAACCAGATGGCTATACCATTGGTTATGTCCCGGTGGAGCTTTCGCTGCTCAAACATCAAGGTTACAATAACATTGCACCCGACAAGTTTGAGATGATTATGCAGGCAGTGAGTGTGCCGGCGGCTCTTTCAGTGCGGGCCGATTCGCCTTACCAAACGATTGAAGATTTTATTGCTGATGCCAAAGAAAAACCGGGCAAAATTTCTGTCGGCAATTCGGGTGTGGGGAGTATTTGGCATCTAGGGGCCTTAAGCTTGGAGAAAGAAGCCCAAATTCAATGTAAACATATCCCCTTTGATGGGGCTGCCCCCGCATTGGTTGCGGTGATGGGAGGTCATGTGGATGCCGCTGTGACCGGGGCCGCCGAGGCTCTTTCCCATGTCCAGTCCGGCAAACTACGTCTCTTAGGGGTGTTGGATAAAAGGCGTTTTTCATTGCTTAAAAAAGTTCCCACCATGAAAGAAAGAGGTTTGAATGCTCAAATTGTAGCGTGGGGTGGTTTTGCCGCACCTAAAGGAACCGATCCGGAAATCATCAAGGTCCTTCACAGTGCTTTTAAAAAAGGCTTTGAAGAAAAATGGGTTAAAGAGGCTTATCAGGCTAGGGGTTTTGGCCATGCCTATCGCAAGGGGCTGGACTTTACCGAATTTGCGAACGAACAATCCCAATTTTTTGAACCTCTTTTTGCCCGGTTTGGTTTAAGAAGGAAGTGAAACGCTTTTTCCTGTCGGATCTCCTCGCAGGCCTTCTTTTTTCCCTCCTCGGTTTTTACATACTGTTCGAGATCGCTTATTTCCCTGTCGATGAAGGGAACATTCCTGGACCAAGATATTGGCCTCGGCTCATTGCGCTGGGGCTTATCTTGTTCGGGCTTTGGCTTGCAGGCAGTAAGATTTATTCTAGACGGATGACGGCTATTAAACCTAATCTTCACCATCCCCATCAGCGACAAGTCCTGACTATTTTAGTGATGACAATATTCTATATTCTTCTCTGGTCCCTTTTTGGCTTCTTTATTCCGACTGTTTTGTTTCTTTTGGGAACGATGTTTGTTTTATTTCCTTTTCAACCAAAGCAAAAAGTCAGAGGGTCAATCAGGATTTCCATTTATTCCCTCCTCATCGCACTTTTTGTCTATGGGAGTTTTTACTTGGGTCTTCATGTCCCATTGAATTAGAAAATGGATGCCATTCTACAAGCCTTTGTTTCCCTGTTTCAAATCAGCAATCTCCTCATGCTGCTCGCCGGGGTTTTTTTAGGGATGCTCATTGGGGCACTGCCGGGGCTTACCGCCACAATGGGGGTTGCCATTTTTACCCCTTTAACCTTCTTTGCCCCTCCGGAACAAGGTTTGTGCCTCCTCCTTGGCATTTATACTGCGGCGATGTTTGGGGGTGCCATCTCGGCTATTTTAATCAACACCCCTGGAACACCGGCAGCGATTGCCACAACCTTGGATGGTTATCCCATGGCTAAAAAGGGTGAGGCGGGCCTTGCCTTGGGGTTGTCTGCTCTGGGGTCAGCAGGCGGCGGTCTCTTTAGCGTTCTGGTTTTGGCATTGATTGCCTTTCCCATGGCAAGATTTGCCTTGCAGTTTGGGCCGGCAGAATTTTTTTCCCTCGCTGTCTTCGGCCTCTCCATGATGATTGCAGTTTCTGGCGGTTCGATCATGAAGGGTTTGTTGCTGGGTCTTTTGGGACTCTTTTTAGCAACCATTGGTATCGATCCTATCCATGGTTTCAATCGATTTACCTTTGGGATTAAAGAGCTTGTGGGGGGAGTTTCCTTTATTCCTATTTTGGTTGGACTCTTTGGAATGAGTGAGGTGTTGAACCGTATTCTGGAAGGGTCGCTCCAAGATAAAGTGCTTCGTTCTAAGCTGGGAAGAGTTTTCCCAACCAAAGCTGAAATCAAAAGAGTGACCCCTGCCTTTTGGCTCTCGTCGGTCATTGGAGTCATTGTGGGTGTTATTCCAGCTGCGGGGGGAGATATTGCAAGTCTTATCTCCTGGGAGCAGGCCAAACGCTTTTCCAAAAAGAAGGAGGAATTTGGGAAGGGGTCGATGGAGGGCTTGGTCGCTGCGGAGACAGCCAACAATGCTGTCATTGGAGGGGAGATGGCAACCATGTTGACTCTGGGCATTCCTGGAGATGCCGTCACCGCTATCTTGATCGGTTCTTTGATGATGTGGGGCCTTAAACCAGGCCCTCTTTTGTTTCAAGACCATATAGATTTGGTCTACCAAATCATTGCCATTTTAACGGTCGCCACTCTTTTTTCCCTCGTAATCAGTTTGTATCGAATCCAAACATTGGGAAAGTGGATTTTAAAACTGCCTGATTATATTTTGAATCCTTTGGTGTTGCTGCTTTGTCTGGTTGGTTCCTATGCCATCAATAATTCCTTGTTTGATGTTTGGATCATGTTTGGTTTTGGAGTTTTGGGATTTGTTTTCCGAAAATTGAAATTTCCTTTAGGGCCCATTGTCTTGGGCTTGATTTTGGGCTCCATGGCTGAGGCTAATCTGCGGCGCTTTTTAATCCTCGCGGATGGTAACTGGTTTCAATTCGTTTTCCATCCCATTGCCTTGACCCTTTTTGTTTTATCTTCCCTCGCGCTGCTAAGTTCCTTTAAGAAAGCCCCGTCGCTTTGATACCGATACCAATGAGACCGGCTCCAAATAGGATTAAGGGGACAGGGAGTTTGGTTTTGAAAATCAGCCCTAGCGTGATCAGGGCGATGAGGGCGGTCGGCCAATCGACAATCGCCCGCTGACCCAAGATAAACGCCGCGCCGGCAATGGCCCCCACCGCCGCGGCGGTCACCCCTTCCACGAAGACCTGGGCTTGGGCGTTTCGCAAAATTTTGTGAAACCAGGGGGCGAAAATAATGACAAACAGATAGACCGGCAGAAAAACTCCCACCACCGCGGCCAGGGCCCCGGTAAAATTTTCAACCAGATAACCGATAAACCCCACCGTGATCAGAACCGGCCCCGGCGTGATCATCCCCACCACCATCGCATCCAAAAATTGTTTGTCGGAAAGCCAGGCATGCGTTTGTACCACATCGTGATAGATAAAGGGGATGATGGCCATGCCGCTCCCGTAGACCACCACCGCGGCCTTCATAAAAAAGAAAAACAACTCGGCCGAAGGAAAGAGAAACAATCTTCGGGAGGGAAAGGCATAGAGCGCGACGGCCAGGAGGCCGCTCCCCAAAAAAAGCAGGAAAGGGGTTTTTTCATAGGTTGCGGTTGCTAACGCCACCGCCAGAAAAATCAGCCAGAGCCCCTTTTTTCTTTCCAGTGAAATTTTGACCAGCCGCAGGGCGGCCTGAATGATTACGGCGATGACGGCCGCCCCCATTCCGTAAAAGAGGGGATGAATCCAGGCAAGGCCCTGATACCGAACGTATAAGTAGGAGAGCGCCCAAATCATCAGGAAAGAGGGAAGGGGAAAAGCGATCGCAACCAGCGTGGCCCCCAAAATTTTTCCCTTCAGCCAGCCAAAGTAGATCGCCATCTGCTGAGCCAGCGGGCCGGGGACGAATTGGGCCAGGGCCAGGCCGTGAAGGTATTCCTTGCGGGTGAACCAACCTTTTTTATCGACCAGGTCCCGCTCCATGTAACCGATCAGGGCCACCGGCCCGCCAAAACCGGTCGCCCCTAGTTTGAGAAAGTAGAGAATAAGGCGGATTAAAGCTCTATCCAAACATCCTCCCCCCGGACCCGCACCGGATAGACGCGAAGTTTCACTTGTGGGTTTCGGATATTTTCACCCGTTTTCAAATCAAAAGTCCACTGATGCAAGGGCCAGATCACGCAATTTTCTTTGAGGCGGCCCTCCGATAAAAACCCGCCGCGGTGGGGGCAGACATTGTCGATGGCCTGAAAAGTGCCGTGGTTGTTGAACAGGGCGATCGGCCTGCCGGGGACCGGCTCCACCGTTTTGCCTTCACCGGAAGCCAGATCGGAGACAAGGGCCGCCTTAAACCATTTCATCAGGGTTTTCCAAAAGCCGCTTCAACTCCCCCGCGGCTCTGCCTCCCAAAAAACCGTCAATAATGCGGTGATCAATCGTCACGCCGATGTTTAAGATCGACTGGGGGGTGATCTCGCCCGCCAGCAAAACAATCGGCGTCCGGCTGAAAGGGACCAGCGGCGCCCAGCCCATCTTCAGGCCGAACATTCCCACGTTGGTGATCATGGCCGCGCCGAAGGGATCGGGCGGCAGGCCCAGAAATTTGGGACTGATGTTTAGATCATATCCCAGCCACTCCAAAAATCTTATCGACCATTTCATCAGACGCGGCGTCAGGATTTTTAGGGAACGCTTGGTCGTTTTTAAATTGGGGTCCTGCCCGGTTCTGATTTTTTCAGCCTGTTTTTTTAATTCGCCGGCGATTTGTTCCAGCGATTTTTCATGGGCGTTGCGCACCTTCGCCCCCGAAAGATCAGCCCGGCCTCCCTCTTCCACAAAGACCTGGACAAAGACATCCACATTTTCGCGCACGTAGAGTTTGCCGCGGCGAATCAAGACGTTGATTTCCGGATATTTGGCCAGGGTCTTGGCCACGGCCTTGATCAGCAGGTGGGTGACGGTCAGTTTGGCCCCGGTCTCTTTCGTCAGCCGTTCCAACAGGGACAGTCCTTTGGTCATGTCAACTTCCAGCAAGGCGTAAACGGAGGGATCGGCTGGCCGGCTCCAGGCCGACAGCGAAATCCGCCGCCAACTGGAGAGCTTCTTCAACGGCCGGCAATCGACATTTTTAAAAAACATGGAAAGTGGTGGAGCAGAGCGGGATCGAACCGCCGACCTCCACGTTGCGAACGTGGCGCTCTCCCAACTGAGCTACTGCCCCTTTCGATAATAGATAATATGATAAAAGGCGGCGGAATAAAGAATAAAATTAACGATGCCGAAAATTTTAAAGCTTAAATCTTGGCTAAGCCAGGCCTGGGGTAGCATCAAGACAACGCAAATAAAAATGCCCACAGCCCAGACCAGGCTTATGTCTTTGGAGCTTTTGTTCTTTCGGATTTTGAAAATGAAAGGGATATTGAAAAACGGCAGGACAAAACCGGCCGCCACCCCCAAATAAAGGAAAAAAGGTTTCATCTTCTTCTTCTTTATCCTTCGACTCGCTCCGCTCGCTCAGGATCAAGCACGGCGGTAAGCCGCCGCGTCGTTGACAGCCCCGCCGCCTTATTGTAAGGGCCCATTATGGCTAAAATCACTCTCAAAGGCAATCCCTGGAATACCGCCGGGGAGCTTCCCAAGGCGGGTGCCAAGGCGCCCAGTTTCAAATTGACCAAGACCGATTTATCCGAAGTGACGCAAGCCGATTTTAAGGGAAAACGGATCGTGCTTAATATTTTCCCCTCGATTGACACGCCGGTTTGCGCGGCTTCGGTGAAAAATTTCAATGAGCGGGCCGCCGCTTTAAAGGATACCGTGGTCTTGTGCATTTCGAAGGACCTCCCCTTTGCCCAAAAACGCTTTTGCGGCGCGGAGGGATTGGAAAAGGTCCTGCCGCTGTCGGCTTTTCGGGATAATAACTTTGGCAAGGCCTATGGGGTGCAAATTGTCGACGGCCCACTCGCTGGCTTGTTTGCCAGGGCCGTTGTGGTCCTCGATCCCCAAGGCAAGGTCACGCACACGGAGTTGGTTGGCGAGATCGGGCAGGAACCCGATTATGAGGCATGCCTGTAGGATTTCATTCGCAGACCACCTTGGCGCAAATCTCCTGGACTTCGCTGTCGCAGACCGCGCCGGCCGCCGCCCCGGCGACAATTCCGGCCCATCCCCCGACCGCCGAGCGGGCCTCGCGGCGAATCAGCTCGCATCCCCCCTGCGTCATAATGGCCGCCTGGCAGGCGGCGATCCCCGCCGTGCATCCCAGGCTCGGATCGTAGACGACCGTAACCGGTTTGCCCCCGATATTGAAATTTTCCACCTTTTTCTTCGGCTCTTCCGGTCTTGGATCAAGCGCGGGGGCCGGTTGCGGGGGAGGGGCGGAGCGGGAAGCCCGAAGCTCCCGCAGTGTCCTTTCGATTTGCTGCAATCGCAGTTCGCGTTCCATCCTTCTCCGCGCCAGTGCCAATTTTTCCTGTTCGGATTCCGCCAAGGTTTGCTCAAAATCGTACCCCGGCTCCGAGACGTCAACCTTTTTGATGATTTTTTTGACGGGCCGGCCGGTCTCCGGGTCGGCGACGATGATCTCCGCCTGTTGCCGATCCCATTTGGCCGTCGGCATGTTTTGGATGATATCCAAAACCTTTTCATAGGCGTCCGGCGTGACCTCATAGACCCGCACCTCCGGGGGTGTAACCTTGACGACCGGAGGCGGGGCGTCGAAGTCGACGGAAACATTCACGGCCAGGGACTCCCCCTGAAACCGGGGGAAGCGCAATTTTGAGATTTTTTTCCAGAGGCACCGGTTTGCGGCCGAGAGGCCGCCGGGGTTGAAATCGGTGGAGAGTTTGCGCACCTTTCCGGAAGGGGCCAGTTGCATCGACATCCCGATGGTCCCCCCGACCGGATCGGTTTTAAAGCTGTGTTCGTAACATTGGATGGCGGCTTGCCGCGCCTTTTCTTTGAGATCTCCGTAAACTGGAAGGAGGGCGGCGTGTTTGGGGGCCAGCGCGTATTCCAACGTTTCTTCCTCCCGTTGGGACAACGCGATCGGATCGCTCAGTTGCTGATCGGGAAGGTAGTATCGCATGCTCCGGATATCCTCGGGCTCCGCGCCGGCAAGATCGAAACGGGCGTTGCCGCTTTCGTCCGTGGTTTTTTCGAGAAGGGTTCCGGAGGCCAGCCGGAGGCCGACTTTGGTCTCCGTCAGGGGCTTTTCACGGCAATCGTAACTTTCGCCGCTTTTTTCCTCCTCGTTTTCCCCAAGGAGGGTTCGGGTGGTTTTGGGGTAGCCGGAGCATTTGATTAAAAGTCCCGTTCCTACTGACAGACACGTGGCACCTATTGCGGCTGTGCCCACAAGAAAACCGGTTTTCCATTTTCTGTCGGTATCGGCATCGTAATCATCTTCTATGTCTATGGAATTGATTCCAATTGCCGCACCGACTCCAACGACGCCGAAAAAAAAAGCCACTTGAGTAGTGGACCATACGCCCCAAAAATCGCCTTCGTCGCACGACGGGTTTGGATGCCTTTCTTCTGTTGTAATCTCAACCTCCCTAACCGTTTCGGTCCATTCCTTTCGGCAAGTGGAACGATATTGGAATTGGAGATCGAGATTTGTTCCATCAACATAGTGGGAGTGATGAAGATCGGGGCCGGAGAGGACAATCTCTTCCTCGGGAGTTTTGTCGATGACCTCCCGCTCGACGCGGGAGTTTTTGTAAAGATCCAGATCGAGGTCGGCCAATGGCGCTGTGACGGACATGCCGCCCTTCTAGCCCCGACAGGCCCAAAAGTCCAGAGGGATATATTTGACGCGCTCTGGCGGCCCAGCACTCCAGCCGTAGGCCCGAGCGGCGGAAGGGGGAAAACTTTAAAAAAGTTTCCCCCCTCCGAGAGAAGGGTGCAGAGGGTTTAGATGGGCGGCCCATCTGTAACAAGGTTTGAACCCATTTCCAGCAAAATCCCATTTAACCGCCAGCCTCCAGTTCCGATGTCGCAAAAAGCGCGCCCCCGCCTTCAGCGGCGTCACGCTTTTTGCTGTGCCACTGTCCCCACTGCGGCGCAAGC
>JACQMB010000088.1 GCA_016203765.1 Deltaproteobacteria bacterium
CGTCCCGGTGCCGCCGCCCATCCCGGCGGTCACAAAGACCATGTCGGCCCCCTGGAGCATCTCCAAAATATTTTTTTGATCTTCGAGGGCGGCATTGCGGCCGACTTCCGGATTGGCGCCGGCCCCCAGCCCCTTGGTCAGTTCCCTTCCCAGTTGAATCTTGGTCGAGGCCTTATTGGAACGCAAGGCTTGCATGTCGGTGTTGGCCGCGATGAAGTCGACCCCTTCCAGACTGTATTCAATCATGGTGGAGATGGCATTCCCTCCGCCTCCACCCACTCCGATGACTCTTATTTTTGCGTTTTGCGCGTCGTTATCGACGAATTCAAATCCCATATACTCCTCCTTTTATTTAAAAAATATCCGATATCCATTCTCTCATTCTTCCCTTCACCCGATGGTAGACATTACTGTCCCGCGTGCGAAAACGGCCCTCCTGGCCCCGGGCCTTCAGGCCCATCTGCACCAGTCCCACCCCGGTGGCATACATGGGGCTTTTGACCACATCGACTAAACCTCCCACCCCCTGGGGAAATCCGCGCCGGACCGGCAGATGAAAAACCTGTTCGGCCAATTCCGGGGCCCCTTCCAAAATAGCCGTCCCCCCCGTCAACACCACGCCGGCGGCCACCAGATCTTCACAGCCGGCGCGCACAATCTCTTGGCGCACCAGGGAGAAAATCTCTTCCAGGCGCGGCTCGATAATTTCGGCCAAAATCTGACGGGAAACGATTCGGGGATTGCGGCCTCCCACGCTCGGCACTTCGATCGTCTCATCCTTGGAGACCAGTGAGACCAGGGCGCATCCGTATTTTTGTTTGATCCGTTCGGCCTCATGCGCCGGCGTGCGCAGGCCCACGGCCACATCATTGGTGATGTGATTGCCGCCCAGGCTCAGGACCGCGGTGTGGATCAGCGCCCCCCGCGAAAAGATGGCCAGGTCGGTCGTCCCGCCGCCGGTATCCACGACCGCCACGCCGAGTTCCCTTTCATCCTGACTCAAGGTCGATTCGGCGGAGGCCAGCTGCTGCAGGAGGATGTCGCAAACATTGAGGCCTCCCCGATTGCAGCATTTGATGATATTTTGCGCCGAGGTGACCGCCCCCGTCACAATGTGAACCTTGGCCTCCAGCCTCACCCCCGACATCCCGACCGGATCTTTGACCCCATCCTGGTCATCCACCACAAATTCCTGCGGGATGACGTGGATCAGCTCCCGGTCGAGCGGGATGGCGATGGCCTGCGCCGCGTCGATCACCCGGTCCACATCGGCGGGCTTCACCTCCTTCTCCTTGATCGCCACGATGCCGTGCGAATTGATCCCCTTGATGTGGCTGCCGGCAATGCCGGTATAGACTTGGGTGATCTCGCCGCCGGCCATCAGTTCGGCCTCCTCCACGGCTCGTTTGATGGAGCTTACGGTCGCCTCGATATTGACCACCACCCCCTTGCGCAGGCCCCGCGAGGGATGGGTGCCGATACCGACAATGTCGACCCCGCTTTCTGTGGGCTCCCCCACAATGGCTGAGACCTTGGTCGTGCCGATATCCAGGCCTACAACCCAGTTGTTTTTTCCCATGTTGCCTCCTCCTTGATTTATACTCCGCAAATCCTTCGGATTTGCTTCGCGGCCCGGCAAAGCCGGACCTTGACTTAAAGTTTCACAATTGCCTTTTCATCATAATTCAAATCTATCCCGCGCAGGCCGGGCGTTCGCGCCGTTAAATCGGCCCAGATTTTTTTCAGCCTTTCCAATTTCTTTTCAAAATCAACTCTCCCCAGTTTGACTTCGAGGGGCCCTTGCAACGTGACCACCGAATAACCGGCGGCCGCATTATAATGGATTTCGGACAATCCGAACACACCTAAATCGTTTTTTTCTTCAAAAAAATCGATCAGACGCAAGGCCGTTTGCAAATCTTCCCCCCCTTTCATGCCGGTGATCACGGGAAGATCCCGGTCGGGTTCCCGCTCCAACCCTTTAAAAACCGCCCCCTCGTCGGAGACAAAGTAGAGCCGGCCATCCAAAAGGAGGGCCTTCGGCCTTTGCTCGATCACATGGATCCACAAGGTGCCCGGGACCTGCCGGCGGATTGAAACCGAACGGATCCATGGGAGACGGAGGATCTTTGCCTCCACCGCCTGAAGGTTGAGGGAGAAGAGATTGACGCCGGTATGCAGGTCCGCGGCCTCCACAATCTCCTGCATCGTCACTTTTTCGAGACGTCCCACCACCTCAATCTGGCGGAGGGCGAAGGTGGCGGCATGGGTCACTCCCCACCAGAGGCCGTATCCCGACCCGATGAGGCAGGCCAGGAGACCAGCCCTCTTAAAGAGGAGACGGTACCTCCTGAAAATAACGCCCCTCGGCCTCCTCCTCACCTCTTGTTGTCCCAAGATACCATTCATTGTCTTTTCTCCCCAGTCCCCGCTCCCTGGTCCGTAGTCCGTGGTCCGTAGTTCGTAGTCCGTATCTTCAGCCCCGCTCCTTCCAAAATCGTCTCACACAAATCCTCAAACGAAATCCCGGCCTCCTTGGCCGCCTTTGGCACCAAACTGGTCTCGGTGAAACCGGGAATCGTGTTGACCTCCAAAAAGAACGGCTTTTCTTCCGTATTCACGATAAAATCGACGCGGATGACTCCGGAACAGTCGATCATCTGATACACCCGGGTGGAAATTTGGTTCAGTTTTTCAATACAACGGGGCGAGAGTCTCGCCGGCAGGATATATTCGGTCATCCCCTTGGTATATTTGGCCTGATAATCGTAAAAGCCCCCCTTGGGAACGATCTCGATCGACGACAGGGCCTTGCCGTTCAAAACCGCGACCGTCACCTCTTTCCCCTCGATATATTCCTCCACCAAAATTTTATGATCCGACTGCAGGGCCTTTTCGATGGCCGCCTTCAGCTCTTTTTGCCGGCGGACGATCGTCACGTTAATGGTTGATCCTTCCCTGGAGGGTTTGACGATGACCGGGAATTTTTCCCGGAAGCGGGAGACAAAATCATCCGCGTTTTCAAGCCGGGCATCCAAAATCACCTCTTTGGGGACCAGAAATTCGAGGTCGCGGCTGACCCGGTTGAGGACCGCCTTGTCCATCGCCAAGGCGCTGGCCAGAACCCCGGAGCCGGTGTAGGGAATGCGCATCCATTCCAGGAGGCCCTGGACACAGCCATCCTCTCCCCAGGGCCCGTGGAGGGCAATAAAGGCGACATCGATGGCCTGCTGCCTCAACTGCTCCGGCAAATTTTGTTCACAGTCGATTTCGATCACCGGATAACCTTTTGACCGAAGCGCCTGCGCAACCGCCTTGCCGCTTTTCAAAGAGATGTCCCGTTCTTTGGAGAGACCCCCCATGAGGACCGCAACTTTTTTGTTTTTCCACTTACTAGTCATAGTCCGTAGTCCGTAGTCCGTAGTCCGTAGTCCGTAGTCCGTGGTCCGTAGTCCCAGCTAACCTTCTCCAACCACCTTAATCTCCGTTTCCAATAACTCTCCTGTCGCTTGCTTGACCCGGTCCCTGACCATTCGAATCAAAACCTCAACGTCTTTTGCGGTAGCGCCCCCTTCGTTCACGATAAAATTGGCGTGTTTTTCCGAAATCCTGGCCTTTTCCACCCGCACCCCTTTCAACCCCGCTTCCTCAATCAACTCCCAAGCCTTCTTTTTTCCCGGATTCTTAAACACGGAACCCAGACTGGGTTGCTCCACCGGCTGGGCCAGCCCCCGTTTTTCAAAGGCCTCCCGGATCTTTTGCTCGATCTTCTCTTTTTCTCCCTTTTGCAGAAGAAAGACGGCCTCCAAGATAATGGACGAAGGGGGAATATTGCTGGTCCGATATTCAAATTTTAATTTTTCCCTTTTCAACACCCGTTCATTTCCCTTGTTGTCCAGGATTTTGACCTCCTGAATCTTGTCCCCGATCTCGCCCAAATAGGTTCCGGCGTTCATGAAGACATTGCCGCCGACGGTGCCGGGGACACCGGCCAAACATTCCAAACCGGCCAGCCCTTCCAGGGCCGCCCAGCGAATCAGCTGCGGGGTGGGGACGCCGCTTTGGGCCGTTACCCAAACGCCGCTTCCGTTGTCCCCGGTTTTTTCGAACCGCCGCAGGAGGCCCAGATGAATGACCAGCCCCCGAAACCCGCCGTCGCGCACCAGCGTGTTGCTCCCCTTCCCCAGGACAAAAACGGGAATCGATTTTTCCCTGGCAAACCCCAGGGCCTTTTTCAGGCCTTCCGCATCCTGCGGCCGGAACAGGCCGTCGGCAGGCCCCCCAATGCGGATGCTGGTCTGCGCGGCCAGGGGCGCATCGAAGACAACGGCCTCCCCCAGAAGATTTTTGAGGTCTGTTTTTAAACGCGTGCTAAACATACACTCGATCCGGAGGATGGCAAAAAATGGCTTCCGCGGGCCGGTCTTGCCGGCACAGGTCCGCGGCGGGGTGGCCCCCGCCGCGGCCTTCTCGCTCATCCCGCCCATTGATTGGATCCCCCGACCGGTTGGGCGGGATTCCGCGAGGTCCGGCTTGACCGGCCCGCTCACGCCATTTTTCGCCATCCTCCCACTCTCGCTCCTTTGTAATCCCCAAGAGTGAGAGGGGTTTGCTTTCGATTGCCTTTTCAACGACCGAAGAAGAGGTCGAAGGCGTTAGCGAGTCGGTTTCGCGGGACCTCGCGGAGGCCGCCGCTCCGGTTGGGGGTTCCAACCAATCGGCGGCCGAGCGAGAAGGCCGTTTGGGGACCGCCCCAAACGGACCTGGTCCCGCGAAACCGGCGAGCGGAAGCCTTCGACCGGTCAGACGGCGAACGAAAGGCAGGCGAAAACAAACTATCGAGCGAGTGGAAACAATGCCGCGATCTCCCAAGGTATCCCAATTCATGAACTGTGAGTCAGATTTAAACATTCATCCGCAATCCTTTCGGCGGCCTCCGGACCGCCCAATGTTTTCAAACGCTCCGACATCTCCGCCAACAGCTCGGGTTTTGCCAAAAATTCCCGAACGATCCGGGCCAGATGGGCCCCGGTTAAATTTTCATCCAGCAAAACCCTGGCACCGCCGGCGGCCTCCAGAAAACGGGCATTGGCCGCCTGGTGCTGTTCCCGGGCATGGGGATAGGGAATGAGCAGGGCGGGTTTATGCAGGGCGGCCAGTTCGGCAACGGTATTTCCTCCCGCCCTGGAAATCACAAAGGAGGCCCGGCCGTAGCAGGTTCCCATCGTCTCGATAAAGGGATAGACCTCCGCGGAAAGGCCGTATTTTTGGTAGACCTGTTGAACTGATTGGGCATCCATGGCGGCGCCGGTTTGATGGACGAAATGGACCCGGCCCTTCCAATCGGCCAACCAAGGCAGGGCTTCTAAAACCGCCTCGTTGATCGCTTTCGCCCCCAGGGAACCGCCGAAAATAAAAACGGTTTTGCAATCCGGGGTGGAAGCCGCGGCGGCGGCCTCAGCCATCAGGTTCTTCCGTACCGGCACCCCCCAGCGGCGGGCCTTCCCGCCGAAAAACTTTTCCGTCTCCGGATAGGCCACAACGACCTCCCTGACAAAATATTTTAGGAGGCGGTTGGCCAAGCCGGGGATGGCGTTCGGTTCAATCGTCAAGGCCGGGATTCCCAGCAGAAAAGCCGTCATCAGCACGGGGGCGGCCACATAGCCCCCCACGCCGACGACGACGTTCGGCCGCTCCCTCTTCAACAGCCGGAAACTTTTGACCAAGTTCCCGAGAAACGGGAAGAGGGCCGTCAGCTTTTTCAGCCCCCTTTTGTTCGCAAAAGCGGCCTTTTCAATCATCTCCAGCCTCCAAGGCGTCGTTTGTAAAATTTTTTTTTCCATTCCCTTGTCCGTCCCGACAAAAACGATTTCGACTTTCCCTTTCTGTTCCGCCAACGCCTGGGCCACGGCCACCGCCGGAAAAATATCGCCGCCCGTTCCTCCGCAGGCCAACAGGACTTTCATGGGACTGCAACCGGGTCCACGGTCCATGGTCCACGGTCCACGGTCCTATCCTTAAAAAACGCCGGTGTCTCCGCCGCCCGGTAGGTGGAGACATTCAACAAAATACCCGCCGCCACCAACGTGCAGACCAAACTCGAGCCGCCGTAACCCACAAAGGGAAGGACCATCCCCTTCGTGGGCAAGAGCCCCATCACCACCCCCATGTTTAAAAGGCTCTGCAGGGCAATCAACACGGCCACCCCAAAGGCCAAATAGCGTCCGAACAGGCAGGGGGCGCGCCGGCCGATCTGCAAACCGCGAAAGACCAAAAAGGCAAAGAGGACCACAACAAAAAAAACGCCGACCAACCCCATCTCTTCCGCCAAAACCGAAAAGATAAAATCGGTATGGGCCTCCGGCAGATAAAACAATTTCTGCTGGCCGGCCCCCAGCCCTTTTCCAAAAAGCCCCCCCTCGCTGAAGGCCAGAAAGGACTGAATGATCTGGAAACCGCCGCCAAAACGGTCGGACCAGGGGTTGAGAAAGCTCAACACCCGCTGCATGCGATAGCCCTCCTGCGCGATGAGATAATAAAGAAAGGGAAGGGCCGCCAACATCAGAAGGCCCAGGTGTTTCAGCCGCGCCCCCCCCAAAAAGAGCATCCACAGGACAAAAGACGCCATGACAAAAGCGGTCCCCAGGTCTTTGCCCCCCAGGACCAGCAAGATCAAAAATCCCGCGATGAGAAGATGGGGAAGTATCCCGATGGAAAAAATATTCATTTTTTCAATCTTCTTTTCCATCGAATAGGCCATAAAAATCACGAGGGCGATCTTGGCCGCCTCGGAAAATTGAAAGGTCAAGGGCCCCAGGTCCAGCCAGCGCCTCGCCCCGGCAAGGCTCACACCGAGCGGAGAATAAAGGGTCAACAGGCCCAAAAAGAAACAGCCCAACAAAACAGGATAGACCAGACGGCGCCAATGGTAATAGGGGACGCGCATCACGCCGGCCATCACGCCGGCCCCCAATCCGGAATAGAGCAGGGCCTTTTTTAAAAAATAAAGCGAATCGCCAAAACGCTCCTGGGCCAAAACCGCCGAGGCGCTAAAGACCATGGTCAGGCCCAAACCGGTCAAGATCCCAACCGTAATCAACAGCGGGTAGTCAAACGGCGCCCGACGTATGGTGTTTTCATTCCACATAAGATTTGGACCACGGACTACGGACTACGGACCAGGTCCATAAATTTTTCGCCCCTTTCCTCATAATCACGAAACATGTCAAAACTGGCGCAGGCGGGGGAAAACAAAACGGTCTCCCCCGGCCGGGCCTCTTGTTCGGCCAACGCCACCGCTTCTTTTAAATCTCCCGCCATTCGAATCTCCGTCAGCCCCTCAAAAATTTTTCCCAATTTTGCCTTCGCCTCCCCCAAAAAATAGGCGCGGCGGACTTTTTTTTTACCCATTCCTTCAGGGGGTCGTAGGATCCCCCTTTGTCCTGCCCCCCCGCGATCCACAAAACGGGGCCCGCCACGCCCGCCAGGGCTTTAACGGCGGCGCCGACGTTGGTCGCCTTCGAATCATTGATATAAGTCACTCCCTTTTTCTCTTTCACGATCTGCATCCGGTGAGGCAGGGGGACAAAAGTTTCCAGCCCCTTTTGCAGACAACCGACCTCTTCCACGTAGGGGGAGACCGCCAACAGGGCGGCCAGCATATTTTCCCAGCCGGGAATCCCCTTGAGCTTTGTCTTGTTGAGATCAAAGACCTTGGGCTGAGATTTCGGTTCGGTTTTCAAATAGAGTTTCCCTTCGTCCACCCATCCGCCCAGTTTCAGTTGTCGTCGTGAAGAAAAAGGAAAGCGGCGGGCGGGGATTCGTTCGGCGATCTGGGAGGCCAGGCTGTCTTCCTGATTGTAGATGACCGAACCGCCGGGGGCGGCTTGTTGGATGAGTTTGGCCTTGGCGGCCGCATAGGCCGCGAAACTTTCATGCCAATGGAGGTGGTCTTCGGTAATGTTCAACAGCAAGGCCGCATCCGGTTTTAAGCTGGGGGTGGTCTCCATTTGATAACTGGAAACCTCGAGGACCAAAAATTGGGTTTTGGACAATGCATCGAGGCAATCGATCAGGGGCCGTCCCACATTTCCGGCCAAAAGCGATTTTTTGCCGGCCGCCGTGAGGAGGTGGTGAATCAGGGTGGCGGTAGTAGTTTTACCGTTGGTCCCGGTGACGGCAATGACGGAGGGACCACGGACTACGGACCACGGACTAGGGACCTGGACAGAGGGACCACGGACTACGGACCACGGACCACGGACCCGTAGAGCCAATTCCAATTCACTAATGACTGGGATGCCCTTTTGTTTTGCTGTCTTTAACGGCTCTGTGTTGATCGGAACGCCGGGGCTGACGACAATCAGATCGGCGGATTCAAAAACTTCCAAAGGGTGCGAGCCCAAAAACCAATCGACCGGAAAGCCCTTGAAGGGTTTCATCACCGGCGCCAGAACCTTCTCGTTTTGCAAATCAGTTACTGCCGGACGGACTCCCTGTTTTAAAAGAAATCGCAACACGGCCTGACCGGACTTTCCAAATCCGACAACAAGAACCTTCTTGTTCTTCAAGTCCCTGGTCCCTGGTCCCTGGTCCACGGTCCCTCCCTATCTTAACTTCAGCGTCGCCAAACTGGCCAAAGCGAGAATAATCGAAACAATCCAAAATCTCACAATCACCTTCGATTCGGGCCATCCCTTCAATTCAAAATGATGGTGGAGCGGGGCCATTCGAAAGACCCGCCGCCCGGTCAATTTAAAAGAGGCCACCTGGGTGATGACCGAAAGGGTTTCCAAAACAAAAATGCCGCCGATCACTACCAGCAAGAGTTCGTTCTTGGTCAGGAGGGCCGCCATCCCCAACATCCCCCCCAGACTTAAGGCCCCCACATCCCCCATGAAGATCTGTGCCGGATGGCTGTTGAACCAAAGAAAGCCGATCAAGGCCCCCACCACGGCGCCGCAGACAATGGCCAACTCACCGGCCAACGGGATATGAGGAATTTGCAGATAGTTGGCGATTTTAAAGTGACCGGCCAGATAGGCCAAAACACCATAGGCCAAAAAGGAGATGGCGGCTGGACCGGCGACCAGGCCGTCGAGGCCGTCGGTCAGGTTGACCGCATTGCTGGTGCCGGTCAAAACCAGAACGGCAAAAAGGATATACCAACCCCCCATCGGGATTAAAATTGCCTTGAAAAAAGGGACCGAAAGCCGCGTGTCAAATTGATAGGCATCATATAAAATTAGGGCCGCCAGGCCGCAAAACAAAACCTGCAGGGGAAATTTGTAGCGGGCCCTCAATCCCAGGGCATTTTTTTTGGCGACCTTCCAATAATCGTCCAAAAAACCGACCGCGGCCAGCGCCGTCCCCAATCCCAGCATCATCCAGACGAAGGGATTATCGAGGCGGGCCCAGAGGAGGGTTGCCGTCACGATCGCAAACCAGATCAAGACCCCTCCCATCGTGGGGGTCTTCGTTTTGGTTTGATGATGGGTGACCGGCACATATTCCCAAAGGACCTGCATAAACTGTTTTTTCTGCATAAAACCAATCCACGGCTTTCCCAGAACGAAAACCAGCCCCAGCGCGGTGAAGAGCCCCATGAAGGTGCGGAAGGTGATATACTTCACCACATTGAAGACGATGAATTGATCGTGGAGCGGATAGAGCCAATGGTATAACATTCTAATCCCCAAATTTTTCTTTGAGGGCTACGGCCACCCTCTCTAATTGCATCGCCCTCGAAGCCTTGACCAAAATGATGTCCCCTGATTTCATTTTCCCTTCCAAATTCTCAATCAGCGCCTCAACGGCTTCAAAGGTCATTATTTTTCCGTGATCCAGGCCGGCCTGCTTTGCCCCCTCCGCCACGGCGGAGGCAAACTCACCGACAACAAAAAGAATGTCCGCGCCGCATTGCACGGCCTTCCTGCCTGTTTCTTGATGGAGTTTTTGAGAGGCCTCGCCCAGCTCCTTCATATCTCCCAGCACCGCCAAAAACCGTCCGGCCCTGGGCTGGCGGGCCACCGTCTCGAAGGCCATCTCCATGGAAACGGGATTGGCATTGTAGGCGTCATTGATCAGGCGCACGCCATTGACCAGTTGGGTCTGCTCAAAACGCATCTTTAAAGGAACAAAAGATTCCAGTCCCGCCCGCATCTCTTCCGGATCAAAACCCAACTCCAGGGCCGCGGCGCAGGCGGCCATCGCATTCATCACATTGTGGATGCCGGTCGTTTTTAAACGGGCCCGCAGGATTTTTTGGCGCACGGCCAGTTTCAACTCCATCGAATCAAAACCGATGTTCTCCATGTGTTCAAAACGGACATCCGAGTCCGGCTGCATGCCGAAAGATATCTTCCGGCCCTTAATTTTTTGGACCTCTTTTCGCATCCA
>JACQMB010000089.1 GCA_016203765.1 Deltaproteobacteria bacterium
ATCCCCAAAAAATTCAAGAACCCCAACCACGCCTCCCGGACACCCACGTCGGTAAAAAAGACAAAAGAGAGGACCTTGGTTATCATGTAGGGAAATCCCTCGGTAAAGTAGGTGGAAAAGACCCAAGGGGCCGGCCGCTCCGGGGAGAGGGGTATTAAAGGCTTGAATTTTGACAAAATTTTCCTCATAACCAATGCTGTGAAAGGCGGAATCTTAACAGCCCTGGTGGTTTTTTGCACGCCCATTTTTGGATTTGCCAATCCATTAAAATCCTTTCTTCAACAAGCGGGTGTTTCGCAAAACAAAACCGCCGTCTATGCCGTCTGGGCCGACACGGGCGAGCCGATCCTGGCCCACAATGAAGACCAGCCGTTAATCCCGGCCTCCGCCTTAAAAATAGTCACCGCCTACTGCGCCTTGAAAAAACTGGGACCGGCCTATCATTTTGAAACCCGCGTTTTAAGCGAAGGCCCCATCCAACAGGGGTCGGTTCAAAACCTGACGATTCAGGGCGAGGGGGACCCTTCCCTGGTCAGTGAGCGCCTCTGGGTGCTGATCCAGGAACTCAAGGCCCGCGGCTTAAAAAAAATCGTTCAAAACATCTACTTGGATGACAGCTACTTTGCCGCCCAGGAGTATCCCGGCCGCCAGGGAAACAACCACCGGGCCTACAACGCGCTGACCTCGGCCCTGGCCGTCAACTTCAACTCCGTTCCCTACTATCAAAACGGGGAAAAACATTACCGGAGGGCACAGCGGCCGCTCGACTATTTTGCCGGCGAGCTTGCGGCCCAGTTGAAGGTTCACCACATTGCCTTCACCGGAAAAATTTTGGAGGGAAAAACGGCCACAGCGCGCCTTTTATACTCCTTTCCCTCCAAACCGCTGGGGCTAATCGTTCACGATATGAACAAATACAGCAACAACTTCATTGCTGAACAGCTGGTCAAACATTTGGGGGCAAAATTGTTAAGCCCGCCGGGGACAACGGCCAAGGGAATCCATGTTTTGAACGATTGCCTGAACAAGGCGGGGGTGGAAATCTCCCAAGCCTCGTTAAAAAATGGCTCCGGTTTTTCGCTCCAAAACAAAATTTCAGCCAAGGCCCTGGTTTTAGTTCTGCTCGCGGGCTGGCGTGATTTCACCCTCCGTCCGGAGTTCACTGCTTCCTTGAGCGTGGCCGGCCTAGATGGTACAATGGAGAAGCGCAAAATTCCCAAAGAACTGGAAGGGGTTTTGAGGGCGAAGACGGGCTCTTTGAACGGCGTCAACTCTTTAAGCGGTTTTGTTCCGGCAAAAAACGGGCGCCTGATTGCCTTTGCCATTTTAATGAACGATTATAAAAAAGACATGGGGGAGGCGCAAAAAATTCAGGATCGACTCATTGTCCAATTGAGGAATTGATAATGGAACGCAATGTCATCACCATGGCCCTAAGCATCTGTTTGACCCTGGGGTTTTTCAGCGTGGTCTCGGCCTATCTGCCGGCCAAAACTGCCGGGCGGACCTCCAAGCAGCTTTTGGTGAAAGCCGAACCGGTCACGTTGACCGAGGTCCTTGACAACGTCCCTCCCCTCCCCGCGGAGGACACAACAACGGCGCCAGCCGACTCCGGCGACGCGGTCCTCCCCTTCTGGATGGAAAGCGGGCCGGTGGAATGGGTGGATGCCGCGCCTCCGGGCTTAAAACCCAGCCAATTTCCCCTGAAGATTTACAAACCCCTGCCGGCCGTCTCGCGCGCCGCCTTTCCCAGCCGTTTCCGGCCGCACGCCGACCTGCTGCCGATGATTGAATTCTGGCGGAATGTCTATGCCAACTACGATCTGCACCACACCCTTTTGCACGACGCCGAAAATTTGAACCTCGTCTACGGGGTGCTCGATCTTGAAGGAATCAATCAAAACCTGCGCTCCAAAATCGAATCGATCAAAAAGGCTGAACTCAAAGCGATGTTGCTTCGCCTGGACCAGGGCGAAAAGCCGGTCACCGCCGGGGAACATCTGATCGCTCACCTGTTTGAAAATATCCACGACCGCGATAAATTCAAAACGGCCGCCAATCAAATCCGCGGCCAATGGGGGCAACGGTCGCGTTTTGAAGAGGGGCTGATTCGTTCCGGCCGTTACCTGCCGACGATCGAAAAAATTTTTGAAGCCCAGGGTGTGCCGAAGGAGATCTCCAGGCTGGTTTTTGTGGAATCGATGTTCGTTCCCCGGGCCCGTTCCCGGGTGGGGGCGGCCGGGCCTTGGCAGTTTATGCCGGCCACCGCCCGGCGCCACGGCCTGGTCATCAACTCTACGATTGATGAGCGCCATGATCCCCTGATCGCCGCCCAGGCGGCCGCCCGGCTCTTGCGCAAAGATCATCATAAACTGGAGAACTGGCCTCTGGCGATCAATGCCTACAACACCGGGGCCGGCCGGATGGAGCGGGCCGCCCATCGTCTCCATACCAGACAAATTCACGTTATTATCCGGCATTTCGAGGACAGGGCCTATCAGTTTGCTTCGCGCAACTTTTACCCGGAATTTCTGGCGGCGCTCGAGGTGGTCCAAAATTATCCCAACTATTTTGGGGGGATTGAGCTGGAAAAGCCGGTCCCCTTCGATGAACTTAAACTCAAACGCCCCACCTCGGCTTATCATCTGGCCTTAAAGAGCGGCACCGATCCGGAGGTCCTCAAGGATTTAAACCAGGCCTACCATCCGGAGGCTTTTCGTCCGGGCGGGGTGATTCCAGAAGGCTATGTGATCCGTGTCCCCCACCGGCAAAAAGAGATATTCGCCTCGCTGGTGGATGAAATCCACACAACCGAAGGGCCGGTGAAGCGTTATGTAGTGCAACGCGGCGATACGCTCCTCCGCATTGCCGACCGGCATCGCACTACCCTCTCCGATCTCAAATCCTTCAACGGTTTGATCGGCCACCAAATCCAACCCGGTCAGGTCCTAAAAATTCCTGGCGCCTCGCGGACGGTTATGTTAGAGGAAGAGGGGACTGGGGACTAGGGACTAGGGACTAGGGACTACGGACCAGAAACAAATAATGAAAAAAAAGGGTAGGGCTCTTTGTCTATTGTTTTGTTGCATGATGTTGGCCTGCGGGGGGCGGTTGCCTGCCCAATCCACCGCTAAAAATTTGATCCGCAAGCATTTCAACAAATACGGCAAAAAATACGAGGCCAGCCCCTTCGGCGGCAAAAAGGTGACCAGCGTGGAAATCCTTAAAATAGATGAGATTCACAAACACCTGGTCTCCGCAATCAGTTTTGTCACCATCGAGGGGCCGGAGGTTTTTAAGGTCCGGATGGTGATCGAAAAAGGCCCCTTCGGCTGGCGGACCGTCAGTTGGGAGAATCTGAGCGGGGGATGATGAAAGAGTTTAAAGTCAGGGTTTATCCATCCAAGACAACGCTTCCCAAAGAAAAACAGTTGGCCTGGGCGCTGGCACAATTGGCGCGCGCGAATACCGCCATCGATCCTGAAGCGCTCGCGATGGCGATCAACCGGATCATCGACAACGCGGCGGCGGCCTGTGCCGCGATCAATCGGCCGCCCGTCGCGGCGGCCCGGACCCAAGCCCTCGCGCATCCCCGCAAAAACGGGGCGACCCTTTTTGGATTACCTTCAGACCAAACCTTTGAATGCGAATGGGCCGCCTGGGCCAACAACGTGGCCGTGCGTGAACTCGACATGCACGATACTTTTTTGGCGGCCGATTATTCGCATCCCGGCGATACCATCCCGGCGATCATGGCCGTGGCGCAACAGACGGGAAAAAGCGGAAACGATTTTATTTTGGGCGTGCTGACGGCCTACGAAGTTCAGATGAATTTGGTCAAGGGGATTTGTCTGCACGAATTTAAAAAAGACCACATCGCCCACCTGGCCCCAGCGATTGCCGCCGGGTTGGGAACTTTATTGCGGTTGGATACGGAAACTATTTTTCAGGCGATCAATCAATCGGTTCATCTCAGTTTTTCCACCCGGCAATCGCGCAAAGGGGAGATTTCGAGTTGGAAAGCCTACGCCCCCGCCTGGGCCGGCAAGTTGGCGATCGAAGCCGTGGACCGCGCGATGCGGGGCGAAAAGGCCCCCTCCCCCATTTACGAAGGGGAGGATTCGGTGCTTGCCTGGATGCTTGGGGGGAGGGATCGAGAATACACCGTGCCCCTTCCGGAGCCGGGCCAACCCTTTCGGACGATCTTGGAATCCTACACCAAAGAACACTCGGCCGAATACCAGGCGCAAGCCCTGATCGACATCGCCTTTAATCTGCGCCGCAAAAAAATCGATCCAAAAAAAATCAGGGAGGTTGTGATTTACACCAGCCACCACACCCACAACGTGATCGGCACCGGCTCCAACGACCCCCAAAAATTCGATCCCGACGCCAGCCGCGAAACGCTCGATCACAGTGCCATGTATATTTTCGCGGTGGCTCTGGAGGACGGCCATTGGCATCACGAAAAAAGTTACGCCAAAGAAAGGGCCCGCCGCCCCTCCACCGCGGAACTGTTGCGCAAGATCAAAACCGAAGAAAAAAAAGAGTGGACCGAGGCTTATCATCACCCGGACCCGGCCCAAAAAAAATTCGGCGCCGAGGTCGTTATTACTTTGCAGGATGGCACCCAAATCAAGGAAAAACTCGACAACCCCAACGCCCACCCCAACGGCACCAAACCCTTTCAGAAAAAAGATTATATCGGGAAGTTCAACACCCTGACCGAGGGGCTGATCGAGGCGGAAGAAAAGAGGAAATTTTTAAAGCACGCCGAGGCGATGAAACCCTACAACCCCAGCCTCCCGCCGGGCAAATTAAAGGGGAGCCAAGGGGACCGAAAAGGTATTTTTTAAAGAATCTTATTGTGCGCAACAACCCAGGCCTCGCTACCGACCGCCCTCACCGCAAAGTTGTGGTAGGCTTTCTCTTGTCCCGCAAAGGAGATGTCGTAGACATACAGGGCCCCCTCCATCGAGAACGAAGGAACCTTAAAATCGGGGTGTGCCTGGAGCCAGTTATAAAGGCCTGAATTATTCCGTGCCTCGCTGGTTGGAAAATTTTCCGTCACCCCGACCCACGCCTCCCGGCCCGGAGCCCCGGCCAAAAATTCATCCCTGGCACCAATATCTTCCGCCGGGATCCAAAATTCCTCGCCAAAGCGCCGCGCCCACAGATAATGGTTGCCGGTTACCTCCAAATAGCCGGTCGTTTTCCGGTCGGAACGGTTCTCATAGGCGATCAGATGAACCGTAGGGTTAGGCCATGACTGTCGTGAAATGCGGGTGGGGGTTTGATAAACAACACGCCTGGTATCGGGATTGTAAACGGCCACCTTCGGCAGGGCTTCCCCCTTGTCATATCTTCGATAAAGCTCTTCCATGGAGAGAGATGTTCCATTTCCGGTAGGGATCAGGTTTCTCCCCGTGAAACATCCAAACCCTCCCATGTTCAGATCAAGCCCCCGCATCTCCCTGCTTACTTCCTGAAAGGTGTAGGCCTCCATAAAGGGAAGGGAAAGAAAGGGGTTCTTTGTGTCAGAAGCGGTCTGATAGCCACCATTTACCTTGGGTCGCACGGATCCGTCACTCCCATCCCGTAGGAGTGAAACCGCTACCCCGTCGACCCGGATGACCTGGCGGCCTTCTGTTTCTGCCACTTTTTTGACCACATGCCCATCGGTTAAAAAAGGCGGCTCGTTCAAAGAGACTGTTTGAAAACCTTGATAAAGGACCTGCCAAAAAGTCGTTTCATTCAGGGGCTTGAGTTCCCACGAAAAAGAGGCAAGCCGCTTTGCATAGTGGTAGGCCCCCCCCTTTTGTTTCAAACGGTCATCCAGCCGGTCGGCCCTGGCCGCCTCTCCCTCGGACAAAAATGCCGACTTTCCTTCTTCTTTGGCAAACCAGCAGATCAATCGGGCTGTTTCGATATCCTCTTCGGAATAATGATCCAGGTTGAACCGCTCCCTTTCCGTTTCAAAAGCCCTGCAAACCTGATCGACTCTGATACCTGTCATAAAATCCTCCTTTACCTATTGTTCTTATCGGGATATCTATGAATAAGTTGCTTAATTTTACAATATTTTTTTTAGCGTTCGGATTTTCTCAAAGATAACAAATAGTTAGATGCTACAGCCAGTCATTCATACCCTCTCATTCATCAAATTCTCCCACTCCATCTTTGCCCTCCCCTTTGCCTTGGGGGCGATGGTGGCGGCGGCGCGCGGGTGGCCTTCCCCCAAGATTTTTTTGTTGATCGTGGCGGCCATGGTCACGGCGCGATCAGCGGCGATGGCGTTTAATCGGATTGCCGATGCCAAGATCGACGCCAAAAATCTAAGGACGCAAAACCGGCATCTTCCGCAGGGCATCTTGTCGAAGCGATTTGCGGTGGGTTTAACGGTCATTGCCGGCGGATTGTTTTTATTGATCTGTTATTTCATCAACCCGCTGGCCTTTTTATTAAGCCCCTTTGTGCTTATTTGGCTCCTCGCCTATTCTTACACCAAACGCTTCACTTGGCTGACTCATTTTTGGCTGGGAATCTCGCTGGGACTCTCACCCCTGGGTGCCTGGATTGCGGTCACGGGGGAGTTGCCCTGGCCGGCTTTGGCGTTGGGCGCCGCCGTCACTTTTTGGGTGGCCGGCTTCGACATTATCTATGCCGCCCAGGATTTAGACTTCGACCGCCGAGAGGGGATTCATTCCCTGCCTGCGCGATTTGGAATCGCTAAGGCGCTTTGGATTTCCCGGGGCCTCCATGTTTTGAGCGTTATTTTTCTCGTACTGTTCGGCATTCAAAACTCTCTGGGAATTATCTACTTCGCGACCGTCGTACTCATCGGCCTCGGTCTTGCCTGGGAACACCGCCTGGTCCGCCCCGCCGACCTTTCCAAAGTCAACGCCGCCTTTTTTAACGTCAATGGGATAATCAGTTTGTTATTCTTTCTAGGAATCCTCCTGGAGGGGATCGCTCACTTCCAATAATTGTTTCGCTTTTTTTAACAAATCGGCATCATGGGTAAGAAGATGCCCCCGGATTCGAGCGGTGGAAGATAAAATGAGGGCGTCGGCTATCGTGAGGGCGTTTTTTTTCCTCAACCGGCCTGCCTTGGCCGCATCCTGCAGAGAATCCAAATAAATAATTTCCAGCCCGTCCTGCCGAACCCACTCCTCCAAAAATTTGACCTCCCGTTCCTTGCCCCCCGCATAAAATTCAGCCACGCACAAGATATGGGTCGCCAGCCGAAATGGCGAAGCACCCAAAATCCCGTCAAAAAATGGGCGGGACCTTTTCGCGCCCGCCAAATCGATTAAAATATTGGTATCCAAAAGATAAAGCGTCATTGATTATTTCCATTCCTTGCGCAGGGCGCGTTGATAAGAAACGGGATCCCCAAAACTTGTCTTCCTCGGTTTTTGCTTGAGCATTCTTTTTAAATAGGCGTGCCGATTTTGCTCTCCACTCTTTGCCAGAAATTCCCTAAGGGCCTGACGAATCAAGCTGACCATATTCGCTTTCGGCGTTTTGGCCGTAAGCATTTTAAGCTCCCGCAACATCCGTTCATCGAGATAAATCGTTGTTTTGTGCATGCAACCATATTGCCATATATATGGTAGTATGTCAAATCGGGGTGTCAGGGTGCTTCCCCTCCGGCCGGCCCGCCGGGGGTCACCCGATCGCTGAAGTGCCAATCGACCGCGTTGTTGTCGGTCTCCTCCGCCCCGGCAAGGCGGGTGAGGCTGAAACCGCTCGGGGCGTCATTGGCGGGGGTGGTTTCATAACATAACAAATCATTCTCCGCTCTTAACACCAAGGGAGATCCGTATCCCAAGGCATCAACCAAATTGCCGTCGGGATCGAGGAGTTGAATGCAATCGGGCCCGTTGGGGGGATCGAAGTTGGCGACCCAGTCGGCGCCGGTGACATTGGTAACTCCCGGCGAACCGGTGACGGCGTCGGCCGCCACAAAAAATCCCCCGGCGTTGGTTCGCACGCCGCCGGGAATTGTCAACGCATCGCGAATGTTGCCGTCGCTACCGCGAACAAACAAAATTTGATAGCCGGATAAATTTCGTTCCGGCTCACCGTAAAGCTCAATAAACAAATCGCCGTTGGTGTCGCTTCCTTGGGCATCGTATAAAACTTCGTTGAGCATTAAAAATCCGGGCCGCGGGATGGAAGGCGCGGAAGTCTCTGCCCCAATAACCGTCGAGGCCTCGGCAAGGGTATAAAAAGAACTGAAAAACGGCGTGGGGCCTTCCCCCGGTGTTTGGTTTAAAGGAAGACGATCGACCGACAAGACACCGGGTGTAATCAGAACGCCGCAACGGACGAAGGGAGGAAAGGGAATCTCCGCCGAGAAGCGGACGGTTTTCTGATCATCCGAAATTTCAAATTTCCCCGGATGGGTCTCCAAATCGCCGTCGTCGGCATCGCCCCACAAATCATTCAGGTTCATCTCTCCTTCGGGCACCGCCGTGACGGCAAAAGTTTTGGGGGTCAAAGTCTTGGGATCGATCGGCCGGCTAAAAATAACCTCCACGACTTCACCCCCAAAAGCCGCCTCATCGGCCGGCTGAATGGAAATGACTTGGGGCTGGTTTTCCAAAAGGGAGGATTCAAAAGGGATGCGGTCCGGCGGACCGCAACCGGCCAGAAAAAATATCAGCAGACTAGCGGCTCTGCGCACTGAACCATCCCCCCGTCAGGTTGTCCAAGGCGGCGGTGGCCTCCGCCCTTTCCAACTCTTTCAGCTCCAACTTCAGCCGCGGCTCGCCGGCCCGCCGGAGCAGTTCCAATTCTTTTAAAACATACTGTCTTTTAAAAAAAGCCTCCCGCACCTGGGTCAGGATCCGCTCCCGCTCCGCGCTCAAGTAGCGCGCCTCCTGGCTGATATCGAGCTGATCCTTGGAAAACAAAAGCTGGTCCAAATACCAGACGGCCTTGACCTCGAAATCGTTGTCCTGAAGGAGATCCTGGGCCTGCTTGGTCTGAGCCGGCCCGACGGTAATGCCGCCGGAGCTGACCGATACCGAATCCTCCACGTTCAAATCGAGGCCGTGGCGCATTTGCCTTTCAAAACCCATCTGCAGTCTGGGGAGCAGGGCCGATTTGCGTGACTTTTTTTCCCACTCCCGGATGTTTCGGGGCTGGAGGCGGGCGTAGGCCAAGGCCCGATCGGCCGTCTGTTGGAGGGTCGGTTCCATTTCGGCCTTGGCCAAAACAACGGCGGGGAACAAACAAACCGTAAATAAAATTCTCCCGATCACACGTCTCACCTGCGGGGGTTAAGCAAAAGGCGTGCCAAAATAAAAAGTGTTTAAAAATCAGGGCGCGGGTGCGCCGACACGCCGGCGGGTTGACCTGTTTTCGTCGGCGACCGACCGATTCTGGTCACCTCCCTTCAAAAATTTCCTTATTTTTCCGTCCGGCACGCTCTTTGCATGGGTGCGAGGTATGAAACGTCTTTTTTTGATGCCGGTTTTCCTGCTCGCCGCCTGCGGACCCCCGTTTGATATTGACCGGCCCCCGCCTTGGCAAGAGCCTCCGGCTGTCGTTGAAAATCTGGAGGAGGCCTGGGCCAAAATCATCGTGCTGGATGTGGGTCAGGGAGATGCGGCGCTCCTGATTGCCCCTTCCGGCGAAGCTCTCTTAATCGATACGGGACCGCCGGAACGGGGAGAGGCGGCCGTCTTGGCGGTTTTGTCCGAGCAATCGGTCGAACAAATTCCCTATCTTTTTATCTCCCATCATCATGAAGATCATGACGGTTCGCTTTCGGCGCTTTTGGACAATCCCCTGTTTGACACGGCTCAGGTCATTGATCCGGAAAATGCCGAGGTGGGAGCAACGCTTCGCCTGGGCCCCCTCTCCATCCAAATTTTGGGTGCGAACGGTCAAATCGGCGGGGAAATTTTCCTTAATGAAGAACAAAGAGGAGACGAAAACGCCCTCAGTGTAGCCTTGATGATCGAATACGGGGCCTTTCGTTACCTGACATCGGGTGATCTCACGGGGGGCGGCGGCGATCCGCCTTATGAAACGGTTGACCTGGAGTCCCCCTTGGCTGATTTGGCTGGCGACGTCGATATTTTGCACGTCAACCACCACGGCAGTCACACCAGCACCAACCAAAACTTTTTGGATGGCGTCACCCCGGAGGCGGCGCTTATTTCCGTGGGC
>JACQMB010000014.1 GCA_016203765.1 Deltaproteobacteria bacterium
CTGTTTTGGACTAGGCGGTTACTTTCGGTTTGCTCACGACTTCGATCCCCGTCTTTGTCTTCTGCCTCATTGTCCTGCTGGGGGCCGCCGCCAGCATCAACACGGCCATTATCGCCTCGCTCATTCTGGTGGAAGTGATCAGCATGCTCAAGCTCAACAAAAAACATGAAACCGATCTGGTGATCCTGGCCTGTTTTGCCATCGGCCTGGGGGCGGTCCTCACCCCGATCGGCGAGCCCCTCTCCACGATCGCCATCGCCAAACTCAAAAGCTGGCCGGCGGTCGATTTTTGGTATCTGGCCAGGCTGTTGGGCTGGGAGGTGGGCGGCGGTGTTTTGGCGATCGCCGTTCTTTCCCTCTTTTTTCACGGAAGGCTTTCCTCATCGGGCCTGGAGGCCCTCCGGGAGGAACGGGAAGAACCCTACAAGCAAATCATCCTGCGCGCCGGCAAGGTTTATCTCTTTGTGATGGCCCTGGTCTTTCTGGGGCAGGGTTTTAAGCCGGTGATTGATCAGTATGTCATTCAACTTTCTGCCAATTTCCTCTACTGGATCAACATCACCTCGGCCATTTTGGATAACGCCACCCTGACCGCGGCCGAAATTTCCGCCTCGATGAGTCCCGTTCAGGTCAAAAAAATCCTGATGGGGCTTTTGCTCTCCGGCGGAATGCTCATTCCCGGCAACATCCCCAACATCATCGCCGCCTCCAAACTCAACATCACGATGAAGGATTGGGCCAAACTGGGTGTTCCGCTGGGATTGGTCTTGATGGCGGTTTACTTCATTCTATTGAATCTTTAAGCTCCTTCACCAGGGCGGAGGCCACGGCCTTGAGGGAGTTTGTCTTGGAAAAAACCATCCGCTGGCGGGCGGCCGATGAGCCCCTTTTTAAAATTTCTTCCACGTATTTCAGTTCCTTTTCACAGCGGAGCGATTGGGCTGTCGGCGCCAGGGTCTGCAACAGTTCGGCCAGGTGCGAGCGCAAGAGTTTCCGCTCCGTTCCTTCCTGTACGATGATCTGCCCGTCCAGCCCGTAACGGGCCGCCTGCCACTTGTTCTCCGGGGCCAGCCAGTAGTGTTGCATGTGGATCTGGCGCGAGCGCTGGCCCTTTTGATATTGCGAATCGATCCAGACGATCAGACATTGAATGAGGGCGGCGATCCCCAATGTTTCCTTTAAAGATGAAACCCCGTCGCAGACCCGAACCTCGATCGTTCCGAAATCGAAGTGGGGGCGGATGTCCCAATAGATGTCGCGTATGCTTTGAATCGTCCCGGTCGAGTTGAGGGCGGCAAAGTAGCGTTGAAACTCTTTCCAGTCGACGAAAAAATAGGGAAGCCCCCCCGTGGGAAAAGAGGCGAAGATCGCCACGCGGCACGATTCCATCCCGGTATCGGCGCCGTTCCAAAATGGGGAGCTGGTGGAAAGGGCCAGCAGGTGGGGAATGTAGTTGATCAAGACGTTTATGATCGCGATGGCCCGCTCGCCGTCTTCGACCCCCACGTGGACATGGAGGCCGAAGGTGTTGAGGCGCCGGCCCACCCATTGAAATTTGTCGATGATTTGCCGGTAGCGTTCGACCGGAAAAATTTTACTGTCGCGCCAGTGGGCAAAGGGATGCGTGCCGGAAACGGCCAATTCCAGATCGCGGTCGCGGGCCAGGGAGCGGAGCTTGTTCAATTGATCCTGGAGATCTTCGCCCAGCTCGCCGATGGTTTGACACACCGACGTGTTGATCTCGACCATCGCCTGGGTCAGCTCCGACTTGAGTCGCAGGCCGTCGGTCTTTTTGGCGACCGCCAACAACTCCACCGCGGCCGATTTCATGTCGAGGGTTTCCGGGTCCAGCAGTTGTATTTCAACCTCACACCCGACCGTCGGCTTCCGGCTCCCCTTGAATTCGATGGGCATGGGGGCGAGGATCGCACAAAACCACCGAGGAGGTCAATGATTGACACCCCGGCGGGGCCGCGTTAGGATTGATTCCGATGAAAATATTTATCGACACCGCCGATATCGGCGAAATCAAAGAAGCCAACGCGATGGGGATCCTGGACGGGGTGACGACCAATCCCACGCTGATTGCCAAGACGGGGCGGGACTTTAAAAGCTGTGTCAAAGACATCCTAAAAGAGGTCAAAGGGCCGGTCAGTTTGGAAACAGTCAGCCTCGATGCCAAGGGGATGATTAAAGAAGGGCATTTTCTGGCCGAGTTCGGCCCCAATGTCGTCGTCAAAATTCCCAGCACGGTTGAGGGGCTCAAGGCCATCAAACAACTGCGAAGCGAGGGGATCAAAACCAATTGCACGCTTTGTTTCAGCCCCAACCAGGCCCTGCTGATTGCCAAGGCCGGCTCGACGATTGTCTCCCCTTTTGTGGGAAGGCTCGATGACATCTCCGAGACCGGCATGGACCTGATCCGCGACTGCGTTCAGATTTACAAAAATTATGGATACGCCACCGAAGTCCTGGTCGCCAGTGTCCGAACACCGGTCCACGTCAAAGAGGCCGCCCTGGCCGGCGCCCATATCTGCACGATTCCGTTCAAAATCATTCAACAACTCATGCAACACCCGCTCACCGACAAGGGGATCGACGCCTTTCTGAAGGATTGGGAGAAGGTTCCGGAAAAACCGTTTTAGTTAAAGCTAAGGCAGGAGAGCACCTCGTTTACACTATTGCCCTCTATTGGGCCAACTGATTCATCCTTTCGATCACCTGTTTCTTTCTTCCTTCTTGAAATTGTCGTTCTGGAAGATGGGCATAAATGGATTCCTGAAAATCTTGTGATTCCAACATTTGCTTGAAGGATTTATGCAAATATTTTTTAACCGAAGGGGGAGCCCGTAAAATTTTGTCGGTGATATTCGGGACACCATTCAGAATCGTGATAATATCCTCTATCCCGCAATTTTTGTTCAAGTTTATAGTACTGGCTTCGTGTTGTCAGTTCTATCACACAATCAACATCATCGGTCGGCCGCATTTCAAATAGAGGCTCTTTCCTAAAGTAGAGAGGAAGAGCAGCGCCGCCTATAAATACAACATCTTCTTTTAAATTTTGAAGCGCCTTTGCTACAATCTGGATCATTTCGATAGCATCCATAATGGGTTCCCTATTTATTTTCCAAAATACGCTTTTTTAACTCTTGGATTGCGAGTTTCTGTTCTCTCGCCCGTCCTACACGAATGGCGTCGACTAGAGCAAGGAGTTCATGAAATTTTTGATCCTTTTCAGCCGCCTCTGCGATTTTTTTGTAGAGGGGCCGAATAGAATGCCCCCTAACCTTTCCATTCATCGCCGGCCAGACATATTGTTCCTCTTTTTTTGAGACAATTTTTTTATTCAAGGGTGCCATGGAATGGGCCGTTGGAACACCGAGACAAACCGCCCCCGGTTCCACGGGAAAAACATATTTCAATCCGTACACTAAAAATTCAAAAAGTAACGCATGGATTACGCGCTTTTTGTCCGGCGAAACAAGTCCAGCCAGTTTGCATCGATCCAGCGCTTCGCTCACTTCGGATTGACTTAAATTTAAATGCTGGGCCAAATCGATATGTCGCCAAGGCTCGCCGCTCAATGCCACGATTTTTAGAAGAACAGCCACATCTTGCGGGCGCATGCCGTTATGGGATTTCATGCCTCCCAGTATCCCCCAAACGCCTTGCTTTGTAAATCGCGAATTGCAATTTTAGATATATAAATAATATCAAATAGTTAATTGGAATCTCTAAAAATCACCCCGCAAAGTAAAATGCAATTATTGGCCCTGCAGCGTTTTCAAGACCCCTTTGCTGATCGCTTTAAACGCCTCATAGACCCCCTGGCCTTTGACGGCCACGGTTTCAAAGTCGGGGAGGCCGCGGGGGTTGAGGAGTTTTCGAAGCTCGTCGGTCTTTACCGCGCCGGGCAGGTCGCGTTTGTTGTATTGAAAAACTACCGGCAGGCGTTCAAATTCCTCGCCGCTCTCCTCCACCATTTCCTTGAACTGCATCATGCTTTGCAGGTTGGCCTCCAACTTTTCCAGCTGGGAGTCGGCCAAAAAGACCGCCCCGTCGACCCCCTTGGAGATAATTTTACGAGCCGCCTGATAGGCCACCTCGCCCGGGACGGTGTAAAGGTGCAATCGGATGTCGTAATTCTTGTGTTTGCCAAGGCTGATGGGGACAAAATCAAAATAAAGGGTGCGGTCATGGCCGGTGGAAAGGGAGGCCAGCTCGCCTCGGTTATTTTCCTTCACCCTTTCATAAATATAACGGAGCGAGGTCGACTTGCCGCACAACGGCGGGCCGTAGTAGACGACTTTGAGATTCACTTCCTTGGTTTTGTCGTTAATGAATGCCATGTCAGCGAATTTCCCGCCGGTCTTCCAGCGCCCGCGCCAGCGTTGAGGGATCAATATACTCCAGCTCGCTCCCCACAGGCAACCCCAAAGAGAGCCGGCTCAAGCGCAAACCGAGCGGCCTCAACAGCTGGGTCAGATACAACGACGTGGCGTCCCCCTCCACATTGGCGTTGGTGGCAAGGATAATTTCCTTGGCCCGGGCGTCTTTTAGCCGCTCCAGGAGTTCCCTGATCTTCAAATCATCGGGACCGATCCCGTCCAACGGAGAAATCGCCCCGTGCAAAACGTGATACCAGCCGCGATAACTGCCGGTTTTTTCGATCGCCGTTACGTCCGAGGGTTCTTCCACCACGCACAAAAGATGGGCCTCGCGCCGGGGATCGGAACAGGTCCGGCAAGGGTCCCGGTCGGTGATGTTACAACAAATCGAACAGAGTTTGATCTTCTCGTGGAGTTCCTTCAGGGCCTCACCCAAATCCCCGGCAATCTGTTTGTCGGCCCGCAAAAGAAAAAAGACAAAGCGGGTAGCGGTTTTTTCGCCCACACCGGGAAGTTTGGCGAAGGCCTGGATTAATTTTTCAACCGGCCGGCTCATTGCGGCGAAAATCCTCCCGGCATGAATTGGGACAAAAAACCTTGGGCCTCGGCGCGGGCCTTCTCCATCGCGGCATTAACCGCCCCCCGGATCAGGTCTTCCAGCATCGGCAAATCATTGAGCGGCGCCGATTGCGGATCGATGGTAACGGAGAGGACTTCCTGTTTTCCATTCACCACCGCCTTGACCATACCGGCCCCCGCCTCCCCCTCAAACTCCTTGGCGCCCAGCTCTTCCTGGCGTTTTTTTAAAACCTCTTTGAGTTGGTCGGCTTGCTTGAGTAAGTCTTTGAAATCCATGTTACTGCTTCGTCCTCACCTCTTCCACCACCGCGCCCAAAATGTTGGCCGCCTCCTTGACCGATTCGTGGGTCAGGGCGGCGTGGCGGCTTGCCTTTTCCTTTTCCTGCTTGGCGGCCTTCGTCTGATCGGTACCGGCCTCCGGGCTGGAAAGCTCCAACGTCATCTCCCGGCCGAAAAACTTTTTCAAAAGCTCCGAAAAGATTTTTTTGCGGTCCTCCTCTTTCAGCATGTCGCCGTAGATCGAATCTTTGTCGAAGGCCAAAGCAATTTGATTTCCTTTGAAAGCGCTCAGCCGGCCGTTCTGAACAATCGAGGCCATCTGAGGTTTTTCCTTCAACAGCCACTCCACAAACTGATCCCAGGTTTTTTCGAGGGGAGACGTGGAGGCCGCCTGCCGCTCTGGTTTGCCCGGCACGGACGCCGCCGGTGATGGCGCCGCCGCGGGCAGACCTTCCAGCTTTTCCAAGATTTGATTGATAGGCACCACCTCCGAGACCAACGTCATTCGGACAATCAAAACCTCCAGAACCATTTTGGGATAGCTCGCGCGGGCCGTCTCCTCGGCCCCGCGGTAGGCGATGTTATAGAGCTGGTCGAAGGTCTCCAGCCCGGCCTCACCGCTCAACGCCTCCCATTTGCCGGCCTCCTCCTTGGGAAGATCAAGCCAATCGGGAACGCGCCCCAGCGACTTGGCCAAAAAAAGATGGCGGAAACTTAGCAGCAATTCCTGGGCCAGGCGATTCAGGTCGGAGCCGGCCTGATAAAAGAGATTCAGCTGTTCCAACGCCGCCTGCCGATCTTTTTTTAAAATCGCCCCGATCAATGTGAAAAGTTGGGTTTTGTCCAAGAATCCCAGCATTTCTTTTAAATTCTCATAGCGGATTTTTTTGCCCGCAAAGGCGATCGCCTGATCGAACAGACTCTGGGCGTCGCGCAGGGATCCCTGGGCCTCATGGGCGATCAGATGCAAGACATCGCTCGCGCAATCGATCTGTTCGGACTTGGCCACCTCTTCCAGGGAGGCGGTCAATTCGGCCACCGGAATCCTGCGAAAATCATAGCGCTGACACCGGGAAAGAATCGTCACCGGAATTTTGCCCGCCTCGGTGGTGGCGAAAATAAAGATTACGTGCGGGGGCGGTTCTTCCAGCGTCTTCAACAAGGCGTTGAAGGCCGCCGTGGAGAGCATGTGGACCTCATCGATAATGTAAATTTTGTAGCGGCCGGAGGCCGGCATGTATTTGGTCTGCTCCCGAATCTGGCGGACGTCGTCCACGCCGGTGTTGGAGGCCCCGTCGATTTCCTGCACGTCGAGCGATTTCCCTTCGAGAATTTCCCGGCACGGTCCGCATTGATCGCAAGGCTCTCGCACCACACCCTTCTCGCAATTCAGGGCCTTGGCCAAAATACGGGCCACCGTGGTCTTGCCGATCCCGCGCGCGCCGCAAAACAGATAGGCGTGATGGAGCCTTTTTTGCTCCAGGGCGTTTTGCAGGGTTTGGGTGACGTGTCTTTGACCGACGACCTCCTCAAAACGTTGCGGGCGGTACTTGCGAGCCAATACTTGATAGGACATGCGTTTACTGCTATCCGACTCGAGATTCAAATGCAAGAGCGCATTCTCTGTTTGGACGTGGGCGACAGGCGGATTGGGCTGGCGGTCAGCGATCCGTTCGGCCGGACGGCGCAAGGATTGGCCACGATCGAGCGCAGGACTTTTAAAAAAGATTGCGGCGAAATTTTTAAAATTATTCAGGAATACGGCGTCGAAAAAATTATCATCGGCCTCCCCCTCGATTTAACGGACGCCGAGGGCCCCCAGGCCAAAAAAGTCCGTTTTTTCAAGGAGGGGCTGGAAAAATTTTTGCAAGCCAACCGATGCCAGGCCTCCATTGATTTTTTTGATGAAAGTTACAGCTCGCGCGAGGCCGAAGCGATTTTATTGGAGGCCGACTTGGGGCGGAAAAAAAGGAAAAAAATAAAAGACAAACTGGCGGCGGCTTTGATTTTGCAAAAATTTCTGGACGAAAAATGAAAAAATACCTCCTGATAATTTTTGCACTCTTCTCTTGCCTCTTGCTTTTTGCTTTTTGCTTCTTCTTTTATATCTTCATCCCCATCCAGCCCCAAACCGCTGAAATTGCCGTTGCGGAGGGGAAAACCCTCCGCCAAATCGCCGAACAGCTCGAAAAAGATGGCGTGATCCGCGATGCGAACGCCTTTATTGCCTATGCCGCTCTGACCGGGGGGTCCGAAAAAGTTCAAGCCGGCGAATACCGCCTGGCGGGGGCGCTCTCCATCCACCGGGTCCTGGACACACTGGTCAAGGGGGAGGTGATTCTCCACAAGGTTCAAATTATTGAAGGCTGGACCATCCGGCAGATTGCCGATTATCTCAGAATGTTGGATTTTATTGATGACCCCACTTTTGCCGGGGAATTTTTGGAGCTGGCCAAGGAACATGAGGGCTATCTCCTCCCCGACACCTATCATTTTTCCAGGCAGGCCGGGCCCCGCAAATACGTGGAAACTTTTTTAAAGGCCTTTAACGATTTTTATCCGGAGGCGAAGCCGGAAATCGTAACGCTGGCCTCGATCATTGAAAAGGAAACGGGGTTGGAGGAAGAACGCCCCCTGATCGCCTCGGTCTTTTACAACCGGCTGAACAAAAGAATGGGCCTGGCCAGCGACCCGACGGTGATTTATGGTCTGAAAAATTTTGACGGGAATCTGCGCAAGGAAGATTTGTCGAACCCCCATCCTTATAACACCTACGTCCATGCCGGCCTGCCGCCGGGCCCGATCTGCAATCCCGGCCGGGCCTCGATCTTGGCGGCGCTCAATCCGGCGCAAACGGACTATCTTTATTTTGTCTCTAAAAACGACGGCTCCCACCACTTCTCGTCAACGCTGGCGGAGCACAATCAGGCGGTAAGAAAATATCAACAGGCCCAGCAGTAAAATAAGGGTGATTTCGTCGGTTTGAAAAGGGGCGTGGATGTTGAAAAGGCAGGTACTGCCGCCGGAGGCGGTCTCGTCCCGGCGCGGAGGCGGGGGGGGCGGCGGAGGATCGGAATCATTGCCGTCATCATCCGGGTTTTGAATGCCGGGGGGCGGCGCCGGCGGCGGCAATGTCCCCGCGACGGGCACACAGATGCCGTAGCGGTTTCGCTCCTGACCCGCGGCACAAGGCTCCGGAGGATCGACGGGATCGGGGTCGTCCGGCTCCCCATCGTCGGGATCCTCCACATCCGAAACAACCCAATGATAGACGGGATGTTCCACTATCGCCTGCCGGGGCTCGGTCGGTTCCATTCTCCCGACGGTGTCCACCGGCCGGCATTGGCCGCCGGCGAGACCCCAATTGCCATAAGTGGAAATTTCTCCCAGGGCGTGGCCGTTAGGGCAACGTCTATCCTCCGAATCAATAGAAACACCTTCCAAAAAAGCATGATAACCGACCTCTCTCCACCAATGTTGGGGAGTATTCTCATCTGTCTGAAAATTAGTACCGGAAGCAGTGGTTGCCAGCATCGGCCCCTCCAATTCAAAACCGGTCTTTCTTCGGCAATACAAACGCCAGGAGAGCAAAGGCTTAAAAAGGTCTTGTCCAAAAATGCTGTCGTAAACAGAAGGATCAAACGATTCCACAATGACTTGTAAACGGGTGACAACGTAATTCTCGTCGCATATTACCTCAAACACCCTGTCATAATTTTCGTACCGCGCCGGGGGCGCGACATCAAATATCGAACCGTCTGAACAATAAACTTTGTCAATCCAAGACCAGTCGCCCGCAACATTATCGTCAACGCCCTCCGCCTGTAACCAGTCTCCCCACTCGCGGACTTGTATTCCCTTTACAAACTTGCCTTCCGGACAGGAGGCCCTGGCAAAAGTCGCGCCGTCCTCATATTCGATATCATCGGCAAGAATGGGCTCCCACTCTATGCTCGTCGGGTGACTCCCCATCCCAAAAACATCAGAGGTGGCGCAGACAAGAGCTAAGAGGAAAAGGCCGAATGTGGCGAATCTACCCATTGCACAGGGGTAGTCTGCAAATTTCGGGCCAATGGGGCTGGAACCGCTAACGGTAAAAATAGAGTGATATCAGGCAGTTACCTTAAACACCTTGTCGTGTTCGCGGCATTTTTCGGGGACTTTAATCCCAATCGAGGCTTTGGCCTTGGCCTCCTGCACGTCCTTGTGCTCCACCTGCATCGAGACGATGGTCGTTTCAAAGTCGGTGGTATGCCCTTTGATGTGGATTTTGTCCCCGACCTTGAGCGGTTTGCTCAAGGTGATCGCCGCCGCCGGGATATGGCTGAAATAATGGGTGACGGCCCCTATTTCTTCCTCTGGCATAATCGTTTCCTCCCTCCGGTCTCTCCTATGCCATTTTTATTTTTTGGTGGCAATGACCAAATCGGCACAGCGTTTTTGGACCTCTTCCAACAGATTTCTATCCTTCGGCCCCAGCGTGGCCTCGCAGTTTAAAATCCCCATCACCCCTTTTTTGATATGGTGCGCCCCCACAATCAGCTCCCGGCCTGTTTCAATGACATAGGTCTTCACGCCGGGCTTGATTTCTTCCTTCTTTTTGAGTCTGGCCGGTTTTGCTTCGGCCAGGGCGGCGACCTCGCTTTGAATTTTTTTATCCGCCTCTTCGGAATAGGACTTCTCCTCGCAATTGAGACAATAGGGATAAATATGCATCTGTGTTTGCGGCGACTTGACAAATTTCAGGGAGCCCCACGTCTTGTCAAATTGCTCGGTCCACCCGGAAGGGGGTTGAATTTGAACGGACATCTGCTCCAAGAGATACTCTTTGGACTTGCCCCCAAAGCCGCATCCCCAGCCGGCCAGGACGACCAGGACCGCGATGATTGTTCCTCGTTGCATCTTAAGGAAATTTTAGGAAATTTTCGGGGAGGGGGTAATGGGTCTATTTTATACCAGCATTATCCGACGCAAATCAGAGAGGTTGTTTCCTGAAACCTGAAATTCATGGAAATCGAACTGGCGGAAGGGGTGGGATTCGAACCCACGGTGCCCGAAGGCACTCCGGTTTTCGAGACCGGCCGATTCAACCGCTCTCGCACCCTTCCGATTTTCACAAACTCTCAATCAAACTTCTCCTGATCCTCCGCCGTCTCCCGGCCCTGCTTGTCGTAATCGAGAATTTTAACGGCGCCGGTATAATACCAATCGAACATGTCGCGCCGCAGTTTGGCCATCCAGGTCTCCCCCCGCTCCCTTCGCTTCAAATTGTAGAAGACCACTCCCTCCGCCATCACCTTTTCCTCCAACCCCAGCTTGGAGGCCCGCTTCGTAAAGTAGCGAGAGGCCAGATGCCCCTTGAACCAGGCGCTCCAATTGTCGAAGGTCCGCTCATGTTCGTGAAAAGAGCGGTAGGCCAGGTCCTTGACCGCCTTGGCGAAAGGGTACCATTCATGGACCGTCAATTTGTAGGGATTCCCCTGCAGCTTGGGACCGATCACCTCTCCGGTCTGCTCCCCATCCTCCAGAACGTATCCCTTCCCGATGGATTGAAAAATCCCCTCGATGATAAAGGTCTTTCCTTTCATTACTTGCAGGGGATCGACCACGTTTTTTCGATTCTGAACTGCTGCCAGCCTCCCCTTTTCAGTGAAAATTGTGACGTTGGTCCCGTTGAGTTTCTCCACGGCGATGGTGTCCGGATCTTCCAGCACCCATTCATATCCCGGATTGAGCCGATTCACGACCAAATAGGCCTTGGGTTCCCTTAAACCCAGCCGGGCGCCGTGCTGCTTCCAATCCTCCCGATCGACCTCAAAGGTCTGGCGGAGAAAGGGGCAGTAGAGTTTTGGAAAGTCGGAGAGGTTCATCGTCGGCCAAGGGTTGACTCCTAAATTCCGGCAAGTTTGTCAACAGGAGCGCCAGGGCATTTCCAACGCATCCGCATGATATTTTTTTCCGCCTAAGAAAAGCCGGGCGTTAATGTCAACTAAAATATCAACCTTATTATCAACCCGACCTGTGGCATAAAAAGGGGGAAGGTCATGGGCGCGGTGGAACCTGTCCTGAGCGAAGTCGAAGGATTCCCCCCCACCCCCCTTCCGTCGCACCCTCTTTTTCAATGCCAACTGCAAGCTCTATGACAACCTACTTTGACGGCGGAGAGCGAATTTCGAAAGTGGCGAGGAATTTCCCCCTAAACAGGTATCAAATCACAAAAGTAAAAACGGTTATCTCGCAACAGGATATCTCCTGTGGTAAAGGATATTCTTTCTCGGAATATCGGCCCGTCATAAGCAAACGAATGAAATTCTCCATTCTCCCCGCAGGGGTCAACGTTAGTAGGGAGTTCACGCAAAAATTGCTCATTATAGATCCTGCCAACAAACCCTTGATCAAGGACATTGGAGTCAACGCAGGTAATAACTGCCTTGAATCCCAAATCGATGAATGAATGGGCAAGTTCGGTCGTATTTTTTTTCCATATAGGGAAGATTCCCTTCATTCCTATTTTTGATAAGTTTTCTTCTCGATATTTTCTCAAGTCTTCCAAGAAAATGTCTCCAAAAATAACTGATAAAACACCTCGACTTTTATATTCCATTAGCTTGTTGCTCATTTTTGCCTCGTACTCATCATTGGAAGCATGCTTCGTTATATACACTTTTTCGAGTGGAAGACCTAAAGATTCTGCCTGTTGTTCGAGGAGAACACGCCGGACCCCATGCATGCTAATTCTATCATAGTCCTCTGTGATTGTTGTCAGCAACGCTGAGATTTCATAACTGTAAGCCCTCTTTAGTTCGTAAAGAGCCAAAGCACTATCTTTCCCGCCACTCCATGCAAAGATGCCTTGTTCATTCATCAGCATGCTTGTTATCACCCTCTCCGCGGTGCGACGGCATCGCACCGCGGAGAGGGTGGGATTCGAACCCACGAGACCTTTCGGTCTACACGCTTTCCAAGCGTGCCGGTTCAGCCACTTTCGTACCTCTCCAAAAACATCACCAAACTATTCGAAATTTATTTTGATTTCAAGCCTTCACTTGGGCCGGACCCGATTGGCGCACGGTTTGAAAAAACTGGCGCAGTTGCAGGGCGCATTGGTCGTGCAGAACGCCGGGGATCACTTCGATGTTGTGATTGAGGCGGCGGTCACGGGAGAAATCGTACAAAGAACCGCAGGCGCCGGTCTTCGGTTCAAAACAGCCGAAGACCAGACGGGGAATGCGGGCGTGGACCAAGGCCCCCATGCACATGAGGCACGGTTCACAGGTGCAATAGATCGTCACATCATCAAAACGCCAGTTGCCGTGGTCTCGGTTGATTTTTCCCAGCAAAATCATTTCGGCGTGATCAAGCGGATTGCCGCTCTCCTCGCGCCGGTTGTGGGCGCTGGCAATCACCTCGTTTTCAGCCACGGCCACGGCCCCCACCGGCACCTCGCCGCGGGCCGCCGCCGTTGCGGCCTCCATGAGGGCCTCTTGCATCCAATATTCGTGCGCGTTCATGCCATTGAATTCCATGGCACCTTTTGCTAGCCAATGGCGTTGGGCAAAGCAACATTAAAATGCAGGGCGCCGGAGGCGGGACTCGATGATGGGACGGAGACACGGCATGCAATCGCTTAATATCGGCGATCTTAAAAACATTGCACGGAATCTGAAACCCAACGAAAGACTCTGGGGGTACTTTAGTTATGAATGGGGCGCGGCATTGGAAGGCATTAAACCCGCCAGCTCGCAAGATGAATTAAGCCTGCCGCCGAATTGGTTTCAACTCGAGACACAGAAAACCGGCTTTTGCTCCCTGGGTTCCGCGAAGTTCGGTGAGGATGGCGGACGGAAGCCGGCTTTTAAAACCTCTTTGAGTAAAAAAAAATATATTGAATCGGTCGAAAAAATCCTCGCCTATCTGCGCGCCGGCGACTGCTACCAGGTCAACCTGACCCAGCGTTTTACAACCGAAACCAATGAAGATCCGCAAACCATTTATCAACGCCTCTGCCAAATTTCCCCCGCCCCCTACGCCTGCTATCTCGACTGCGGCGGTTTTCAGATTTTGTCGGCCTCTCCCGAATTATTTCTCAAGGCCGACGCCGACGGCACACTCACCACCAAACCGATCAAGGGAACCCGGCCTCGGGGCCGGTCACCAACCGAAGATCAAAAATTCAAAGAGGAATTAACACGAAGCGAAAAAGACCGCGCCGAACTTTTAATGATCACCGATCTGTTGCGCAACGATATGGGAAAAATCGCGATCCCCGGTTCGGTGCAAGTTCCCAAACTCCGTGAAGTGGAAACCTTTTCCAACGTCCACCACCTTGTCTCTACCGTTACCGCTCAGCGTACCCCCGACAAAGATATTATTGATGTTTTAACCGCCATGCTTCCCGGCGGCTCGATCACCGGCGCGCCCAAAATCCGGGCGATGGAAATTATCCGCGAACTGGAGCCGGTCAACCGCGGGGTCTATACCGGCGCTGTCGGCTGGATCGGCCCAAACAACACCGCCTGTTTCAATGTCGCCATCCGCACGATGGTAATCCAAAATAAAATCGCATACTTCAACGCCGGCGGCGGGATCGTGATCGACTCCGATCCACAAGCCGAATACGAAGAATGCCTCGTCAAGGCCTCCGGAATGATGAAGGCGTTGATGCCCGTCTGAATGGCGTTTGACTTATCTTTCCGGTTTGATATAGGTCCCTCCCGACAAAGGAAAATAAAGTATGATCGTCGAACTGATTGTTGTTGGAGCCGCCGCCCTCACCGCTTGGGGATGCTCCGACTCGGGAGAGGAAGAGCCGGCGGGTAAACCGGAGCTTCCTCCCAAAAAACCGGATCCCGACGGCGGCGGAAAACTCTCACTGCCGGAACGCTCGAAATATCAAGAACCCGATCACTTTACTCTGCCGCAGGCGACGAGTGAAGGTCTGATCTATCACCCCTATTTCTCAAGGGACGGAAAACCAACCGCCGATCTGGCCGACCCGGTCGCCTTGGAATGTCTCCCGGAAGAAAACCTATGCTATTTTGCCGCCGGCCACGAATATTTTTCCTTTCCCTCCGACGAAAAGACATTGTCCGCGGAGGGGGCCGTTCCCCTAACCCTTGTTGCCGATTTTGCCGACGAGGACGGCACAACCCGTCACTTGGTCGACGTTCTTAGACAAGGCTCGCTCATCTATGCCTTGTATGACGGGGAAAGCGCGGGGATCGCCATTCGCAGCGCACAAGGGGAAAAACCGGAACCTTCCGACGGCGGGACTTCCGAATCCGCCCTGTTTTCTTTCAACGAACAATTTTCCACGCCGGTCACCTGCCCCACCGATCTCATGGCCTTTGAGAACAAATTTTGGGTGAGCGCGGCCAATTGCGCCGGCGGGGTTTATGGAGACGGAGTCATCGCGGTCATCGACATCGACAAAGATGGCCGCTTGAGCCCCTCCGATTCCGCCCCCCTCGTCACCACCCAAAAGCGGCCCAATCAAATGGCCGTTTGGGACGCCGGCAAAGGCAGGCGCCTGATCGTCTCGGTCAATCCGGGCGAGGAGGGAAACTCCGGCCTCGACTTTTTCGATCCGGAACGCCCGGCGGAGGGGGAGCCGGTCAACAACTTGCTGCTCACCGGGGCGGCCGCCGGTCGGATCGCGATCACCGACGATCAACTGGTTGGCTTCGTGGGGGATACAGCGCGGCACCTGATTTTCGTCAATGACATGGCCTGGACCGCCGATTATCTGAACGTCACCGTCGTGCCCGAGGGGGCCGACGGCGGTGTGGAAGCCCTCCCGATCAATGATGCCCCCCTGGCCGGCGCCGACAATCCGGTTCGTCTTTTCCCGCCCGGCTCCCCTTTTGAAAACGGGGCGATCCTCTCCCTGGCCCATGACGGAAGCCGTCAAAAGATTTTGGCCTCCACCTCCAACGGAAAAATTTTCCAACTCCGGGTCCCTTATACCCTGGTCCCCGGAGGCGTTGCCATCCTCCCCGGCTTTGGGTTTATCGAGGGGCACTACTTTTGCAACGATCTGTTAACCGAAGGGTGCGGGCCGGCGGCCTTTTTGGAACACGGGGCGATTGCTTTGACACAAAATCCGGCCGGTGTTACCTACCTTCCCGATGCCCTGCTCATGGATTAACGGCAAACTGGTTGACGAATCCAAAGCGGTCCTCTCCATCTTTGACCGCAGTTATCTCTACGGCGAGGGGATTTTTGAAACCTTGCGCTGTTACGGCGGCAAGCCGGCTTTTCTGGATCGACACTATCAACGCCTGCGGCAAAACAGCCGGCGGCTTCAAATCCCCCTTACCCTTTCCGAAAAAGATTTAAGGTTCGCCATCGGCCGGCTTTTAAAGAAAAACAAAATGAAGGAGGCGGTCGTTCGCGCGACCGTCTCGCTCCAAGGGGCAACCTTCGGGGTGGAAATCCCCAAAGACCCGAAAGTCAACCTCACCCTTTTTTGCCGGCCGGCGGCATTGGACCCCCGGCTTTTTGAGGCCGGCGTGAAAGTTTTTTGCTCCCAAAACCTGATCAACGACTCGCCCGGCGTGGCGGATATCAAGGCGACCAGTTATCTGACCAAAATGCTGGCCCGCGCCGAGGCCGCCAAGGCGGGGGCCTACGAAACCCTGCTTAAAAACGCCAAAGGAAATTGGGCGGAGGGGAGCCGGACCAATCTCTTTGTCGTGCTCGATCGGACCGTCATCACGCCACCCCTCTCCGAAGGAATTTTAAACGGGATTACCCGCCAGGTTGTTTTGGAAATTTTGAAAGAAAAAAAGATGGCTCACCGCGAAGCGCCGATCACCGATTTGATGCTGAACAACGCCGAGGAGATTTTTCTGACCGGCTCCACCAGCGAGGTGATGCCGGTTGGCGAGGTTATTGGAATGATAATCCGAAAAACCGGCCCGTTCCCGCTGGCCAAGACCCTGCGCCTGGAATACCGGCGAACCCTCGGCATTTAACCTTCCCGAAGTTGGACCATGCTCTCGGCTACTCGCTGAACCCCTTCTTCATCCTTTGCAAGGGTATAAAGCTGAAACGCCCGCGCGAAAGAACTCTCGGCTTCCTCCCCATCGCCCAGCTCCAGGTGGGCCTCCCCCAACGCCTCATAAACCATGGCCCTAAAAAGGTCGCCGCGCCGGGGAGGGCCCAGGGCCTTCCACAGTAAAGGGAGCGCTTCCCCAAACACCCCCATCGACAGGAGGGCTTTTCCCATGGCGAAATAGATCGGTTCGGATCCGCTCTCTCCCAAAATTTTTTTCGAGACTCTGCGGGCCTCCTCCCAAACCCTGCCCGCCTTGAAAAGCATTCCCTGTTTTGTGCACACGCCATGCAAAAATCCAAGGATGGCGGTTACCCGGATAAAATCCGCATTCACGAAGGCACGCTCCGCATGCAGGTATAAATTCCAGGCCATCTCCAGGTCCCCCATCTTTTCAAAGGCATAGGCCCTGATCATCTGGGCCTCTCCCAACGCTTCCGGGTCTTCCCTGTTTTCCGCTCCATGGGCCGCCAACCGGGCCGCCAGCCGTTCCACCTCCTCCCACCGTTCCAGCCGGATAAAAATACGAAGGGCTTCCCGGTAATCGCCGACTGCCCGCGGGAGGTATCCCCCCTTTTCCAAGAGTCGTCCGGCCTGCAAAAAAACGTCCGCGACTTCGCCCAAATCCCTCTCCATCCCGACCAAGGCGACCGCCACCCTCTCCAGGGCACCCCCCGCCGAATAGAGTTCTCCCGCGCGCGCGAACAGGGCAGAGGCCTTGGCAAAGGAACGCCGGGCCAGTTCGCCCTTTCCCAATGTCAACCAGGCTTCCCCCCTCTCCACCATGGCATGGGCCTCCCAGACGGGCTCCTTCCATTGATGATGCCTGCGGATCAGGCGCGTATAGACCCGTATCATTTCCCTGAGGCGAGCGGCCTCTCCCTCCTGCGGAATGGCCACATAATTAAGGGCGACACGCCTCGCCTCCAAAGCCCGATCCATTTTCTCTTTCAATTCCCCTTTCCGATAATGGTCGTAGGCGCGGGCGAATTGGACAGCCGCCTCCTCAAATTTGTCGAGACGCATTTGAATCTCACCCCTCCTCATGGAATAATCCCCGGCCGATTCAAAATCGCCCGCCCCCTGCAATCCCCCCATTGCCGGTCTTTCCGATTGAACGGCCGGAGAGGCGGGGGCAAGATTCGGCAAGGCCGAAGCCATGCCGCCAGGGTTTTGGGGCAATGTTGCCAGGCGCGGCTCTTCCTGAGGAGGTGAAATCCGTTCCCCCTCTCCCGAACTTTCATAACTCCCAAACAACATAATTTTGTGCGGCGCGCTGATCCGGCTTGTGGCCCGAATCCACCGATCAGGGGGGATCACTCGCAGCAATCCATCGATCAACCGGTGTAACCGGTCGCCGGCTTCGTCTAATCTTTCTTTTTCCAGGGCTTCGTCGAATAGATCTATGCTGCGGATTAAAGTGCGAACCGCCGGATTATTCGGCTTATCCTGTTTCAGCGATTCCTGAATGGCCGACAGGCTTGGCTGAGCGTCCCAAGGATCCGTTTCCATGAAGACCCCCGCCGCCAACACGGGATTAACAAGCGCCGGGCCTTGAAAAATAAGGGGTACCGAGAAGGTCATGTTGTGCGGTTCTACTCAAAAACCGGCGGAATTTGCAAGGTTTATCGATAACGGGAATTAGACGACTTTTCGGACCACTCCCCCCCGCCTCGGGTCCCCGGCGCCGTTCAGGCGGTTGCGTTTCCGTTCCACGGCATGGACCCCGCCAAAAAAGAAGTTTCGATCTTTCCATAAAACGCTCTTCGGATGAAAGTCCAGCAGGGCTTGGACCGTTTTTTGGGGCAGGCCGGGCTCCACGTTGAGCAGATCGGCCTCCCAATGAATGCGCACTCCCTCGACCGCCTTCTTCAACGGCATTTTGAAATTGATCCGTTTGACGAGGGCCTGTAAAATGGCGGTGCGGAGGCGGTTGGAACCGCCGCTTCCCAAAACGAGGCGCGGCCGGCCCCGTTTGACCGCCATGACGGGACACATCATCGAACTGAAACGGACCCCCGCCGGCATTTGGAAAAACCCGAGCGGGTTTAAATCTTCTTCGCCCAACATGTTATTGAAGGGAAGGCCCAAGCCGGGAACGGCGATCCCCGCGCCGGAGCCGTGGCTGGTGGTGATCCCCACCGCGTTTCCCGCCTCATCCATCACGCTGATATGGGTGGTCGAGCCCAGCAGGTTGGGGTTGCGCTTCTCTTTTTCACCCCGCGTCTGATTGGTCTGGCGCATCACCTCAATCAAAATTTTTAAAAAATCGGCCGAGGCAAAAGATTGCCGCCGAAAAGAGCGGGCCTCCAAAAGTTTCAGGGAATAGGCGATCAGATTTCCCCCCGAGGAGGGTTTGGGGTTCATCAAAATAGTCTCGCCGCGGTAAATTGTCTTCAACGGCTTGCGCACCATCACACGATAAGCATCCAGGTCTTTTTGCGTGATCAGGCCGCCGTCTTGAAAAAAGGCGGCCATTTTTTGACCCAGTTCCCCCTGATAAAAAAGCCGGGGGCCTTCTCGCGCGAGGGCCTCGAGGGTTGTTGCCAACTGCGGGATGTGCAGTTTTTCGCCGGCACTCAACAAGGCTCCCTTCGGGGCAAAAACCTGGCGCGCCCCGGGGGTGTCGGTCAAAAACGGTTTTAAAATTTGGGAAACGAAGGCCTGGTTTTTGGTGACCGGAAAACCGTTTTTGGCGAATGCGATCGCCGGGGCCAAAACTTCCCCGAAGGGAAGCGCGCCGTAAACCTTGTGCAGATGATAAAACCCCAAAACGTTTCCGGGGACGCCGACCGAGGCCCGCCCGATGTGAAATTCCTGAAGGGCGCCCCGGAAATCGGCCTGTATCCCCTTGAAATCGAGCCCGTCCCGCGACCATTGTTTTCCCAGCCCCGGCATGTTGACAAAAAAATCAAAAAGGTTGGCGCTGCGGGTGGGGGCCGAAAAAACCAGGGCAAACCCGCCCCCCCACAGACCGGTCAGGGTCGCCTCGCAGACACAACTGGCAAAGGCGGCCGCCACGGCGGCATCCACGGCGTTGCCGCCGTTTTGAAACATCCGCGCCCCGGCCTCCGCGGTCAAAGGGTGCCCGCAGGCGACGATGCCGTTCCGTTTATGGAATCGAACCATGACCCGTTTAAAATAACATAAACATTAGGGATGTTGAATATAAGCGATGAGATAGGCCTTGGCCCTTTGCACCGCCTCTCTCAACGGTTCGCCCCTCGCCAGCCCCGCCGCGATCGCGGAGGAAAAACGGCAACCGGTGCCGCGGGGGGAGCGGCCGGGGATTTTGGCGGCGCGAAAAATTTCAAAATCCTTCCCGTCATACAAAATGTCGGTGGCCTCTTTGTCGTGGTGACCTCCCTTGATAATAATCGCCAGCGGTTTTTGTGGAAATCGCCCTTCCCGCAAGGCATGAACCTCTTCATAAATCTTTTTGGCCGCCTCTTTTTGGGTCGCCTCATTATAGATGCGCGAGCCGACAAAGTTGGAGGCCTCCGGCAGGTTGGGGGTGACCACGGTCGCCAGGGGCAAGAGTTGATTGCGAAAAAAGGAAAAGGCCTTTTTTTCCAACAGCGGCGCCCCGCTGGAAGAATGAAGGATCGGGTCGATAACGACATGGGGGAATTTTTTAAAACCCAGAAACCAGACGAGTGCCCTCACATTAGCCCGCTCCGCCACCATCCCGATTTTGCAGGCCCCGATTTCTTTCCCCTCGCAAGCCGCCGACAACTGCTGGGTCAAAACGTCCACGGGTGTCGGATGAATCTGCAAAACTTTTTGTTCATTTTGCGCCGTCAGGGCCGTGATGGCAAAGAGGGCCGGCACCCCAAAATCTTTCAACGTGGTGAGGACGGCCTTCACCCCGGCACCTCCGGAGGGATCGGAGCCGGCGATGACGAGGACGTGTTTCATAAAAAAACGTTGTCATTGCGAGGCCGAAGGCCGAAGCAATCCCGTTGAAGCAACTGGATTGCTTCGCTTACGCTCGCAATGACATCACAATTTTCTGTCAAAGCACTAATCATGGTAATGGCCGACACGCCGGTCTCCAAAACCGAGCTGAGATTTTTTTGGTTAATCCCCCCGATCGCCACCACCGGCACGCGCAACGTCTCAACAACCACGCGCAATTTTTCAAAACCCTGCACCGGGTGGCCGGGGCCCTTTGTCTTTGTCGGAAAAATCGCGCCGAAGGCGACGTAATCAGCCCCGGCCTTTTCGGCGGCCACCGCCTCTTCCAAAGAATGGGCCGAATAGCCGATCAGCATTTTATCGCCCACGAGCGAGCGCGCCTTCGCCACCGACATATCGTCGGCCCCCACGTGCACCCCGTCGGCACCGATCTCTTGGGCGATCGCAACGTAGTCGTTGATGATAAACAGTAAGTTGTATCGTGACTTAAGTTTCATAATTTTTTTCGCGATATCTAAAATTGGACCGTGGACCGGTCCGTAGTCCGTAGTCCGTGGTCCGTAGTCCCTCTTCATCCTCAACTGCACGATCCCCGCTCCCCCTTTGAGATAGGCCTGTGCCAGTTCGACATGGGAAATCTCCGGCCGAAAGGTATTGTCGGCGATCGTGTAGAGACCTTCCATTTCTGCGGCCATGCCACGCTTCTTATCGAATGGAGGTTGACTTTGCAACGGCTTCTGTATACTGCTTTTCCCCCGTGCGATTTTTCAAACGTCCCCTCCTCTTCCTGCTGTTAGTCCTCGGTCCGTGGTCCGTAGTCCGTAGTCCTGCCCTCGCTCTCGAGGACATCTATGTGATCCAATTCGTCCTCGACGGGGTCCACCGCGAAGTCCTGACCGAGGAGGTACGATCCGGCCGCCTGCCGAATCTCAAAAAATATTTTCTGGAAGAAGGGGCTATTTTTGAAAAAGCCCGCACGACCTTTCCCACCGTCTCATCCCCCGGCTACATCAGCTTTGCTACCGGTTTGAGCGCCGGCCATTCGGGGGTCTTTTTTTTGGAATGGTTTGACCGAACCCAACAGAAGGTGGTGGGCTACCTCACCCCCAACGGCCACGACCGGGTCAATCAAGACCTGCTCAACCGTCTCGCGCTTCACAACTCGGAGGAAACGGAACTCAACAGCCCCCTCACCCTTTTTGAAATACTCCATCCCGCTCCCACGGCGGCCCTCTATACCCCTTTTCACCGCGGGGCCGTCTACACCCATCCCAAAAAATTTCCGGTTCGCGGCCTTTTTTCCGGCCTGGTCGCCAAGGATGGTTTCAACCTGAATCGCCTGGCAATGCGCGAACTGGGGAAACTTTTTTCGAAGTCCGAAAATAAAATCCCGCGCTACACCCTGGTGGGACTTTACGGAACCGATTTTTACGGTCACTCCGAGGGCCCCCATTCCGAAGAGGTCCGGCTGGTCCTTCAACAATTTGACCATCTCTTCGCCGGGTTCGTCGAAACGTTAAGGCAAAAAAAGATCGCCGACAAAACCTATCTCATCGTCACCAGTGATCACGGCATGCACCCCACCGGCAAGGAACTGGAGCTTCGGGATTATTTATGGAAAAAGGGACTGCGCCCTTCGGACAAAATCTACCTGACCAATCGCGGGGTTTCCTCGGCCTTCATCTATCTGGCCGGCAGCGACGGCTGGGAGGATATCCCCGACCTCCACCGCTTGCGTCACTACCCCGCCAAACAGGGTCCCATCGATCTGATCGGCACCCTGATCAAAAACGAGGGGGTCGACTGGATCGCCGTGCGGGATGATTTTGACCGGGTGCGCATTTATAACGCCGCCGGCGAAGGGATCATCACCCAGCTGACGATCGGGGGAAAAAAGTTTTATTCCTACCTTTATAAAGGACAAGACCCTTTGGACCTGGCGGCCGACCTTCAACTTGAAAATCTGTTGGACGGCAAGCCGTATCCGGCCGAGGCTTGGTTGGAAAAAGCCGTGGCGCCGATCGAGTTGAGCCACCTCTTCATGGACCCGCGCGCCGGTGACATCCTGGTGGCGGCGGAGGGGGCCTACAGTTTTCGAACCGCCAAGGCCGGGACGCACGGCTCTCTGACCGACGATGACATGCGCATCCCCCTCTGGATTGCCGGCCCCGGCATTCCGACGGGACGGTTCGGCGAGGCGAGGAGCATGGATCTTTACCCCACCGTCTTAAACTGGTTCGGTCTTTGGGGGTCCAACCCGGGGAAAAACCAGGAAGGAAAAGTCCTGTTTGCCGAAAAAAATAATACCGAAAAAAATCCCACGGCGGCGGCCTTGGCCGAAATGGAGGCCGCCCTGATGGACCTTCCCCCGCTGTTTAAGCTTCCCAACCGGGACGAGGTGGCACAGCGCCTGAGCAAAATGATCCCCGGCGGACTCCACGCAGAGATTGCCAAAGAATGCGAAACCGAAATCGAGGCGCGCTACCGGCGCTGGAAAAAACTGGACCGCCTGGAAGGGAAAATTCAAAACCCCCAAAACCCCCTCGAGGTGCCGCCCCCCTTGAAGAACAACATGCAATGGCTTTTGGCCAACGAAAAAAACATTGAGTTCCTGCGCCTGAGGCGGATGGAGGATATCAAGTCGATCTTGGAGGAGCAGGGACTAGGGACCCCTTCGACAAGCTCAGGGCACGGCAGGGACTAGGGCGTGTCGTCCATGAACTGGGAAAATAGATTGTCGTTGGCAAGCTCTGGACTAGGAGGGGCTCGAAGATTCCCCCGCGCTCGGGTGTTGCGGGATCCCGCTAGGGAGCAACGCTCCGTTGCGACAAGCCCGGACCATCAAAAATCCTTCCCGGAATCTCCCGCTAAATCCCGCAACACCCCTGCGCGCGGGTACTTCTCGCCACTCCCGTTCCAGAGCTTGCAACGGCAAGCCCTAGGGATCGGGGATCAATGACCATGTTGAAGTTCTTTTTTAACCGATTTAGTAAGATGGTGGTTCTGATGGAGATGCTCGGCGTTGTCTTTACGGCCGGATGGTTCTACCAGCTCCTGCAAAACCCGCCGGGGGGGTTCACAAAAATTTTCTTTGGTCTTTATCTCTTCGAATATCTTTTTCTGCGTCTTTGCGCCACCGTCCGCTGGCATAAACAGGCCCGGCGCTACGAGGGGATCGAACTCCAGTTCAAAAAAGGGATGATCCCCGCCTCTTATGCCATGGCGCTGACTTCCGGGATCGGTTTTTTCACCGGCTCCGCGCTTCTTCTGTGGCCGGCCGTGGCCTTGATTGGCGTCGTCGCCCACGTGAATGTCCTTTTGCTTTATCTCCATTTTAAAGACAAAAACCAAACCCCCGTCAATTATTTCAGCGGCAACAAATTTCTTAACGCGTTACGTTAACGGGAAGGCTTGACAAGAATAGCCGAAGCGTTAGGAATGGAGGCATGCCCGCATGGGGGGAATGGCTTCATGGTTTCGGCTTGAAGGAACTGATCCTCACGCTGATCATCGGTTTGATTATTTTCGTTCCCCGCGGGAAAATTTTCAATTGGAGGAAAAGAGATGCCAAAGGTGATTAAACGCTATCAAAACCGCAAACTCTACGACACGGAGGACAGCTGCTATGTCACGCTGGAGGATATCCGGGACATGATCAAGCAGGGGGAGGATGTGCAAATCATCGACAATGCCACCAAGGAAGACCTCACCTCGGTCACCCTGGCCCAGATCATCCTGGAGGCGGAAAGGAAACAGAAAGGACTCCTTCCGATCAACACCTTCAAGCAGATTATCCAGTCGGGGGGCGAGGTGTTAAAGGGAATTGTCCAGGATGAATTCAAACGGGTCCGGACGTTTGTCGACAAACAGATCAAACCGACCGTGGAGAGCGTGCAAAGCATTCCCACCGTGGCCAGCGAGATTCGCCAGTTGAAATCCAAAATCGAGGCCCTGGAGAGAAAACTGAAAGCGTACGAACCGAAGAGATAATCCTACGAGTTAACGAAAGAGGATAAGTGTTTGAGCACTTCCGGATCCATGTCCACAAAACGGACCCCCAGGCCGCATCGCACTCTGGCACCCATCTCATGCTCCACAAAACGGACCACCTGGCCGGTAACTTTTAACGGCCGCCTCCTTCCCGGCAGCAGAATGGAGAGCAAAAGCTGGGCCCCCATTTTGAGCGGAGGCGGGTTTTCCAAAAAGAGCCCCCCCAAACTGATATCCCTGGAATAAAGATAGATCAACCCCCGCCCGAATTCATCTTCAAAGATGATTTTGGAGCGCCAGGTGCGCCGCACGTTCAACCGGCGATCCGGCTTATTTTTTCTTCCAGCTCCGGCGGATAAAAAGGTTTCCATACGATTTGGCTTTTCGGCAGTTTTTTCAGTGCGCCGGCCCATTTTTTCTCGCCGGTTTCACACAAAAAAATTTTTGCCGTACGGCACGGCCCCTTTTCCTTCAGAAACCATTTATAATGCTGATCAAAATATTTTCCAAAGGTATTGGAGCTGACCAATAAAAGTTGAATCCCCCAGTCAAAATGGAGGTGCTCCTTCAGCTCCTTGAGGGTTTGATAGGGAAACAGGCTGTATCCTTCCGGTTTGAGCAGGGTTTCATAGACATTGTGGGCCAGGACGGAGCGGTCGGCGATGGCAATTCTTTTATACGACACGAGGGGAACTATACCATCCCGGCCGGCTTTGGCAAGGAATTCAATCTCTCCTTGACTTTCACCGGGCCCTTCCGTAAATTCCCGCTAAATTTTCCCTTAAAAGGAGGAGTCCGATGAAAACAACCCATTTATTTTTAGCCCTCGCGGTAGCGGGTCTCTTGGTTGCGGGATGCGCCCAGCAGACCACCCGGCCATCCGCTAAGGGGCTGGAACGGATCCACTTCGACTTCGACAAATCCTTCATTAAACCGGAATTTGAGCCGGTCCTGAAGGCCAATGCCGAGTGGTTGCGGACCCGTCAGGGTAAGAATATGGTGGTCGAGGGGCACTGCGACGAGCGGGGGACCAGCGAATACAATATCGCCCTCGGCGACCGCCGCGCCAATTCGGCCAAGAATTATCTCGTCAATTCCGGCATTTCAGCCGGCCGCCTCTCCACCGTCAGTTACGGCGAGGAACGGGCCATGGCGAACTGCCACGACGAGAACTGCTGGTGGAAAAACCGCCGGGCCGAGTTCATGCCGAAGTAAAAAGCCTTGCGCATCACTTTCCTGATAGCTTTATTCCTTCCGTGGGCGGGGGTGTATGCCCAGGATTCCGGAACCAGGCTGGCTGAGTTCGGCGCCCAGTTGGAGCGGCTGGAGGCAAACCTGCAAGGCGTGCAAGGGGCCGCCGAGACCCAAACCGTCCAAATCAAACAGATCGAGGAGAATTCAGGCCGGAACTACCGGGACCTGGAGATGCGCCTGAAAGCCCTGGAGGGGAGGGTTGAACTCTTTCAGGATATTTTAAATCGGACGGTGGCGGGTGTCGCCCCCAAGCTGGCGGAGGAGGGAAAAAAATTCCAGGCCGCCCTCGATCTGATTCGAGAGGTCCAGTACGACAAGGCCATCCCGGCCTTTCAACAATTCATCACCCAATACCCGAAAAGCCCCTCCGTGGGCGAGGCGCAATTTTGGACGGCCGAGTGCCGCTTCGCCCTGCGCGATTTTTCCCAGGCGATCAAGGATTTTCAAAAATTCGCCGAAAAATATCCGAAATCAAACAAGACCCCGCCAGCGATCCTCAAACAGGGCGACGCCTTCCTGCAACTGCAAATGCCCGAAGAGGCCAAGGTCTTTTACAAAAAATTGGTCAGCGAGTATCCAACCACTGAAGAGGCCGCCCAGGCCAAAGGGAAACTGACCGCCCTGGAACAAAAGGGGGATATGATTACCAAACTCCCCCCGCCCCCGCCCCAAAAAGGCCCGCCGGCCCCGGACGAATTTTAAACCCTCGCTCACTGAGCACACTCACTAATTTCTTGGATAGCAGTCATAAGCATGATGAGCGAGAGTTGTGCTACAGCAATAGCACGAGGGGAGAAGGGCTGGGTGTTGCGACCTAAAGCGCCGTATAGCCCGGATCCGTAATGTGGAGCGAAAATTTGTATTGGTTGCAAAATTTGGGGATTGACGAAGGAAAATCACCAAATTTTGTTCTTAGCAACCAAACAAATTTTCGTGACGAGTAGGCGGAGGGAAGGCGCAGAAAGTGCAGCCACCCCCACGGACC
>JACQMB010000092.1 GCA_016203765.1 Deltaproteobacteria bacterium
CGCGGGACCTCGCGGAGGCCGGCCGAACCGGTCGGGGGATCCAATCGATCGGCCGGCCGAGCGAGAAGGCCGTGCTGGGGAACACCCCAGCACGGACCTGTGCCCGCGAGACCAATGCGCGGAAGCCTTCGACGACAAATTGTCGAGCGAATATAAATACTGACGACACGCCCTAGGGACCAGGGACTGGGGACCGGTTACTGAACGGCCACAATGAGGGAAAGGGAGACGCACGCGTTCTGCGGCAATTGATTCACCCCAACGGCCACGCGGGTGTGTTTCCCCGCATTCCCGAAGATATCCGTCAACAATTTGGAGGCCTGATCCAAAACGCGGTCGTGTTCCTGAAACTCGCCGCCGCCGGCCACAAAACCGGTCATCTGAACAAACTGCCTTACCTTGTTTAAAGAACCCATTTCCCCCCGAATCGCACTGAGGCCGATCAATAGGGCATGCCGCGCGGCCATGCGGGCCTGATCCAGGGAAACCTCAATCCCCACCCTCCCTTTGTGTACAATTTTTCCCGCCGAAAAGGGGAGGCACTGGCCCACATACAAGATTTTCCCTTCCTGAACGGCGGGGACCACGCCGTGGGGGGGCCGGGGGGTCTCGGGCAACTCCACAAAGAGTTCTTCCAGTTTTTTTTCAAAGCTCATAGGCCTAGACCGGGGAACGCGGACCGTGGACCGACGGTCGAAGTTTAATCATTTTTAAAAACAAAACCAGCGGTGTCCCCTTAATTTCCCGAAAAACGCTCATCTCCTGGGGAGTGACAAATTGATTGCGAAGGGTATCATCAAAAAATCCCTCGCGAACCTCCGTAATTTGCAAACCGGCCATCCGGCACATTTTATAATAGTCCTCCAGACCTCGGATGGTGGCCTGCACCGAACGGAGGCGGACCGCCCCCGACTTGGCATACAACCCAAAGGGGTGAAAATCCAAAACCAGCGCACACCCCTCCGGAGCCAAGACCCGCCCCAATTCCTTAAAGAGACTGATCACATCCCCCTGCGCCGGCGTGGCCAGGCGGCAGAGGACACAATCGAAAAACCCGCTTTCAAAAGGAATGGATTTAAAATTTGCTTGAATAAGATACGGGGACTCCGACTGCAAAACTTTTGTTTGATGAGAATTGCCGACGATCACGCCGTAAAACAATTTGGGCTTTTTGGCTTGAATCGGATTTTTGAAGTGCAACGGCCACTCCCCCCATTCCAGAACGGTTTTTTCCTGCAGCGAAGGAAGCGCGGGGGGGACAAAGCGCTCCCCCATCCGTTCAATCAACCCCTTCATTTTGGGGATGGCCAGGCGTGATTCGAGGGAGAGGATGGGGGTCGGCCCCCCCCGGACCTCGACCGTTTTTTTGGCCCTCTTCGCCTGCCCGATCAGGGCGTCCATTCCCTTTTTTAAAAAATCAAATGCCATAGGCCTCTTATTGACTTTACCGAAACTTCTGTTTAAGAACAACCCTTAAAAATGGATTTCAAGTTTACTCAACAACCGCTGGAAAAAATTCCGGTCGACCTGGTTTTCGCAACCTCCTTTGAGAAGGAGGGATTAAGAGGCCCGGACGGGGGAATCGTCTTTGATAAATATTTGGACGGCAATCTCTCCCGCCTGATGCAAGACCAAAACTTTGAAGGAAAAGAGGGAGAAATTCTTTGTGTCCCCACCTTCCAAAAAATAAAACCGAAATACGTTTTGGTGGCGGGCCTGGGCCCCCAAAAAGATTTTTCGGCGGAGTCGATCCGCCGCCTTGGAGGCCGCATCTGCCAAGAGGCCAATCGACTCCGGGCCCGTTCGGCGGGCGGCATTCTCGAGACGGGGGGGATCAAGGGTGTCCCGCCCGAGGCGCGATTACGCGCCTTCGTGGAGGGGTGCGGGCTGGCGGCGTATCAATTCATCCGATTCAAAACCAAAGAGGATAAGAAGAAAAAAAATACCCTGCAGACGGTTTGGTTTTATGGGCGGGGAAAAACGGCCCGCCTGCAAAAAGCCTCCGAGGAGGCTCAAGCCATTGTCGGGGGGGTAGAACTAGCACGCGACCTGACCAATCTCCCCCCCAATCATCTCACGCCGTCGGTCCTGGGACGGCAGGCTTTGGCCCTGGCAAAAAAGCACAAAAACATTTCCGTGACTGTGCTGGGCGCCGCGGAAATCCTAAAACAAAAAATGGGGGCCCTGTTGGCGGTTGCTCAAGGCTCCGCCACGCCGCCGGCCTTCATTCATTTAAAATATAATCCTTCTGGAAAGCCTAAAACCAAGGTGGCGTTGATTGGCAAAGGCATCACCTTCGACAGCGGTGGCCTCAATATCAAAACACGCGAGCAGGAATTGATGAAAATGGATATGGCCGGGGCCGCCGCCGTCCTGGGGGCTTTTGATGCCCTGGCCCGGGTCCAACCGAAGGTGGCGGTCGAGGGTTTTATTCCGGCCGCCGAAAATATGCCGGCGGGCAATGCCTATCGTCCGAGCGACATCCTCACCACACGGTCGGGAAAGACCGTTGAGATCGTCAACACCGACGCCGAAGGGAGACTGGCCCTGGCCGACGCGCTCGATTTTGCCTGCGAGTCGAAGCCGACCTACATGATCGACATGGCCACGTTGACCGGCGGCACCGCCTATGCCGTGGGCGAACTGGTCACCTCTGTTTTGGGAAATGACAAACGGTTGACGGCGCGGCTTTTGGCGGCCGGAAAAAAAGCCGGAGAGCCGGCCTGGGAGCTCCCGATCGTTCAAGATTACAAAAAGGGTTATCTCAAAGGACCGGCCGATCTGAAAAATTCCGGCAGCGGGACCAAGGCCTCCACCATTTCCGGCGCCCTTTTTCTGGAAGAATTCGTCCAAAACAACAAGTGGGTCCACATGGATATCGCCTCCACCGCCTGGGCCGATGAACCGACCAGCTATCACCCGATGGTGGGGGCCACGGGGACACCGGTGAGAACCTTGATCTATTTTTTGATGGATCTTTAGCCTAAGAGAGATTTCAATCTCAGATATTGTTGTTTGATATCTTCATCGCCTTCTCGAATAAAAGCATCTTGCGGGTTTTCAGTTTTTGCCGTTTCCCTTGCCTTTTTTTTAGAACCTTTCGGGGACGATTCCGAAAGATCGGCAATCCGCCCCGAATAGGGTTCCAGCAAAGACACATAATTGTTAGATACCGGTTTAGGCATACCTTAACCTCTATTCTATTGTAATTATCGGCGGGCAGGTACCCCAAAGTTGCGTCATTCCGGAATAATTTGTAACCCGTGAAAATCCTTGATATTTCGGCCGGTCTCCAGTAGGCAGTCTCAAGGGAATGACTGGTCAATTCATCACTTTCGAAGGAATCGAGGGCTCCGGAAAATCGACCCAAATCCGCATCCTGGCCGACTATCTCAAACTGCGCGGCCATGAAGTGGTCACCACCCGCGAGCCGGGTGGAACCCCGATCGGGGAGAAAATCCGCCGGGTCCTTCTGAACACCGAGTTTAAAAACATGACACCGGTCACCGAGCTCCTTTTGTATGCCGCGGCCCGTTGTCAGCACGTTCAGGAGGTCATCGCGCCCGCCAAAGAGACGGGCAAAATTATTTTGTGCGACCGTTACTCGGATGCGACGACCGCTTACCAGGGTGCCGCACGGCACATCGATGCCAAATTTTTGAAGGCCGTCCACCAGCTGGCCACCGGCAATTTAAAACCCGACCTGACGATTCTTCTCGACTGTCCGGTGGAAATGGGCCTGCAGCGCGTTCAGGAGCGAGAACCGGAAATCCCGGGGCTGGCCAACCTCGACCGTTTCGAGCAGGAAAAAATCGATTTTCACGAACGGGTCCGGCAGGGGTATTTAAAGATTGCCAAGACGGAACCCCAGCGCGTAAAGGTGATCGATGCGCTGGCCGAGGTCCATGCGATCCATGAGAAAATCGCCGAAGAAGTGATGAGGATTCTTTAACCATGTGGTCTAAAATTTTGGGGCACGACAAGCAAGTCGCGCAGCTCAAAAAAGTTTTAAGCGGCGGCCAAATTCCGCACGCCTTTCTTTTTTGCGGACCGGAGGGGATCGGCAAGAGAAAAACGGCCGTCGGCCTGGCGCAAGCCCTGAATTGCGAAGCCCGAACCGGCATTCCTTGCGAAGATTGTCTTGCCTGCCAAAAAATCGAAAAAAATATTCATCCCGATTGTTTGTTGATTGAGCCGGAGGGGAAGGCGATCAAGATCGACACCCTCCGGGAGATGAAACAAAAGGCCTGCCTGCACCCCCTGGAGGGGCGCTCCAAAGTCTTTCTGATCGATCCGGCCGAGGCTATGACCACGGCCGGGGCCAACGCCCTTTTAAAAATTCTGGAGGAACCGCCGGCGGAGACCTTTTTTATTCTCATCACTTCCAAGGCGAGCCTGCTCCTCCCCACCATCCGCTCCCGCTGCCGGCGGCTTGATTTTCAACCGCTTTCCGGGGAGATCCTTCAAAAAATTCTGTCTGCCGCGGGCTTTGCCAAAACGGAGGCGGACCTGCGCACGGCTCTTTCCCAGGGGAGTGCCGCCCGGGCCTTAAGCTGGGATCTGAATTTATTTGAAAAAGCAAAGGCCTGCTGGGAAAAACTGGAGGCCGGCCCCGCCCCCTCTCTTCTATTTCAGTTCAGCGAGGCCTGCGCAGAGGAAGAAGAGCAACTCCCGTTTATCCTGGGCGCCTTCGGCCATCTGGCCCATCAAAAATTGATGGCCGCCGAGGCGCAATCGGAAATCGAGCGTCGGGCCCGCCAGTGGCAGGCCGTCGGCCAAGCCCTCCATCTTCTGGACACGTACGCCAATAAAAGATTGCTCGTCGAGAATCTTTTGTTTACATTGCAGGCGGCATGAAAAAATTCTACCTCACCACCGCCATCGACTACGTCAACAATCTCCCTCATATCGGAACGGCTTATGAAAAAATCGGCGCCGATGTCCTGGCCCGATTTAAACGACTGCAAGGCTTCCAGGTCTACTTTCAGATGGGGAGC
>JACQMB010000093.1 GCA_016203765.1 Deltaproteobacteria bacterium
AATGGACCCTGGGGCGGGTCTCGATTAACCCTTCAGCGACATGAAATTGACGCTATAGCTTTTGATCCAAGTCGTCTGGGCCTCTGCGTATGTCTCCCAAAAAATGGCGCTGGCCGAGATGACCCCCGGCCTGATTTTGATCCTGCGCTACGGCATCGCAGTCCTCTTCTTCCTGCTGGCTGGCCAATACGGGTTTAAACAAAAATTTTCACGGAAAGAATGGCTGTTGATCCTGGGGGTGGGGGTCCTGAATTTTAGCGGTTCCCCTTATTTTCAACTGAAGGCCCTCACCTATACCTATGCCGTCGATGTCTCGGTCATGGTCGCCTTTGAGCCCCTCGTTTCCGCCCTCCTCGCCGTCTATTTTTTGCGGGAGCGGATGCATCCCTTTACCCTCCTCACCTTTGGGCTGGCCATCCTCGGTGTCCTCATCATGTCTTTGGGAAAAGGGAGCGGCGGCACTCTGCAATGGTTCCGGCTGTGGGGAGATTCCCTCTTTTTGATCTCCCTCCTGTGTGAAGGGGCCTGTTCGATCACCTCCAGACATCTGACCCAAAGACACTCCCCCCTCCGGCTCATTGCCTGGATGATCCTGGCCGGTTTTACCGCCAATCTTTTGGGCAATTTTCCGCTGTTGGGTTTTTCGACCCTCACGCAAATATCACCGGCGGGCTGGCTGAATCTGGTCTGGCTCGGATTTTTTTGTTCGGTCTTTTGTTACTGGGTCTGGTTTTCCCTCATCCAACGGATTCCGGTCAATCAGATCGCCCTCTCCCTTTTCCTCCAACCGATTTTGGGAAGCGCTCTGGCGGTTGTTTTACTAAAGGAAAAAATGGATGGGCGGACGATCCTGGGCTCGGCCTTTATTTTGCTGACATTGCTGATCTGGGTCTTCAAACGCCGGACCTCCCTACGCCTTGGGGGCCCTCAACAGCAAAACGGGGATGTCGACCTGGTGCCGGACCTTGGTCGCCGTGGCCCCATGAATGAGGTCCGAGAGGAACCGGTGTCCATGGGTTGACATGGCGATGAGATCGCACTGATGTTCTTTGGCGAATTTAACAATCTCATCGGCGGGGTCGCCCATCGCCAGATGAGAAGATACCTTGATTCCCTTTTGCCCAAGCCGGTCGGCCATTTGTTTAAGATAGGCGCGGTCTTCCCTGATTTCCTCGGAATCTTTTAGTTGGAGATCCTCGTGATAGCGAGCCGCCCATCCGTCCGCGACGTGCAGTAAAACAACCTCGCTGTGAAGATAAGTGTGCAACTGCTCGATGTGGCGCACAATGACCTCATCCGCCCCGCTGTGATCCAAAGTGACCAGGATACGCCGGTACATTTAACAACCGCCTCCGTTAAGAAAACCACTCACGAAATGTCTGAACCAAAAGCCATCCGTTCAATAAAGCAATGAACAGGGCAATACCGTAACTCACTGTCTTGATCATCCAACCGTTCACGAAGGGGCCCATTTTAGCACGAGAACTGGTAAATTGCACCAAGGGGAATACCGCGAAAGAGAGTTGCAGGCTTAAAATTACCTGACTCAAGATCAAAAGCTGGCCGGTCCCCTTCACCCCGTAGAGGGCCGTGACAATGACGGCCGGGATAATGGCAATCAGACGGGTAATCAACCGCCGGACCACCGGCGGAATGCGAAGATTGAGAAACCCCTCCATGACAATCTGTCCGGCCAGCGTCCCGGTGAGCGTGGAGTTTTGCCCCGAGGCCAGCAGGGCCAGCGCAAACAGAAGGCTGGCAATCGGAACGCCCATCAGGGGCGTAAGCAACTCGTAGGCCTTTTCAATTCCCTGCACCTCATGGTAACCATGCTTGTAAAAAACGCCGGCGGAGACAATGAGGATGGCGGCATTGATAAAGAGGGCAAAAAACAGGGCGAGGGTGGAATCGACGGTGGCGTATTTAATCGCCATCTTTTTCCCTTCGTCGGTCTCGGGGTAATTGCGCGTTTGGACAATGGAGGAATGGAGGTACAAATTGTGCGGCATCACGGTGGCCCCCAAGATTCCGATGGCAATGTAGAGCATTGCCGGATTGCGCAGGATTTCCGGGTTGGGAACGAAACCACGCAAAACCCCGCCGAGATCCGGTTTGGAAAAGATAATTTCCGCCAAAAAAGATCCCCCGATGATCACGACCAGCGAGATCACCAAACACTCAACATAACGAAACCCCTTGTTTTGCAACAGGAGCAGGATCAAGACATCCCCCGCCGTGATGCAAACGCCCCAAATCAGCGGGATGGAAAACAGGAGGTTAAGGGCGATGGCCGAACCGATCACCTCGGCCAGATCACACGCCGCGATCGCGATTTCACACAAGACCCACAGGCCATAACCAACCGGTCTGGAATAATGATCCCGGCAGGCCTGGGCCAGGTCCCTCCCGGTGACAATCCCCAATTTCGCGGAAAGGGCTTGCAGGAGCATGGCCATCATATTGGAGATCAAGATAACGCAAAGGAGGGTGTAATTGAAAATCGACCCCCCCGCGATGTCGGTGGCCCAGTTCCCGGGATCCATGTACCCGACGGCCACGAGATAGCCCGGACCCGCAAAGGCAAGGAGTTTGCGCCACACCGAGGCGCCCTGGGGAATTTCAATGCTTTTATAAACCTCGGCGAGCGAAGGCCGGGCGGGGGTCGAGCGCCAGGCGGCGGCTTCATTCATATTTTAGCCCTTTCTCTAAAATTTAGCCTTGGCTAAACTGGAGCGTTGTGTAATACAAACACCCATGCGTGTCAAGAGCCGTAAATTTACTCAATTGAGAAACGCCCACCACCGGGAAAAGGCCGAAGATTACGTCGAAATGATCCAGGACCTGGCGGACCAACAAGGGGAGGCAAGATTGACGGATGTGGCCAAGCGCTTTGGGGTGAGCACCGTCACGGCCCATAAAATCTTGTTCCGCCTCCAAAGGGAAAAATGGATTACCTCCAAACCGTATCGCGCCATTTTTTTGACGCCCCGGGGGAAAAGATTGGCAATGGAGAGCAAGCGCCGCCATAAAATTGTCTATCAATTTCTAAAAAAAATCGGGGTTCCGGAAGAGATCGCCCAGATCGATGCCGAAGGGATGGAACATCACGTCAGTTCCGAAACGCTGAAAATATTAAGGAGACGCCTCAAAAAATGAAAAAATTCCTTTGTATCTTTTTCCTGTTCTTCAGCTCCGGCGCGGCCGCCGAAGAACCGCTGGTTACCGACCGGCCCGACGCGGCCGAATCGAGTTTGACGGTGGGAAAAACCCGTTTGCAGTTGGAAACAAGTTTCAGTTTTGAGCACGACGCGGGGGGAGGCACAACCACGAACGCCTACAATTTTCCGACCCTCCTTCGCTTTGGCTTGATCGAATGGCTGGAATTCCGGATCGAGTCCCCCATGGGACAATTTCACAAGCAGACCGGACAGGCCCATTCCAAAGGATGGAACGATTTGGCCTTTGGCCTCAAAGCCCACCTGCTGGATAATGCCGGCTGGGTCCCCTCGATGGGATTTTTGCTCCACCTCTCCACCCCCACCGGCACCAATAATTATTCGGCCAACAGCTACGACCCGACCGTCAAGTGGCTCAACGACTGGGAACTGCCCGCTGGTTTTTCGCTGGGGACCAACGTCGGCTTTGACGTCCCACAGGATGCCGGCGGCCGTCTGGCCCGCTTTCTCTATGCGGCCGCCGTGGGGCATGACCTCCCATTTATTTCAGAGAGTCTGAGAATGTTCGCCGAAATCCAGGGGGCCTCCCCCGTACAATCCCCGGAGCCGGATGAACGCACTTTTGACACCGGCCTTACCTTCCTCGTCACCGGCGACATCCAGCTGGACACGTTTGTCCAGATCGGCCTGACCCGCGCCACCACCGATGTCGCCACCGGCTTGGGTTTTAGCTGGCGCATGCTTTAAAGTAAAAGTCCTTGACTTGTTCCGTTACTTTCTGGAAAAAAGCTCCATGTCTTTTTTGAAATGGTTCGAATCTCTCCTGCAGTCCGCGGCCGGTTTTGTCTGGAACTGGCCGGTGGTTATCTTGTGTCTGGGGGGCGGTCTCTTTTTTACGTTCCGCTTCGGCCTGATTCAGCTTCGAGGTTTCCGGCACGCCTGGAAAGTCCTGGCCGGCCGCTTCGACCGGCCCGGCGAGCCCGGCTCGATCTCCCACTATCAGGCCCTCTCGGCGGCCATTTCGGCCACGGTCGGTTTGGGCAATATCGCCGGGGTCGCCATCGCCATCAAAATGGGGGGCCCCGGTTCCGTCTTTTGGATGTGGATGATCGGCCTGGTC